>CALAUZ010000405.1 GCA_937892105.1 uncultured Fretibacterium sp. | reverse complement strand
GGGAATGCCCGTATTGCTATCGACAAGCCAATCTCATCATCTCCGCCAGATGTTCTGTCATTCTTGTAGTGGATATCCCATATCATGCAATCAGTTACCCATTGCAGGCTGTAATGCATTTCGTCAATAATGTCCTCGTCAAGGTCATAACTTCCGCGAAACACCGTATAAACCTCGCGGCCTAACGGGAATCGGATTTTCTGGTGTATCCTCTTTCTGTCCTTATACTGATCCCAATGCATAGGGCTTTCACCCCATGTGTACTGCCTCTCGTATCCTGTTCCTAATTCTACAGCACCTATTTTATAACGTAATCCAGTAAAACTCCTCAACATTTCGTGGTCAGCGTCTTCACGGTCATAGAACCACATAACTCCCGCGCTGTCTGTGAATATCTCGACAGTATCAGCTTTGTTGAGTGAATGCTCAAAATAACTCCTGAAACCCATACCGTAACGCGATGTAGAATTACCGTCAGGCTGTCCGAGTATTGTTTCCTTGTAGCTCCCGTAAGAGGCGTAAAACCTGTGCCACGTCTCGAACTTGTTGAACCATGGTGCCCAAACTGTAAACTCAGGTCTTCGGTCTAATCTGCCCTTGAAGTCTTCGATACTGTCCTTCTGGTCTGAAATGTATTCGTTCTTTGACCATGATAGTCTTGCGTCCCAACCGTTATGGCTGTACATTAACGCTGCGAAAGGTCTCCATACTCTGTCGTCCCATTCATCGTCCCATGAATGTTCTATGCCTGCTGAGATTGAGAAGTCGGCGTTAAGCTCCTGCTCAATGCTGAACATGTACTCGAAACCTGCTTTGCTTGCGTATGACAGTCCCAATGATGCCGAACCTGTGTCCCAGCCAATAGTACCTGTAATTCCTCCGCCTGTGCCTCTTGTGTTGCTTCTGCGGAAGTAGGGAAGGAATGAATATGATACTGCCTTGCGTTTGAGCTGGACGGCATAATCGAGGGGTGAAGTGAAGAGGTATTTATTGCCGAGATAAACTCGCGGTCTCTTTGCCGTAACCTTTCTGCCTGGAATGAAGGTTATAGCTTTCGACTCAAGCCTGTAATGAGGGTGGTCAAGGGCGCAAGTTGTGAGTATAACATCACGCCACTGTATTAAGTAGTCTTCAGGGCTTCCCTTCACAAGTCCTCTTTCCTCAGCAAGCTCCCAAGGGATTACATCTATTTCGCTGCCATAGACATAAAGCACTCCTCCGTCCTCTCCGACAGCAAGACGTGTTATAGCTCCCGTGAGTATTCCTTCTTTGCTGTTGAGGTCATAATCTATGCGGTCTCCCCTGAGAGTTCTCTGACCGTTTGTGAGCAATATTTTCTCGCCCGGCAATGGCATTGCCTGAACTTTCTGGGTATCTGCGTCATACTCTATGCGTTCTGCCAGTATTTTAGTGTCGTTGTAGGTTAATACTGCGTTACCTTCGGCGTAAGCGTGGCCAGTTTCGTCATTGAACGATACGCGGTCGGCATTAAGGGT
Source organism: uncultured Fretibacterium sp. (assembly GCA_937892105.1). The sequence continues at coordinate 17,642 of CALAUZ010000405.1, read as the reverse complement.
AACATGTTCTGGTGAGTTAGTATTCTGTGTATCTTCCTGAGTTTCCTGTACATAGTCTTTGAAGTCAGCAGAATATATTATATTAGCTAGAGATAGAGTTAATGCCAAAGATAATACTAATGCTTTAAGGGTTTTAGCCATTTAATTACGCCTCCATGATCTAATAATATCACGCCGGAGTTATCCATGCTTGCGATTGGAGTGCGCAATAGAAATTCGCCGTCAAATATTGTGAGGCCGTCAGGGAATGTGAAAGTGTTACGTTCTTCCTGCCATGTAAGTTTGGGACTTTCGAGTTTCCATGAGCGTTTGGTGTCATCGAGAGTGCCTTCAAGGCCTGAAATGCTTGCAGCTTTCTCATCGTGGGAATACACTCCTGATTTCCCGAAAAATGTCCATTCGCCTTTATCGCCAGAAATTTCGCGCAGTATATCGAGGGATTTCATGCTGATGGTATCTCCTTCGCGTTCAAGGTATGGTATTCTGACGCGCCAGATGTCGCCGGAGACTTCGCGGGAGAGCCTGATGTTCTCCATAACGATACCGGGCATGTTCATGAGGCTTTCGCGGAGGAGGTCAACGTTGAGGTTGATGTCGCGGATTGCGTACCTGACGAGGACAACGAGACCGAAAGATACGAGGAGGAGTAATATTTTTGCTGGGGTAATCCTGAGTTTCATTGTTAGTCATTCATCTTCCAGAATAATGCGTTCTCAGCCGTTACAGCGAACGACAGAACAGCAGCAATGACTAAACATTTGCGATTGAACATGGCGAAATTCCTCCTTAACTCTGATTGTGTTAGTTTACCATGCGGATTTTGATTTTACTGTCCGCATCTATGGCTCTCTCTGAACTCCTATGATTTACCACACTATCCGCCACGATGACCCTTCCCTCGTAACCCCAAGCGTCCTCGTTGCAACAGACTTGAACACCAGCGTTTTGTGTGTAACGATAACCTTTGCGCGTTCCTCACCTATCCAGTCAATCCTGTACTCACCCTTCAGCCCTGCACGCATATCACTGGCTTTCATTACTTCCTTTGAGAAATTCTCACGGGAAATCTGCTTCTTCGACACTTCCGACAACATATCATACATCTCGCCTGGAGCATTATTCGCCCAGAAGTTCAGAAACCTGCGCAACACACTTTCACGGCTCACATACGCGTTATCCGAATTAGTCTGCCTTGCCTGCTTTGAAGGCGATGATTTTGACGATACATCTACGGGGGAGTTGTTATTCCCGCGTTCCTGCACGGATTTCACAAAACCGGCCATGTCGCTGGACTGCTCCTGAAACAACGGCTTTATCGGCCTTACCGGTATCATAGGCGGAGGCGGAGGCTCAGGTTCTTTCACGGGTTCAGGCTTCCTTCGGGGCTGACGCTTGGGGAGGTTCACAACGACGACTTCGGCAGGCTTCTTTTCCTGAACAGGTGCGGGGATTTCCTGCGGTGCAAAAGAAAATATCCGTTCATTGCGTCCAATGCCTTTGACACCTATAACGTAATCCTTGTTCTTCTGCTTCGGGAAAAACACCAACCCCTGCACTACCCCTCCCGAAGGATTATCCAGACTGTTGTCGTAACGCGTAGGTTTTATGCGTTCACCTGATGACGACAGCAGCGAGACATTATCACGTACTGGTGAAAGGTTTATAGGTCTTGCACCGAAAGAGTAAACGCTTACGAGAAACGTCTCCGATGTATCAAGTTTCAGTTCTGAGACAAAATTTTTTCTGAAACGTTCCTGTTCTGCCTCATTCATTCCTGACCTAAGAGCCTCTGCCTCTGCCCATGGAACTGCAAGCTCTTCCGGGTAACGCACCACCCAAACAAAACAATCCTGTCCCCAATGCGATGATGTCCAGCGTTCAAGTATCCTTATCGTCTCGTCATAAGGATTGCTCTCCGCACCATATGAGCGCGTAAAAAAAATACCCGCCACTAATATCATGGCGAGTAATAATATTCTGGTGTTACCGTACCTGCTGTTCCGGTGGAAGTTCAAAGTCTCCTCCTGTTGTATCTGCTGGCATACCATAAGTGTTGCGGTTAAATACGTCCCCTTTGATTATAGTGTCCCTGTCCGGATTGTAACCTGACGTATCTGAAGCATTCGTGCGTGTCTGCGTTGTGGTGCTGGTTATGTTGTTCGTACTTGTCTGTAGGCTTATCGGTATGGGGTACGCCGAAACAGTGCAATCCCCCGAAGTCTGCACGAACGTTACCGAACCTGCCGCAATCTTCAGCGAATTTCCGCGTATGAACACACCGCTTACAAGTCCCACAGGCCCAAGCAATGCCGCACCCGCTATGCTCATTGCACCTGCACCGACTATTGCGCCTTCTCCTCTGTCTCCTGCTTTGCGGGCTTCCTTGATGGCATTCTGAGCCGCTGCCCCAACCCACACTGGAGGTCTCTGCGGCCCTAAAGGTTTAAGTTCGTTGAATGACAGCCTGACTTCACCAGGTATCCCGAACATTCTGGGACGTTTAACTTCTCGCACTTCCGTAATGAGCAATGAGCCGGCCGGAGCAGCAAGACACTGGTTGACGATTAGGTCATTCGCAAGCTCAAGCCTCACAAAATCGCCGGCTTTTGACGTTGCGGGGCTGAGTTCGTCCATAAACCTGAACTTCATAGTTGTATCTTTCGGAATTGTTACGGGCTGTGCTGTTACGGGATCCATTATGAGGGTTGCGAGAAGGCTCTCAACTCGCATAACTATGGGATTTCCCGCTCGTGATGCACCCGTAAGATTTGTCTCCAAGTCCTCAAGCCTCTTCGCTGCGGGTTCTGATGCTCTAATCTTCTTGTCCACAACCCATTCGGCAACTCCCAGCTTGAACATCATAGAAGGCTGTTCATCTGTACCGGTGTCAATGAAATTCAGGATTGCCGCATGTCTTTCAGCGATTGTTCCTGGCAAACTCCTTCCAAACAAATCTTCCTCAACCTTGCCTAATCTCTCGATTAGACCTCCCTGTGAAACATAGCCGTATATTATCTTCTCTATCTGCTCCATCATCTGACGGGAAGAACCTCCGTTCAGATCCGGGTCGGGGACTGCCTCAGATGCCATACATACGGACGATGACAGCACCAGCGACAGCATTAACACAGCTGTAACAGCCTTCCTCATATGTGCTTTAAGCCTCCTTTGCTCTGTTCCTCATATATTCTGACGATGCCTTGATGAAACCGTCAAACAGCGGGTGAGGTCTAGTCGGCCTAGACTTCAGCTCCCCGTGAAACTGTCCGCCAACATACCATATATGTTCCGGCAGTTCCACAATCTCCACCAAATCACGCTCTGTACATACTCCGGCAATCTTCAGCCCTGCATTCTCCAGACGTTCACGATAAGCGTTGTTGAACTCGTAGCGGTGTCTGTGGCGTTCCGTAATGTGAAGTGTCCCATAAGACTGCGCCGACTTCGTGCCATAGGCCAAATCACATGGGTAAGCTCCAAGCCTCATAGTTCCGCCCAAATCCTTCAAGTTTTCCTGTTCTTCCATAAGGTGAATGACGGGGTGTATTGTTGCGGGGTTCATTTCCTTGCTGTGAGCCTCGTGCAGCTTGCAGACGTTGCGGGCAAATTCCACAACCATCATCTGCATACCAAGACATATGCCGAAAAGCGGTACATTGTTTTCGCGGGCATATTTTGCGGCGGCAATCATTCCTTCAACTCCGCGTTCGCCAAAGCCTCCCGGTATCAGTATCCCGTCAGCAAACTTCAGTATTTCCGCAGTGTTAGAGCGTTCCAGGTCTTCAGCCTCAACGGATACTATGTTCACCCTGACGTTATGGGCAATCCCGCCGTGATGAAGTGCCTCGACAACACTCAAATACGCGTCCTTGTGCTGAACGTACTTTCCTACGAGAGCGATTTTTACTTCTTCGGGAGGGTTCATGTACCTGTCCACAACTTTTGCCCAATCGCTTAGGTCTGGTTCATTGTCGCAAGGGAGACCAAGATACTTCAAGACTAAATCATCAAGCCCCTCTTTGTGAAGGCTTATGGGAACGTTGTAGATTGTAGGTTCATCACGTACTTCTATGACGGCTTCTTGCGGTACATCGCAGAATAACGCTATCTTGTTCTTCATGCCGATATCCATCGCATGACTTGTCCTGCACACGAGAATGTTGGGGAGAATGCCTATCCTGCGCAATTCCTGAACGCTGTGCTGTGTCGGTTTGGTTTTGAGTTCTTTCGCGGCCTCAAGGTATGGAATGAGCGTAACATGACAGTACACAACGTTTTCACGTCCTGCGCGCACTGCCATCTGACGTATTGCTTCAAGAAATGGCTGGCCCTCAATGTCTCCTACAGTCCCGCCTATCTCGACTATCAGGACATCAAGCCCCGAACCTGCTCTGATTATGCGTTCCTGAATGTCATTAGTGATGTGGGGGATTACCTGAACTGTTCCGCCCAAGTAATCTCCCCGCCTCTCCTTCTGTATGACGCTGGAATATATTTTGCCTGTTGTGATTGAGTTCTTTTCGCTGAGTGTCTCGTCAATAAACCTCTCGTAATGGCCGAGATCCAAATCCGTTTCCGCTCCATCATCTGTTACGAAAACTTCACCATGCTGAAAAGGGTTCATCGTCCCTGCGTCAACGTTGAGATATGGATCTATCTTCAATATTGAGACTTTGAGACCGCGCTTCTTCAGCAATGTACCGATTGATCCTGCCGTTATTCCCTTGCCTAATGACGAGACTACTCCGCCTGTTATGAATACATATTTCGACATTTTACCTGCTCAGGTACTTTATCGGGTTGACCGGGCTGTTTCCGTTCCTGACCTCAAAGTGTAAATGCGGCCCTGTTGAACGTCCTGTAGTTCCGATTTTCGCGACAAGCTGGCCTGATGATACGTTAGCTCCTTTTCCTGCCAATAATGTACTGCAATGCGCATAAAGCGTTGACTGCCCGTTGTTATGCTCAACTACAAGAACTTTCCCATATCCGCCCATCCAGCCGGAATATATTACATGGCCGGAACCTGCCGCCTTTATGGGATCATTCCTGTTAGCCTTGATGTCGATACCAGTGTGGAAATCCTTGCGCCTCGTTATGGGGTGGGTTCTCCAGCCGAATGGGCTGTTTATCCTCCCCATGATAGGCCACCTGAACCCTGTAGCTCTCACCGCAACTTCTCCGCGCTGTCTCTCATACTTCGTAGATGTCTTGGCGGCTTGAGCAGTCTTCTTTGCCGGCTCAGGCTTCTTGACTTCGGCAGCTTTTACACTGGGTTTGGCTTCCCTGACTGCTTCCGGCTTTGCTCCTGGAAGGAAAAGTTCATCGCCTTTCTTCAGCAACGCAACATCAACGCCCTCATTGACGAGACGTACTTTGTTCATGCTGACACGGTAACGCCTCGCTATGTCTTCAGCTTTCTCGCCGTCTTTAAGCTCGTAGAATATTCCTTCCTGATTGGGTATCCTGAGTTTCAGACCCGGCCTTAATGCTGCAGAACTTTTGAAGTTGTTGCTTCCGATTATGGAGTCGATTTCAATCTTCTGCGACTGCGCTATCGACCAGAGCGAATCACCAGGGGCTACGACATAATCATGCGTCCTCACAGGAACAAACTTTTCATTGTTCGCCGCAATGACCATCTGTCTTTTCCTGACTTCATCGAATGTGTCTTCAACTTTTCCTGGATCATTTGGGATAAGCAATAACTGATTTTCTGCGAGCCTGTTAGCGTCTTTAAGACCATTTGCCCTGAGAATGTCATGAGCCGTAATGTTTCCATGCGCCTGTGCTATGTCCGATAGTGTCTCGCCGCTTTTTACAGCATGTTCGCGCCACACTGGGCCGTTTTCCGTCAAAAGAAGCTGGTCTGCATTTGCCTTCATTGCCGGAGTGCGTATCTCTTCGGTATCGTCCTCTTCTTCCTCATCGTCCGGAGCATTAAGCCTTGTTCCGTCATCAAAAGTACTCAATGTTATGCTCTCATAATCCGAAAGATAAGAAGGAAGCGGGCCGAACTCTTCCATTGTGGTACTGTCATATGCCTGTGCGTAAAGATCTTCGCCTTCAGATATGTCCAGATCCGTAACTTCAACGTCAAGAAGGTTACGAGAGGAAGCAAAGTTATCATCAATGCCTCCGTGTGCCGGTTCAACACCAAAATTTGGTGAAAAACTGCTGAAGTGTCCTGCCGAAAACATAAGGAATGACGCAAGCCCGAACGTCAGGCAAACAACAAACCCAAATCCCCAGCAGAAGCCCAATGAAACTCCTGCATGTTTCTTTCCGCGTGGTTTAGCTCTCGCTCCATGATAGGGGTAAGAGTCCCGCAGTCTCTCACGATCCGATCTCAAAAATAATTCCTCCCGACTTGCCGCGCAATTACGTAATCTACGACATGAAATTTTTGATACCTCTGAAATTGTAATCAAGTTTGGCCGCTAAGTATTATAACATAAAACGCGGTAGTAAAAAATACCTACATAAGGCGGCTGCTTCACCCTTCCTTGATTGCGGCTATTATAACACAGGGTAAAATCAGGTATTCAGCGTATTTTGTGATTATTTTGCACTGTTGATCCGGATAGGAATATTTTATCGGTCAAACTAATAGAGGAAGCATTGTTGAGGCCTTTTGCAGTGATACATTCCTTCATCTCGCGTTCAACCCATGAAGCCCATACCTTGCGCAAACGATCTGAGAGTAAATGGGTAAGTTCTGGCGATAATCCGGCAGTACATACTGAGACAGAAACATTCCCGCAGTTAATCAGAGATGGGAAAAAGAAGTCGCATTCTTCCTGGCTGTCAGCGACATTCACGGGGATATGGAGAGCCTTCGCGGTATCATGAATGAGCCTGTTTGTCTCACGGTTATTGGTTGCCGCAACAACAAGAGATACATCACATGCTATGTCTTTCGGAAGAAACTCACGTGTAACCCTATATGTATTTTTGGGAAATTCATCGCAGAACTCAGGACTTACCGCCACAACTTCAGCACCGCAACGCAACAATGTATCTGCACGCCTTGAAGCAATATTGCCGCCACCAACTACAATAACGCGCTTACCATGAAGATTTACCATCATGGGGAAGAAGGGTGGGCGTTCAAAATCCGACATTCAACAAGCCTCCTTACTGTTATAATTCACAATATATATTTTCACAGGGAGTGCATAAAAATTGAAGAGGGTATGCAAATTCGCGGCTGTAATTCTTGCTGTTGCCATGTTTGCCGGAATATCTGAGGCTGTAATACGAGATGGGGCAATACGGGGGAAGTCTGGGTTATCGTTCGGCAGTGTGTCATACAGCTTCAACAGCCTTAACGTTACGATAAGGAACAGGACGAAATATAATGTCAGTTTTGGCGGGTCAATGCTGTTTCTCGACAAGAACTATAAAGTTATTGCAAGGGCAGAGCTTCTTACGGCGAAGATTAAGCGTCATTCGTCAAGGAAGTATAAGGCGTTCTTTAGTGAGGGCAGCGGTGAGGAGGCAAAGAAAGCGAAGTATCTTGAGTGGGAGTTCTGATTGGGTAAGCAATACTATAATTTTTATGGTGTAGGTAAGACAGAGAGGCCGTAATCATTCTCACTAACTTAATGACACTGGAGCTTAGGTGTTGCTATAATATTGGCCAAATTTTCCACGAAGGAGTTATAACCTCACCATGAAAATTGCACTCGGAACAGACCACGCAGGATTTGTACTCAAAGATGCCGTAACAAAATACCTCAGCACAAGAAATATAGATGTTCTCGACTTGGGAGCATACGAATACGATGGCGAAGACAGCTACGCAGACCCAGCCTTCCGCGTTGGAGGAGCAATACTCGACGGGACGGCAGAAGCAGGAATACTCATGTGCGGCACAGGCTACGGAATTTCCATCGCAGCAAACAAAATTCCAGGCGTTCGCGCAGTCTCATGTGATACCCCAGAACACGCAAGGATTGCGAAAGCTCACAACGACATTAACGTTCTCGCAATGGGCGGCAGAACTATTAAGCCAGAAGATGTACCGGCAATAATAGCTACATGGCTTGATACACCGTTCGAGGGTGGCAGGCACTTACGCAGGCTCAACAAGATTGCCATGATGGAGCAGTCAACCCTCAACGTTCACATTCAGGGCGGAGGACGCATAACTGTCTTCAATCACCCTCTCATACAGCACAAAGTAGGCATAATCAGGGACGCTGAAACAAGCGTAAAGCAGTTCCGTGAGTTGCTTCAGGAAATTACCGGCCTCATGGTCTACGAGATTACCAGAAGCCTTCCCCTCACAGAGAAGACGGTCAAAACTCCCATAGAGGAGACAACTGTCCGTACCATTGAAGGAAGGAAAATGGCAATCGTCCCTGTACTCCGCGCAGGTCTGGGAATGGTTGACGGAATACTTCAGCTCGTTCCAAACGCAAAAGTCGGACATATCGGACTTTACCGAGATCCCGAAACTCTTCAGCCTGTCGAATACTACTGCAAGCTCCCCTTCGATATCGAGGAACGCGAAATATTCGTCCTAGACCCAATGCTCGCAACTGGCGGAAGTTCTGCGGCGGCAATAAGCCTCATTAAGAAGCGCGGCGGAAAGAAAATATCCCTCGTCTGCCTCATCGCTGCCCCTGAAGGCATAGAACGCGTCCACAAAGAACACCCGGAAGTCGGAATATTCGCGGCGGCTCTCGATTCTCACCTAAATTCTCACGGATACATAGTTCCTGGACTTGGCGACGCTGGAGACAGGCTTTTCGGAACAAAGTAAAACTCACAATAATGCTTGACGTAAAAATATTCGTATTCCTTCTTATGGGATTTTTCTGGGGCGGTCTGACTGCCCCTGTTTCTATAAGGCTTGCTGGTATTTACGGGATAATAGACGTTCCTGACGCTCGGAAAATTCACAAGGGCAACATGCCTCGCGGTGCTGGAATAGGATTGTGGCTTGGATACATGCTGATGGCCGTTGTAATGTCAGGGCACATTCCCCTCCTGCGTTACATAGCAACCGGAGCAACAATAATATTCTTATGCGGCTACCTTGATGACATGTGTTCACTATCTCCGTTTCTCAGGCTTGGACTTCACATCTTCGCTTCATCTCTCGCAGTATTGCCCCTCAATCTCAGCATTCCCGTAACATTAATTGCTATAATCTGGCTTGCCGGCGTAACCAGTGCATATAACCTCATTGACGGCATGAACGGTCTCTGCATATCAATATTCATTGCCTCATCATGCGCACTCTTTCTGCTTGGACACTCATATTCAGGGATATACATGGGAGCAATGGCACTCGGTGTACTCTGCTGGAACTTCCCTTCAGCTCAGACATTCTTGGGAGATGGCGGAAGTACATTGCTGGGATACCTTTTTGCCTCGCACTTCCTATCCCTCTCAATGCCTAACCTTCAGGGAATAAGGCTTCATGAGCTTGTATTACTGCTGGTGCTTTTTGGCGGAATACCTGTTGTTGACACGTTGACGGCGTTCACAAGACGCATACTCTGCGGGAAATCACCGTTTTACCCGGACAAAAAACATCTTCACCACATACTAATATCACTCACTGGCTCAAACGTTCTTACCGTCAGCATAATATTATCGTTGCAGGTGATTATGCTTGTGTCAGGATTGAGACTTTATCTGAGGTTATTATAATGAAAAGTATAGCATGTATAGTAGGAACAAGGCCGGAAGCTATAAAGATGGCACCCGTAATTCTGGAACTCAGAAAGGATACGGAGCTTAAAGTTTCTGTTCTTGCGACGGGCCAGCATACTGATATGTTGAGACAGGCACTTGATGATTTTGGGATTAAGGCGGATTATGACCTTCACATAATGCGCGACCGACAGACACTCGACCACATTACCTCCAGCGTTCTTCAGGGCGTTGGCGAATATCTTGACGCTAACCCTCAAGATATGATACTCGTACACGGCGACACATCAACGACATTCGCGGCAGCATTGGCGGGGTTCTACAGGCATATACCCTCCGGCCATGTAGAGGCGGGACTGAGGAGCGGTGATTTGTCCCTTCCATTTCCAGAGGAGGCCAACAGGGTGCTGACTGACAGGATAGCGGGTCTTTTCTTTGCGCCGACAAGAGGAGCTGCCGAAAATCTCAGGCGTGAAGGTATACCGCAGGAACGCATATACATTACAGGAAACACGGTTATTGACGCACTCTATGACATTCTGGACAGACGGCAGGGAATGGAAGAGCCTGAATACCTGAATGTAGTTGGGCAACGTCCGTTAATCCTCATGACTGCACACAGGCGTGAATCTTGGGGAGAACCACTCGTGAACATTTGCGGTGCTGTGAAAGATGTCATACGTGAGAGGGCTGACGTGATGTTCCTTATACCGCTGCACAAGAACCCGACCGTAAGGGACGTTATACGCGCAGAACTGAAAGATTTTTCCGACAACGTTATATTCACCGAGCCTTTGAGCTATCCTGAATTTGTGTACGCAATGAGCCGAAGCACGTTCATACTTTCGGACAGCGGGGGTGTTCAGGAGGAAGCTACGGGACTGAACAAGCCGGTACTGATAATGCGTACAGTCTCGGAACGTCCGGAGGCCGTCACAGAGGGTACGTGCCTTCTTGTTGGGACAGACAGGGAGAACATACGCGGTGAGGCCATGAAGATACTGAATGAACCTGAATACATGGCCGCCATACTTAGCAAGAACACGAAGCCTTTCGGGGACGGAACGGCTAGTGTTAAGATACATGAGGCAGTAAAAGATTTTTTCGGCAGGTCATGAGGTCATGAAGAAAGCATTATTGGGTGCGGTATTGGCTGCGCTGTGTGTTTCGTCGGCGTTCGGAGGGGCAACGGAGGATTTGCTGAAAGCGGCGATGGACAAGAACACGATCCGCAACGCATTCAGACCCTCATCAAGTTTGGGGCGGACGTCAACGCTAAGACCGAACAAGGCATTACAGCATTAATGAGGGCGGCTCTGAACAATAGCAATCACGAAGTCATTAAGGCTTTAATAGAGGCAGGGGCAGACATAAACGCTAAAAGTAATGATGGCAAAACTGTACTCGATTACGCGCAAAACGACAGCGTGAGAGGACTTATACTCAATGCCGCTAAGTAATCCGCAAAGGCTGTAAAATTCACCGTGAGATTATGGAGGGAATAATATGAATACTGAAGGGGCAAGAGTACGCCATGATGCCAAGAACACAATATTTCTTGACCTTTTCAGCATACCCAAATACAGGCTGGAGCTGATGAAGGCACTTCACCCAGAGATGACGGACTTGACGGAGGACGATATAAAGCCGGTTACGCTTAATCCTGTAATCTTGAACGGGCAGTATAATGATTTGGCGTTGCTGGTGAGGAACAAGCTTATAATCTTTGCCGAAGCCCAGTCAACATGGAGCATAAATATTCTTGTGAGGATACTGCTTTACCTTGCCGGGACATATCAGGACTACATAACCGGAGAGGGTTGCAATGTTTACAGTTCGCGTAAAATTAATCTGCCTGAAGCTGAATTTTACGTAATATACACAGGAGACCGCAAGATTGAGAAAGATGTAATCTCATTAAGTGAAGATTTCTGGCATAATCCTAACTCACAGATTGATTTGCGTGTGAAGGTGATACATTCTGGGAATAAGAATGATATTATCGGGCAGTACATAATATTCAGCAAAGTGCTTGACGAACAGATAAGGCTTCATGGCCGCAAGAAAATCGCGCTCGAAAACGCTATGCGAATATGCCAGAATGAAGGGGTGCTGAGGGGATATCTTGAAGGCAGGAAGAAGGAGGTTATCGAGATCATGACGATACTGTTCGACCAGGAGTATGCTACGGAAGCGTATGCTCTGGAACGTGAAAGGAAAGGCGAAAAACGCGGAAAGATTAAAGGTGTTGTAGATACTTGCCGGAGACTTGGAGCAACAATCGAGGACGCTATTCGTATGGTTGCAGAAGATTTACAGCTCTCTGAAGAAGCAGCCTCAAAAAGTGTCCGCGCAATATGGAAAAGTTAAACAGAAAGAAGGGATTGAACCATAGACAACAAGAATGTAATGAAAATTAACGGAGGTATTCCCCTCAAAGGTACGGTGAAAACTCAGGGTGCCAAAAACGCTGCCCTACCCGTAATGGCTGTGTGTTTACTTTTGCGAGGCCAGACCCTTACCCTCGATAACGTCCCTGACCTCTACGACATTAGCACAATGATAGAGACGCTACAATCACTCGGCGTTGAGGTTGAGACCATTCGCGACACTAAAACATCACAGGTCATATTCCGTGTCCCCAATGAGCTGAAATGGGAAGTCTCGGAGGCTTTAGCACGAAAAATGCGCGCGTCATCTCTGGTTCTAGGCCCCCTGCTCGCTAACTGCGGACGTGTATCCCTTCCGCTGCCTGGAGGCTGTTCCATCGGAAGCAGACCCATCGACCTCCATCTCAAAGGCTTAAAGCAAATGGGTGCTGAAATTGATATACAGAATGGCGTTGTACATGCCAGCGTTAAAAGCAGGCTCAGAGGCAGGCGAATATATCTCGACTTCCCGTCAGTCGGTGCAACAGAAAATTTAATGATGGCAGCTTCTCTAGCTCAAGGGGAAACGATAATCGAGAACGTCGCGCGTGAACCGGAAATCGACAACCTTGCCGCTGTTTTGCGTTGTATCGGCGTAACTGTTGAGACAGAAGGCGCAGGAGGCGTTCGCATTCTCGGAATAGACCATGCTCATTCTGGACACGAGAGAGTAATACCCGACAGGATAGAGGCTTGCACATACATTCTAGCAGGCGTAATGACCAATGGACATATAAAGGTTGAAGACGTTGTGCCATCTCACATTGACGCTATACTCGCAAAACTTGAGGAGGCTGGCGCAAAGTTCTCGGTTAAGAAAGGAACTGTAGAGATTTTCCCCTCGAAAAAAAGACTTCACCCCATAACCGTAAAAACTATGCCTTATCCAGGTTTCCCCACTGACTCTCAGCCCCAAATGGCCGCAGCTCTCTCCATTGCTCGCGGAGTCAGCACGATTGAGGAAAGCGTCTTTCAGGCAAGGTTCCTCTATGCTCAGGAATTGAACAGAATGGGTGCTGATATTCAGATTTCACGTGATGTCGCAATTATTCGCGGGGTTGAGAGACTTCAGGGCGCAAGTGTAAAGGCTACCGATTTGCGGGCAGGGGCGGCACTGATTATCGCCGGGCTTGCCGCTAACGGTGAAACACGCGTTGACGATATGATACACGTCTGGCGCGGTTATGAGGCCATTGACCAGAAATTGCGCGGGTTAGGTGCGAGGGTTGAGCTTGTCTGACGGTCTGGCGGGAATTGAAGTTACTGCGTTCGTTGGCCCTGCTGGAACTGGCAAAAGCCACAGAGCTACACTTGTCGCAAGGCAGAACGGTATAGACGTTATAATTGATGACGGCCTTGTGATTTCGCGCGGAAGAATACTTGCCGGCAGAAGTGCAAAGTCCGAGATTAACAGGTTACGCGCCATAAAACGTGCAATATTCGAGTACCCCGAACACAGAGAGGAAGTTTCTGGCTACCTCGCTAAGAACTGTCCTGAAAAAATTATGATACTCGCAACATCTGAGGCCATGATTGCGAAGATTACGGGAAGGTTAGGTCTTAATCCCCCCGTGAAAGTCATTCACATTGAGGACGTGTCTTCACCAGAGGAGATTGACGCGGCATTACGTGAACGCAAGGAGAAAAAACAGCATGTCGTACCAGTCGCAAAAGCACAGATACAGCATAACTTTGCGGGTAAACTCGTCAGCCAGATACGCGGTTTCTTTAAGGGACGCGATAAAGATGATGCCAGAAATACCATCGTTAAGCCCTTGTTCAGCTTCAACGGAAAGGTTACTATAGGTTCTGACGCTATACTTGAAATGAGCCGTAAATTGCTCGAACTCGGAAATCACGTGAGGAAAATTCGCAGTATAGACATTGAGACATATGATGACAAAATATCACTAAGTGCGGCAATAGACCTCAATCTCGGCGGAAGAAGCGCGTTATCCATCGCAAAAACTTTGCAGCGTAAAATAAGAATGGGTTTGAGCTACTTTACCGGAATGGAAATAAGGCAGGTTAATATTAGAGTAAATGAAATATTCTTGTGATGAGTATGGATATTAAGGCGGCATGGGAAGAACTGAAGCAAAAAGTTTCGGAGTGCAGGAAGTGCGGGCTGTGCGATAAGAGACGTAATACGGTTTTCGGTGAAGGCCCGGAATATGATTGCCGGGTTATGATTGTTGGAGAGGCTCCTGGTGCTGACGAGGACACTATGGGAAGGCCATTCGTTGGGAAGGCTGGCCAGCTTCTCACAGGAATACTCGAAAACGGCGGCAAAATTCAGCGCAGTACTCTCTACATCACCAACACCGTCAAATGCCGCCCCCCAGAAAACAGAAATCCAAATATGAACGAGATTAAGGCTTGCAGTGAATACCTTGAAGCACAGTTGTTGTTGTTACACCCTGACATCGTAGTAACTCTCGGCAATATTCCCACGCAATACCTTCTGGGTACCAAGCAGGGCATAACAGGCCTTAGAGGCCAATGGATAGATTGGCGCGGAATTAAGCTGTTCCCAATGTTCCACCCAAGCTACCTCCTCAGAAACGACTCCAGAGCTGAAGGAAGCCCCAAATATCTCACGTGGCAGGACGTAAAAGCATTAAAGGCAAAAATAGATGAACTCAACTAAGGGAGCTGAAAAATTTATTATGGCAGATACTAAGAAAATACCCGCGCACCTTGCAATAATTCTCGATGGCAATGGCCGTTGGGCAAAACGCAGAAATCTTCCCAGACTTATGGGACATCGTGCAGGATTACGGAAACTTGAAGACATGGTAAGGCTCGTGAAACGTGAGGGAATACGTTACTTCTCCGTATACGCATTCTCGACAGAAAACTGGAACAGGCCAATAATGGAAGTTACAGGGCTAATGAGGCTTTTTGGGTATTACCTCAGACGAAAGGTTGACGAGGTTAAGGCGGAAGGTGCGAGAATACGTTTCTGCGGTAGAAAAGACAGATTGCCCTATGAATTACTGCAGCAAATGCAATGGGCTGAAGATTACACTAAGGACGAGAAGATACTCGATTTCATTCTCTGCATAAATTACGGCGGACGTGCAGAGATACTTGACGCTGTGAACTCCCTCATCGCCTCGCCCCCCCAAACTCCCGTAACCGAACAGGACTTGCGCAATCATTTCTATCTTCCCGATGTTCCTGATCCTGATCTTATTATTCGCACAAGCGGGGAACTTCGTTTGAGTAACTTCTGGTTATGGGAAAGTGCTTACAGTGAATATTACTTTACGGATATACATTGGCCGGATTTTGACGAGGCAGAACTCAAGAAAGCATTAGCTGATTACGCGGGAAGGGAGCGTCGCTATGGCGGGCTTAAAAGCTGATACGAATAACGAATTGCGTTTGCGGACATTAAGCAGTATAGGCATAGTTATAGCTATTATCGGCGGTATTAATTACGGCGGATTGCTCTGGACTTTCATCGCTGGGTTAATTGCATTGTCGTCTCTGGCTGAATATTACAGGCTCGCGGCAAGGCTCAAAGGTTCAAGAATATCTCCCGGCGTAGGGTATATCTTTTCCATTGTTTTCATCGTTGCTGCTGTCCGCGAAAATCCTCAACCCATCATTCTGGGTATGATACTCGCTTTATGTGTGTGTACAGTATTTTCTGTTGAGGTATTCAGGAGGCAGATGACTAAGGGTACAAGCTGGGCAATCGTAAACGCTGGTGCGGTCATATCAGGCGTACTGTATATCACAGTTCCATGGACCTGCATGATTGTGCTAAGGGATTATGCTTTCGGGAAACAAGTACTGATTACACTGTTCGTTTGCACTTGGGGCTGTGATGTTGGGGCATATATTGGCGGGAAAATGTTCGGCAGCGTAAAACTCTGTGAACACGTAAGTCCAGGAAAAACAGTTCAGGGTTTCGTTGCAGGAATAATTGCAAGCCTCCTCGCTAATGCTGGGGCAATATACTTCTTCAGCCTTCCTACTTATCCGTTAATACTTATAGGTTTTATCTGCGGCTTTTTCGGGCAACTGGGAGACCTTGCGGAGTCTCTGATTAAACGTGATGCAGGAGAGAAAGACTCTGGCCGTGTAATTCCTGGACATGGCGGAATGCTTGACCGTTTCGACAGCATTCTGTTCAACGGGCTTCTGACTTACTTTGTGCTGAGGGTGATACTGTGATGATTAATGTTGGCGTAATTGGTGCTACTGGAAGCGTTGGAAGCGCGGTAATGTCTGTATGTTCTGCATGGCCGGATAAGATTAATGTTGTGGCTTTGGCGGCTAATAAGCGTTCGGAGAAACTTTCGCGTCTTGCCGGACGTTTCAACGCAAAAATGTACCCCTACGAAGAATATGGCGATGAAGGATTGGAGATTATCGCTTCTGATCCTGAAATTGACCATGTTGTTTTCGTATCGTCAGGAACTGCCGCGATACATGCCCTCTGTACAGCCTTGAAGGCCGGAAAAAATGTATCTCTCGCCAATAAAGAAAGTATCGTTGTTGCGGGAAAATGGGTTATGCCTCTGGTGAAACGCCCCGAACAGTTAAGACCTTTGGACAGTGAACACAATGCAATATGGCAATGCTTACACGGCGAAAACAAAGAGTTTGTGAAGAAGATTTACCTTACAGCTTCGGGAGGGCCTTTCCTGAATTTCACGGCAGAGGAGTTGAAGACTGTTACCCCAGAGATGGCACTTCATCACCCCGTCTGGAACATGGGAGCAAAGATAACAATTGACAGTGCTACTCTCATGAATAAAGGAATAGAGCTTATCGAGGCCATGTATCTTTTTGGTCTTGATGAAGGACAAGTTGACGCACTGATTTCGCCTGGCTCGTTCGTTCACGGGCTGGTCGAATTTGAGGACGGCAGCGTTAAAATGCTTGCCGCTGAACCCGATATGAAGTTGCCCGCTGCGTCTTGCCTTTTCTGGCCTGAAAGGTTCTTCCCGTGCCCGGAGTTTAAGCGTCCTGCGTTTAACCTGCATGATGTGAAGTTTGAAGAGCCTGATGTTGCGAGGTTTCCGGCCTTGAGGATTGCAAGAGAGTGCATGAGATTGAAGGGGGCGTATCCTGCTGTTCTTGTTGGGGCTGATGAAATAGCTGTGAGTTTGTTCCTTGAGGGACGTATAGGCTTCAAAGATATCGCCTGTCTGGTTGAGGAGGTTTTGGGTGCAGGGGATTGGGGTGAAGCGGGTAGCCTGGAGGAGGCTGTGAAGATGGTTGAGGCTGGGAGAGTGGGAGCGAGAAGGTTGGCGGAGAAGTTTGGGAAGTGAGGCTATTTTTATACAACGCTATCAATAGGTTAAAAGCGTGGCTTGTTTTCTAGATAGAGTCGTCAATTGGTGTAAAATTATATAAAATTAAATTAAGATAGGTAAATAAAGTGATAGAAAATTACAGACGACATGATACATTAGATAGAATGTAGGAGTTGCTGAAACCTCACCTTTCAAGTAGACGTGGCTAATCAGGACGTAACGCAGTAGATATACTCACCACAGTTGAAAAGCTGTAAAAATGGCACTG
>CALAUZ010000404.1 GCA_937892105.1 uncultured Fretibacterium sp. | reverse complement strand
GATAGAAGCATCAGCAGAATCAGCAATTATATACAAAGACCCCCCCCCGATTAAGAATGCCAGAGATGTCAGCGCGGTGATGAAAATTTTCATCGTGTGAGTAAATTTTTTACTCATGGTTTACAACTCCTTTATTTGGTTTTACGCCTGAAAATTTTAATTCAAGTTGTTGATATTTCAAGCAGAAAAATTATCTGTTACCTGCAAGCTGACCGCAATTGGATATTTCAGTATTAGGATGAGCGCGGAACATTATATGAACATGGTCTTTATCATGGTTCCATTGCTCCAATGTAATGTTATATGTAGTTGCAATATGAACAAAAATATTCTTAGCAAACTCACTCATAACGTCATCGAAAACTTGACGGCGGTACTTTACGACAAGCACCAGATGATAATATAGCAAGAATACTGAATGATTATTAGTGTCTAAGTTCATGTTATCACAGCCTATATAATAATTACGACTGAATTATAAAATCCTAAGCTAAGTAAACGCAATTCATCTCACCGCCTACGCTTACGCTTAGAGGCGGGAGACTTCTTGCGCGGTTAGTTAAAGACAACGCGGGGCATTTCCTCTATGAGTTCATCACTAACAACAAGCGCGATTACAGCCTTCATGATTTGATTTGGACAGCAGGAGATTTAAGCAAACGCCTATATTCCGCTGCTATTGACGGTTCATACAAGGCTCTGACACAAGATGAGAAAGATATTCTGCGCTCTTTGGCGGAAACTCTCGCTCATTCGGAGAATTTTGTTGAGGCTAAAGAGATTATTAGCGATTTATACGCATTCATGGATAAGGTTCTGCCACAAAAGAATATATCTCGCGGGCGTTCGGGTTACGGTCTTGTAGAAGGAAACGGATTACGCAGAGCTGATAACGCTTCTTCACGGGTACAGGGCATTGCTCCGTCTGTCAATACACGGGATGTCGCCTCGTCTACTACATACAGTGAGCCGTCCCGCATGAGACCAAATACACGTCCGGGCGGTAACATGTCTTCAGGCACGTCATCTTCTCCTGGCTTGTACTCCACTGCTAACGGTGCGCCTTCACTGTTGATGAAATACTCTAACATTCTCGAAAACTCCAATCCTAATGAGATTAATCCTGATAATCTTAGCACAGACAATGACGGCTTCATTACTATTGATACTGTAGAGAGATACAACCAAAGCAGGCCGGGTACTCAGGAAGTTACTCACGCTACTGGGCGTATCATTTTAGGCAACAGACTGAGGCTCAAATATGCTGGCACTGGAGAAAGCGGTGACTCGCACGGACATGGCATTTACTTGGAGGAAAATCCTGAAGTCGCTGAACACTACAGGAAATTCGGCATTCCAAATAACGCAAGAGGCACTATACATATCGCTTTCAACGATGGTACTGTCTTTTCCGCTGACGATAAAGACAAATGGGACAATTCACCAGATGAAACAACAAGATTGATACTTAACAAAATTCAGGCAATTACAATATTCAATCCAAAAACGCCTTTGGATGAGCTTCTGGGATATGTAGAGTCCGCACTATCGTTAAGAAGAGCTGAGATAGGGATGATAGATAAAAGCTATCTAACAAAAGATGAAAAACGTGAATTGGAA
This sequence comes from uncultured Fretibacterium sp., assembly GCA_937892105.1. Next base: position 3,336 of record CALAUZ010000404.1, on the reverse strand, counting down.
ATCCTGCCGACTGCTATCGAAAAAGCTAAAAATATAAGGCAAATACACTTCACTCCAAACCAGCACTCCGGCAAAAAGGGCAATATTTATCGCGTTGAGATACCTAGCAATGAGTTTCTGCTCAACTGGGACGCTTCCATTCCTGAACAACCCGATTTCGTCAAAAAGGCTATATCTAAAATACAACAAGCCGCTGAAACCATTATTGATAAACTCTTTGACGATGACATAATAGACGAAGAAGAAAAAGCTGAATTGTCTTCAGGCATATGGCATCCAAATAACGGCGGAGAATTGTACTCTAACATTGCTGCCATATTTGACGTTAAGTATCAGGATGTCTCTACATTCTCACGGCAAGATACTTCCGCGCTATTCTTGAAATTCGGCGTTCCTGGCTTACGTTATTGGGATGGCCTGAGCGAAGATGCTATCTACGAAAAATATGAAGAGTACCGCAATAATAACCCGCTCTCAAACGGCAGAGAGGCTTTCTCTGAAGCTACCACTGCTGACGGACAGCACTATTCAAGCAACAGCTCTCCGGCTTGGAATGGAGACCATGACAGCCCGCTATACGAAGTACTATTCGATATTCACCGCAGATGCATGTTCACTCCGTCCAGAGAAAAATCTTTGGAAACCGAAAAAGTATTTGTCCTGCGGAATTACCAGTTCGAATTAAGCCAAGCTCAAAGAGATATTCAAAACGCACATGGAGATGAGTACGAGACACAACGCCTTAATGAAAAAATAAAACACATAAACTCCATGATTGACGCTCTTAACTCCTTAACGTCTTTCACCTTCCACCCTGAAATTAAGCCTGAACCTTATAGCCCGTACTCAAAATTCCCTAATGAAGGCACTCGCGATTTCGTCATTTGGGACGAGGATATGTTGCGCATTCTGGGTCTTACTCCTGATAGCGCCCAAGAGGCGATTGACTATTTCGAGACTTACAGGCGTGAACACACAGACGGCTTCATTGACTCTGACGCGGCTGAACGCTTCAATCAGCTCGATTTTCACGGCACTGGCCATATCATTTGGGACAACAGATTTGACTTGCGCTTTGTCGGGACGGGCGAGGGCGGTGCTATGTTTGGGCATGGTATTTACTTCTCCGAAATTCGCGATGTCGCTGAAAGTTACAGACGCATGGGGCTTAAAAACTCAGGCTTCGGTAAAATTACTATCACTCTGTCAAACGGCAAATCCGTTACACTCGATAACATTTACAGCCAGATTAACCAGTGGCGTAACTCTAAAGACGGTATACCCGAACTGCCAAACGGTATTGAACCTAAAGCATTCGCTGAGGCAGTAAAGGAACTCGTCTACAAGTATATTGACGACAGCAAAGAGCATAAAAAATGGGACTTCAAACGCGCCAGAAAAGAAAAAATACAAGAGCTTGAAGACCTCATTAAGCGCGAGAAAAACGCAGGGCATACTTACTCTCTCAACAACTTGCGCAAAACTGTTCAGGCTCTCAAAAAGATTAAGGGCTTTGATACTGACAGCTTCCTTCGCGGCAATATCTATCAGGCTGATATTCCTGAAAATGATGTTTTACTCGATTGGGACGCTGCCCTTGACAGTCAGTCCGAAAAAGTCGCCCGTATAGTCAAAAGAATTGCTAACACTATCAACAAGCACCCTGAAGACATTATTGCGTGGGCGTTCTCAAAAAAGATTAAAGGCGATAACTCTATGCAGGCTAGGCTCGCTAAACTTATTGCTGAAATCGCAAAGAAAGCAAGAAAAATTGAACACTCGGAGCTTAAAGACAATACTGGCTCTTACACTGACAAGGCTTTTGCCAAGCTCAAATCTTACAGCGAGTTCAAATCCATTGTCGGAGACGATTTTGCAATCCAAACGATTTTAGTACTTTATGGCAGCTTCGAAAGCCCTATCACCTTAGACAATACTACGGGCGGAGATTTGTATCATCGCCTATGCGAACTTGTAGACACAGAAAACGATTACAGCAAAACCGCTCAAGTAAACGCTTCCATGTTCCTTAACTCTACAGGTATTCCGGGACATAGATACCTTGACCAGGGCAGCAGGGACGACGGAGAAGGCACTCATAATTTCGTCATTTGGAACTTGGACAAAGTTAAGATTGTCGGTATTTCTGATGATAGCGATGATGAGGCTAAAGCTGTATTTCGCAATGGCGGCAGGCAGGCTGAGGGCGAAACTTTCAGGCAGATTATTGGCGAGACGGGCGCAAGAAATATTGACAGGGCTAACGGCAATACAAAACTTATGGACAGCTTCCACAATGCTATCCACATGGCCAGAGCGGGCAAATCGCCAGAAGAAATAAGGCTTGCTACTGGATGGGAAAAAGCTCCCGATGGACGCTGGAGATATGAAATCCCATACGGCAATATCATCCCTGAAGCTCTCGCAAAAAAGAAAAATTCATTCGCTCTGGGTGAAATTTTTGACGCTCCTGAACTCTTTGACGCTTACAGCAATATTTCTATCACGCGAAAAGGGAAAAATCACAGATTTGCTATGCGCTCCATTAGAGTACGCTTCTCGGACTTGTCTAATGAAGCTAAAACAACTTTAGGGGTCTTCTATCCTAAAAACTTCTCCATAGAGATTAGGCAGTCTTTAAGGAACAACCCTAAAGAATTGCGCTCTATACTTATTCACGAAATTCAACACGCTGTGCAGTATATTGAAGGCTTCGCTACTGGCGGCTCTCCAGAAATGTTTGAAACAGAATATGAGAATTTCAGAAGGCAAGAAAGTGCTATCTATGCAAGGTTCACGGAGTTGGACGGTTTAACTGGTATTAATGACGCTTTGCAAGCAGAACGAGATGGATTTAAAGGAAAATTCCCAGAGGGCTACAACGTCTTTAAAAGGCGCGATACTTTGCGCTTGAACTCCGCTTACGGCGATGAATACAAAAAACTTTTCCAACAGCTAAAAGAACTGAAAGAAAACTATACAAAAAAACGTCATGGCTGGGAAACACCTTACGACATCTATTACAACTTAGGTGGCGAAATTGAAGCACGTAACGCAAGCAAAAGAGCTGACTTAACTCCAGAGCAAAGAAGAAACACTCTGCTGGCTGATACTCAATATACACCCTACTGGATTATTAGCGACTGGAACGGCAATATACGCACAAACAGCGATACTTTCAGACAGTCCGCTACGAACACGGGAGATATTGCCCGCAGTGCTGACAGCTTACTTACTCCACAATCACGCAGACAAGTTGACGCTCTAAGAAGAAAATATCAAGGCACAGCACAATGGCTTAAAGCTCCAAACGGGAAGGATACTAGCCTTGATGAA
>CALAUZ010000403.1 GCA_937892105.1 uncultured Fretibacterium sp. | reverse complement strand
GGGATTGGGGATTGGGGATTGGGGATTGGGGATTGGGGATTGGGGATTGGGGGTTTCGATTGAGACGGATTACTGCCGTAATGTCCTTCGCCTTCCTATTGCCGCATTAAGGTTCACGCCGTCAGATGAGCTGATTGCAACAATATCATTTGACAGTGAAATACTAACAGAGCGCAAAAGCATGAATGACGCTACAGTATGGGCAGAGAAGGATGGAAAACTAAGCCGTGCAGTGCAGGTTACTACGGGAATTTCAGATAATCACTGGGTGCAGATGGTAAAGGGCGCATTATCTGAAGGTGAAAGGCTTATCATTAACGCTCAAGGGGACAATGACGACAATAAGGGCGGAGGCATGTTCTGATGGCAATAATTGAGGTCTCTAACTTGACGAAGATATACAGAACCGGAGATATTGAACTTCGTGCTCTGAATGATGTAACGTGCTCAATCAAGAAGGGTGAATTTGTCTGCATTATGGGGCCTTCAGGGTCAGGCAAATCTACAATGATGAATATTCTAGGCTGTCTTGATGTCTTAACGTCCGGAAAATATATGCTTGACGGGATTGACGTAAGGGATCAGAGTCGTGCTGCATTGGCTGATATTCGCAACCAGAAAATAGGCTTTGTGTTTCAGGGGTATAACCTTCTGCCTAGAGCTGACGCGCTGGAGAATGTAGAAATGCCCTTAATGTATCGCGGTGTTGCTATGTCTGAGAGGACTAAGGCAGCAAAAGAAGCCCTTGAACGTGTAGGATTAGGTGAAAGGATTCATCACCGGCCCGTTCAGATGAGCGGAGGACAGCAGCAGAGAGTCGCTATAGCCCGTGCAATAGTAGGGAAAGCACCAATAATAATGGCAGATGAACCTACAGGAGCATTAGACACAAAAACTACAGTAGAAATCATGAGGATATTTACGGCACTACATGAGGAAGGCACTACAATAATTCTTGTTACTCATGAGCCGGATATAGCGACATGGAGTCAAAGGGTTCTGCGCTTTCGTGATGGCAAGCTGATATCTGATGAGGAAGCTCCTAAAGACGTATCAGGAGAAAATGAAGCGAAGCCAGGTAGTATTTGATGCTTTGAATACCATGAAAGGAGAGAAATTGTAGATTGCTCCAGTTTCATACATGGGGTAATTTCTGCAAGAATGATTACGTCGTGCAAAAGAATATTATACGAGATGAAACAGATTGTATGCCTGTTGACAATTTAGCCAATGTAACAGGAGGATTATATACAAGAGAAGAAAGAATATTATTATCAAAGGTAAAATGTCCTGTTACTGATTGCGGCTTTGAATGCGACAGTTTCATAGAATTAAACAGGCACATGAGGGAGAGCCACTTGGATTATATCAGGAGGTGATTTTCATTGTTGCGCTAGTTAGGGGAAATCTAGCACATTCTATGTACAGGAAGCCACGAAGGGTATATCTTCGGAGCTACACTTCTCACAATATGCTGAGTTATTTCAAAGCGGTAGGCTCTTTCTTTATGCTTTTTGGTGCTATATTTATGCCTTTGAGAATCGGAAGGAGCAATAAATCATTTGAACGATACGATTTCAATCATGGGAGCACGTGAACACAACCTAAAGAACGTTAGCCTAGATATTCCCCGCGTGAAACTCATAGTAATAACCGGCCCGTCAGGGTTCAGGGAAATCATCACTTGCATTCGATACACTTTAAGCAGGAGGCCAGCGCAGATACGTAGAGAGCCTTCCAGCGTATGCCCGTCAGTTCCTCGATGTTCAGAAGAAACCCAACGTTGATGAGATATCCGGACTGTCTCCGGCAATATCGATCGAGCAGAAAGGAACAGGCCATAATCCCCGCTCTACTGTCGGAACTGTTACCGAGAAATACGACTATTTCAGGCTGCTTTATGGGCGCATAGGTGTGCCTCATTACCCGAAATGCGGGAAACCTGTACGCAGACATTCAATATATGAGATATTGAGCTATATTCTTGAGCAGGAGAATGATTTACGCATAGAAATACTCTCACCTATGGCACGCAGCAAAAAGGGAGAGTTCAAGAAGCTATTCAGCCAGACAAGGGAGAAAGGATATACACGCGCAGGAGTTGACGGAGTTGTTTATTAGCTTGAGGAAGAAATAAATTTAGACAAGAAGAAAAAGCACAACATAGAAATAGTTATAGACCGTCTGAAAGTTGCACATGACAGTAGAAGCAGATTAGCCGAGAGCATCGAAGCCGCATTGAAGCTGTAGAGAGGTTATGTCGTCATTGCTCCTGAAGGTAAAGCAGAATATACCATGACGGAAAATTATTCATGTCCTGACTGTAAAATCAGTATGCCCAAGATCGAGCCGAAGATTATTCTCATTCAATAACCCTATAGATGCATATCCTGACTGCGGAGGACTGGGAAGCCATGAACATTTTTCACGTGAATTGACGATTGATCCCGAACGTTCTGTGCTTGACGGTGCTGTTATCACATGGAAGACCAAACCGCACGCTATAGAAAAGCTGAATATGTTTGCGCAAAAACACGTCTGGGATCTGTACGTGCCCGTATAAGGAGCTTTCATAGGATGTTTCCTGATGAATTAAGTGTAGCTACACGTGAGCATGGACATTATACTGATGACGGTTTTGGGATACCAGATGATAAATAAGTCTAAATGATATAACCTATCATAGGAAAAATATTGCGTGTCGTTCTATGATAAGTGTACGTTTGTACGGTGATGATAGGCACGCAATGATTTTACAGATTTGTATTTTCAACTAAAGTACGTTAAAGCATTCGCAGGTCGTCAAGTGAAATGTTAGTGGCTCTATGAATATCGTTGTCATTCATACCCATTTCACGTAACCGTCTGGCTGTGTCGAATTTTTCTTCTCGCCGTCCTTCTGCAATTCCCGCATTGTAAATAGTTTTACCTTCATGTTCAAGGACTTGACCACCCATAATATCATTCACTCCTTTTCGTACATTCTTATATCTAGCGGCGATATTTTCAAGAACCTTTTTACTCATATCTAGAATGGTGCTTCTGTAATAAGCTGAAATGTGCCCTTCTTTAACTTCTCTTTCAAGCCTGTCCATGAAGTCAACATAAACCTTTTTCAGACTCTCTAATGCTTCCTCGCTGGCCTCAAACTGAGGGAGTTCTTTTCAAGGTTGAAGATGTAGAAATGCAGTGGGAACAATAAATTTTTATCGAAAATCTGTTCTAAAGAATAGGATTGAACCTTCATCACTGGGACATCGAAAGAGACTGATCCGCCCGGAGTATTGATGACGATGTTCATAGAGTTAGGTGTACTCTTTTTAGAGCGCAGAAAGAGGATAGCAGCATGAGGAATAGTAACAGTAAGTTTGTATTTTGTTATTGCGCCAGAGTCGAGAGCTTCCTGAGTAATATACTCAAAAATCCTGATGAGCAAGGTGTAATCATCGGTAGACTGACACTCAAGGATAAATTTTTCCTCCGAGTTGTCTTTCGAGATAATGGAAAAGGAACTGTCAGTGATTCTTTTCTGCTCTTTGCCGTCCTGCTGGTTAATAAAATGCTCATGGGGTCGAAAAATGATCCCCTCATTGCCTGAGTAATTTTTGCCAAAAATCTCGTTAATAACAGGGATGAGAAGCCTAATACAATCATTCATCAACGTTCGAAAGGCATCATCGTAAGGAGTCGGCGTGTTTTTGTTAGAAGCGTTACTCGTACTGTTCATCTCCTTAAAAAATTATAAAAGTTATTATACATTAGAACTGTAAAGGGTCGTGGCTGTAAAGGGTCGTGCCAATTTTGAGAATAAATAGCGGCAGGTCTAGTCCATGAACGTTAAAATCTGCACCAATCGCGTGTAGTGTTGCCCTTGAAGTCCTTGTAAAGCATAGCTATAGGGCAAAAGCCAAGAGGCTTGGCAATTTCCAGCCATTTAGCGGCGAAATCGAAAGAATCGCTGGGATAACCGATGAGGACATAACAGTGTCAAGTTGATTAAAATACCGCATATTATGATGGGCGGGAGGGCCATGGCAGAGGGCGCGGAGAGCCTTGAGAGCCTTGCTCTGGTTGCATGTTAGGTTTAGGTTGTTTGCGTCGAGCGTAGGTAGCTTGTTCGGTTTCGATAAGTTTGAGGGGTATCAGTGTTCCGGGTTAGGTATGGAGAATTATGCGAGGCTTCCACCTGTGAAGTCTGTTGTGGTATTCCGGGTAATGGTGGTAGTTGTTGGTGTAAGGTGTTTAGTAACATTGAGGTTAATATGGGGGATTCTATAGGGGATTCCGTGTATTGTAGGAGGTGTCAGGATTCTGGCTTGTTGGATATTGGGAATTCGGACTCATGGAGTCGTAGCTCAATCGGTCATATGGAATCGTGGAGTCCCGGTTATGTGGAGTCGTAGCGTTGGTGATGTCACTGTTGTCGCTGTTGCAGATCTCGTTGCGCAATCATCCGCGCCCTCATCACTCCGATCTGTAATCAATCGCGCGCTTCAAAATCTTAGCCTCATTATCTTCAGTAGCCTCTTTGTGTTCAAAATATTCGCGCACCCCTTAAATCGCTATGCCTTGACGTATTGCAATCGTAACGCGACCGAAAGAAGACTGTTAGCCGAGATGTTGATAGACTATCCAGTTCTAACTGTCTACGCAGTAACCCGAAGAATGAGCCTTATGCGTTGATAAGTAATCTGACCGTCCTTCAAAAAACTGCGGAACAAATAGCTTCTGGAGATGTTATTGATGTCCATGCAGTCGGCAATATTTATGTTGTCTCTGACGTTCGTAGAAATGTGATTTTGAGGATTTGAAGTAAACAGACAGCAAATTGGAAGCATATTTTTGTGATGAGCTACACCGTGTTTACGCTTGAGTCTTTACTAGCAGATTCTCAGCCATTTATGAGCGCGATGTAGGTATCAAGTAATGACGTCTAACGTTTGCTTGAATGTAGAACATGACGCGTTAATAATTTCTGCTATACTGTCAGGGTTTCTGAATTTGTAGGGAGGAGATGAGAAATTCATCGAATAGCACCAAGAGTAAAGAATTTATTTAATAGACACAGATGCGCAATGTAACAGCACGAAATTTTACGAAGCACCAACGCAGGGTAAAGCGACAGTGTTGGATATACTTTGAGGAGATGAGCCAGCGTTAAATTGTGTCCAGCACACGGCCAAAGGGGACATAATAGCTTCAGATAAATTATTGTCAGACGCGGAGACGATGGTGAAAGTAGATGAGCGAAGATTTACTCACTTGAAACGCTCATTGAAAAGTGTTGAAGACAGGTATGATTACATAATTATTGATACACCTCCAGCAATAGGGATAGCATTAAAAAATGTTCTTGCGACAGTTAATTATGTAGTAATTCCCGTAGAAGAATCTGGCTGGTCTTTGGACGGATTAATGGATTTTGCCCAAGCCCTTGACCTTGCACGAGATAACAACGAAAAATTAAAGGTTGCTGGAATACTTGTAGTGAAAGCGAAGGAACGAACGCGGAAATCCAAACGCATTGGAGAACTAGCAGCAAAAGTAGCCGAAAAATTAGGTTCAAAATGCTTCAAAACGAAAATTCGAGAAAGTGTTTCATGTACAGAGGCTCTTACGGAATATTATGTTCCGTTGAATGAATATGCGCCGGACAGTACAACGAATGAAGATTATAAAAATTTTGTAAATGAGTTATTGGAGGAAATATCAAATGGCTAAAGGAACGTACCCTAACAAGGCAGCTCAGAGTGTAGCAGAATTTCGCGGAGAAATAGAACCTTCATCAGTTAGGCCAGAGAAGGGCAAAAGCGGTCGTCCAACAAAAGGCAAAGTACATAAAATATCGCTGTCGATCCCATTAGAACTTTATGAAGGAGTAGAATTTGCCTCGTACTTTTTCAGGGGTAATATAACGGCATATATAAACAGTTTGATTCGTCGGGACTTAGATAGAAATCTTGACAAGTATCAAGAATTCCGGACAATGATGGAAGATATGAGCAGTACAATGTAATTTTAAGGAGTTGTTGTTAAAATTATGCTTGATAAAATACCGAAAATCTTTATCTCGTATCGGCCTCAAAGTTTCCGGAAAACTCGGAGCTATTGACCTTGATAAGTGTGTAGGAGAGGATGTGGCAAGGGATGTCAAGCCTCTTAGACTGGCATCACTGTCAAAGAATGCCCAGCGTATTCTCTCTTTATTCCCTGAAGCCGTTGTCGAGCTGTCCCCATAAAGGGCCGGATTGCACTTATTCTTCCTCGTTCCCGATGGGTTCGTTTTCGATAAGGACGAATACTACATAAATAACCGCAAGCTCGGAATCGAGGTTTATTTCGCAGATACGACTAACCGCTTTTTAACCGTTACGGGGAATCGGGTAAACACATCCCGGCTCTTCATTGACAAATCTGTGGCAGACGGTGCAGAAACAGAAGACGGTGCAGAATTCGCCGGCCATGTTTCAGCAGAAGCATTACAGGAGTTTCTGGATTTATTCATGAAGAGACCGGAGGCCAAGTTAGCAGAAGTTCATCTACCCGAGGGCGGCAGTATCCTGACTGATGAGGAAGTCCTGAACAAGGCAAAAAGCGGGAAGAACGGAGACCGCTTCAGTCTTCTTTATGAAGGTGATTGGCTGAGATTAGAAGACTCTGACATCAACTGGTCACACTCCTAAGCCGATATGGCCCTCTGCGGATTCTTGGCCTTTTATTGCCGTGGGGATATAGCTCAAATGGATAGACTGTTCCGAGCCAGCGGCCTGATGCGTGATAAATGGGGCAGACCGCAGAGTAACAGCTCCTATGGCCTTATTACAATGACCAATGCTATCGCTCATTGCCAGTCTTTCTACAGCCCTCAGCATGAATGGGAGAAGCAGGTAAACACATTCAAGAGCATTATCGACTCCCTCGTCAAAGAAGCTGGAGAGACATCCAACTTAAAGGGTGGCAACAGTGTATTGATTGATAAGTTGCTGGCCGAAGACGCTCTCATTGCCTCAGCATGGGCCATGCAGTCAGACCTTAAACGCTACGCCAAGCTTCGTGATATCGTATCAAAGTCTAATATCGGTATGCGTAATTACGAGAAACTCGTAAAGAAACAGTTCGCTGTCTTGCGAGATATGAGAGAAGCCGCCGCTCTGCATTCTAATGATGTTGCGATGGGCTCTGCTGCTGAACCGGAAGGAGAGCCTTTAGTGCTTACGGGGATCAACGTCGGTACTGCTAACGATAGTATTAACACAGCAGAATCAAATAGAGTAACTGGTGAAGATAGTGCTGTGTGGGCTGTGTGGGCTGTCGGTGCTGTGGGAGATACCGGCTTCATCGTCCCTAAGAACTGGGTTGTCAACGACTCCGGCATCAGCTTCATTGATAACACCAACGGAGTCGATAACCATTTTGCGAACGCGCCTCTTTTCGTCAGTGCTTCTCAAGTTAATGTCGATGACGGCAGAGAGAAGTTAAGCGTCACATTCAGGAGGAAGGGCGTGTATAAAACCATCACAGCTCCCCGCGCCGATTTGCTCAATAAGCACAGAATCATTGATTATGCGAATACCGGCATCCCTGTCTCATCAGATAATGCGGTTCTTCTTGCAAAGTACATCGCTGAGTTTTAGGCCGCTAATGACAGCAGACTCACTATGAAACGTTGCATCACAAGAGCTGGCTGGGTTGAAGATGAATTCTTTCCATATTACCTTACACAGGGCGATATTCAGATTGAAGAAGATGAGAATAAGACGCTCGCCAGTTTGAAGAGTGAAGGCAGTGAAGCTCTATGGCTCTCCATGGCCAGACAGCTTAGGAAACTGCCGTTCGCCCGTTCTTTCATGGCCGCAAGTTTCGCGTCTCCTCTGCTTCATAAGATGCTGCAGCGTAATATCTATTATCACAGTTGAGCTAACTCAAAGTCAGGCAAGACAGCGGCCATGAAGTTTGCGATGTCCATCTGGGGCGATCCGGAGAAACTGACTAAGACGTATTACTCAACCATTATCGGCATGGAGCAGAGAGCTGGCATGATGAAACATCTGCCTTTGGCACTTGATGAACTTCAGAGCATCGATCCGAGAGTTGGCGTGAGTAATATGGTCTATATGTTAGGCAACGGATACGGCAAGCCGTGAGGTAAGGCAAAGGGCGGCCTCAGATTGACCGAAGGCTGGAATAACTGCATCCTTTCAACAGGCGAACAGCCTATTACCAGTTATGGCTCTATGGACGGAGTGATTAGCAGGCTTCTTGAAGTTTACGCTGTTCCAATTCCTGATCCCATCCATCTTTATTGCAGAAGTCCCAATTAAAAGTTCTTATAAGAATAGTTCCCTCTGAGCCAACACCATCGCAAAAGGCATCTATGAGCTTATCTGGTGAGAAATTCTCCTTATTTTTTCGGCACTCAATCATCACATCACGAATATCGGAGACAATATCTATAGTCTCGCCTTTCTGAACACCAGCCGCATTTATAAGTCCGGCATAATTAAATTCATTAGACATTTATTTGAACCTCCAATAATCCGTGTTCTGTTAATTTTCCTGCAATTTCGTTTAATTTGCTGACTGGGACTCCAATTCGGTCGCTTATTTCTATTACGTCGTTATTTCCGTCACAGTACGCAATCATATCTGTCATTGCCTTCACAGCATCGTAGCTTTCCTTTTGAGAAACTGTGGGATATAGGCTGCGTTTTCCCAATTGTGGTTCACCTTTTACCGTGATTTTATATTTTTGATTGTGTTCAAGAGAATCTATTACCGCAGTCATCACATCGTAACTGCCTTGAAATCCCTCCGCGCTCACAAAACTCATGTTATCAGCCGAAGTGTGGTATTCAGGGAACTCTCCAAACTTAGACCGGCAGAAGCAAACAACTGGCAAGTCTATACCTGGAGCATTATACTGCCTTTCATCGCTCCCCCGTTGTAAGAAGGAATACCTTTTATAAGTACCTTTCGTGTGATAGTGAAGTATATTCCTTAACACTCTGTCAGCTAAAGTATTACCGTATCTACTTTCCACCATAGAATAGTTAATATTATCTCCTACACAAGATAAATTAAAGCCAGCCACCACCTTCCGCTGAAGTTCAGCTAAATGATCTTCAGTAGCCAAGTAAGTCAAGCTTCCTATCGTCTCAGGTATGAAGATAAAACGGTACGAATACCGTCTGGACTTAATACTTGCCACATATTTAACCAAAGCCGTGGCTAACGCTGGTCCGGAACACTCGTTATTTGCCATTGATGGGTGACATATGTATGTACTAAAAAATATTTCTTTTTCACTCTCTCCGTGAAGGAGTAGTTCACCATAATTCAAAACTCCATCAAACAGCTCACTATCAATGAATATGTGATATCGACGCGGTTTGCCTTCTCTCTCCGCGTACTCCTTGTCTTCCTTTTCCAAATCTGCAAGCTGTCTCTGAGATAAACAGAACCCAAATCGTTCCTTGTAATATGATGTAACGTAAGGAATAACGTCTGGCT
>CALAUZ010000402.1 GCA_937892105.1 uncultured Fretibacterium sp. | reverse complement strand
GTGATGTGACTGGAGTTCAGACGTGTGCTCTTCCGATCTAGCCTCAAGGTCAACGTTGGAGACAGCGTGAACAGCGGAGACTTGGTGCTTCTTCTTGAGGCAATGAAGATGGAGAATGAAGTTTTCGCCACAGCGTCAGGGAAGGTTGCCGAGATACGCGTTAAGTCCGGCGACAGCGTAAACACCGGCGATGTACTTATGGTGATTGCGTAGTAACTGTAACAAGAGAAGATTTATCCCTTCCGTGTGATGAATGCGGGAGGGATTTATTATAGGGAGGCTGAATGAACCTGACAGGGTAATCGTTCTCAGCAGTACGGCAGTTGACGGCGAAGTATTAGCGATAATGTGCAATAATATCATAAGGAAGTGCGGTACAAGGCTTCCTGATTTTTGTTGTTAGGAGACATAAATTTTTTCATGAATGATTTTACTTCCTACGGCCTCAGAAAAGAATTATTGGCCGCCCTGAAGGAACATGGATTTGATACACCTATGGAAGTTCAAGACAGGGTGTTATCCGAAGACTGGAACAATGACTTAATCGTCAGGGCAAAAACAGGTTCAGGAAAAACTCTTGCATTCCTCTTACCCTTAATGCAGGAAATGAAGATAGGCGAACGCAATCCACAAATCCTAATCCTTGCTCCAACTCGCGAACTTGCACAGCAGACAGCAGATGAAGCAGAATTTCTCGGACGCTTCCTCAAGATTTCGTGCGCATCATTAGTCGGCGGAATGGATATAGTTCCCCAGTTGAAAGCACTGAAACACGGTTCGGCAATAATCGCAGGAACTCCAGGACGTGTACGCGACCATGTACAGCGCGGTACTATCGTTACGGACGAAATTCACAGTGTTGTACTCGATGAAGGGGATCTCATGCTTGATATGGGATTTCGTGAGGAGCTTGAAGCAATCCTTGACGCAATGCCAGAAGGAAGACGCTGGCTTTTCTCGGCGACAATGCCTCCTGAAGTCCGCGAACTTTCAGGGCGTTACCTCAATGATCCTATTATGCTTGCGGTTGATGATGAGGGTGAACAGCATGGCGATATTACTCACAGGGTTTACAGAATACCATCACAGAAACGTTTTGAGGGTCTAGTTGATGTACTGTTATGGGAACACCCTTCACGCAGTCTCGTATTCTGCCATACAAAAATGGAGTCCATCGAGATTGCCCAGAGGCTTCAAGACCATTCCTTCAGCGCGGCAGCATTACAGGGCGATATGACACAGGGTGAACGCAACGCGGTGCTGGCATCGTTCAAGTCCGGGTCTGTACCGTGTCTTGTTGCGACTAATGTTGCGGCAAGAGGTCTGGACATTGAGGGTGTGAGCCACGTAATACAGCTTGGACTTCCCGACGACAGGGAGACGTTCATTCACAGGAGCGGCAGGACTGGCAGGGCAGGTCATGAGGGCGTGAACATAGTGCTTCTTTCACCGCCTGAGATTGGCAGGTTCAGGGAAATGCTGAGGGGTACGAACATAAAGACGGACTGGCAGGATATTCCAGGTATCGACAAGATACGGAGTGCGTGGCGTGATTCTGCGGAACAGGATATATTTGCTTCCCCGATTGACGCTGATTACGGGGAGTGTGTGAAGTGGGCTGACGACATAATGACGCGTGCTGAACCGAGAGTGATAATCGCGAAGCTTCTTGCCGTTCTCAGCACCCGCAACAAGGGTTACGCTCTTGACCGTGAACTTCAGCGTGAACAGGAACGCCGTAACAGGAAGCCTTCCCAGCGTCCGAAGTCCCAGACGAAGAAGGGTATTGGAACGTCAAAGCCTAAAGGAGCATTCAAGAGTTTCAGGAGCAATCAGGCACAAGATGTCGGCCATGTTTTGAACGCGATGTGCAGAGCGTTGAAGGTTGAACGTTCGGAGGTTGGAGCGATAAGGCTGAAGGACAATCACGTTATTGTGGAGTTGATGCCGCTTGCAGTGTCGAGGCTTGAGCAGGGTATGGCGGGGCTGTCGAAGTTTGGGCTGTATCCAGATGAGGAGAAGAGGCGCAGAAGGCAGAGCAGGTAATATAGTTTTTGGGAATGGCAGGCCGTGAAGAGCGGTCTGTTTTTTTGCGTATTATGAATGTGGGGAACAAATAAAAAAGCAAAGAAGTTGTGCTACAATACTACACTACTCGGATAATATAAGATCATTGCACGGTCAATATTAATTGACGGCTTCTTTGCTCTTGCTTTATTTATCTTCATCAATGTTAATTATAGCATAGAGTGAGGCGTTGAGGGTTGGTCGTGCAAATATATTCCAGGAGGTAATCAGTCATGCGCAAATATTTAGTCTGGGTTATGATGGGGCTGCTAGTGTTCTCGTCGCTCAACTCTGGGTGCGGCGGAAGCAGCAGTAGTGGTGGAAGCAGTACGCAGGAAGGGAACGGCGGTACAGAACAGGAACAACAGCAACAGCAGGGAACTCCTACAACGCCCAACACTCCGACATCACAGGATAGCACGCCGACATCGCAGGACAACACGGCAACGTCAATCAGCTTCAGCGTACTGGCAGGTATGTGGAAAGCCTCGAATGGAACAGGGACAGTAACAGGCAGCGGATTTGGTAGCAGAACGTTAAGCCTGAGTACGAGACATAACAACACGATTTCATTCGATGTAAATGTCAGTGGCGATACTGCAACTTTGTCGGCAACATCAGACATATACATGGATATATCTGGAACCCCTCCAGCAGACTGGGACGAGGATGAATTTACATGGGAAGATGACTTCGGCGGAGAAAAAGCGGCCTATACTGGTGTGCTTGAATTTCGGAACACCAGCGGAAACACCTGGCGCATGGATAGGGTAAGGCACACCGGCACACCTACGTACACAATTATAACTTTAACTTCCTCAACGACGGCACAGGTTGAGCGTTACGATGAATATGAAACTCAAATTCGTTTCAGTTACACATTGACGAAGCAGTAGCGGCAAAACATGCGAAAACTCACAAACAGGCCCTCAGAACATCGGGGGTCTGTTTTTTACGGCTATTGGCTATAATATAAATAAATTATTATGTATAAAAGAAAAGAGATGGCAGAACATAGAGAAATTACGTTTATATC
>CALAUZ010000401.1 GCA_937892105.1 uncultured Fretibacterium sp. | reverse complement strand
GGGCTTGCGAGCCTGAATTATGAAGCGACATGCGATGCAATCGAGCAGTACGAAAGCGACCGCCGCCATAGAAGGACAGCCTAGACAGGAGGACAAAGGTAATGGCATTAACGATACTTGAGGCGTTATCAACAGAAAAACCGAACGGAAATCCCGTAAGGAACAAGAGTTTGGAAGTAGTGTTTGCACTAATCCGGCATCACCTGGAAGAAATAGAGGAGGCGCGTACACGAGGATATTCTTGGAAGCAGATAGATGGAGTGTGCCGAGAGCTATGGAAAGCAGATGCGAAAAGCTCGCAGATAACGTGGTGGAAAACCGGACACTTAATACGAGACTGTTACAGGGCATTGAAGACCGGGACATTACTTCATACTAAAAGACCGGACAGGAAATCCGTGAAATACAGCGTGGAAGTAACGGAAGAATAAAGGAGCAAGAGGCCGGAAGGAAAGACGCGAGACCGGCCTTTTTTGTTGCTGAAAGGGGAATAAAAAATGAACATGTACATGAAAGAGTACCAAATATCGCGACTGAGGGTATGCGGTTCGTATGTAAGCTTTTGCCGCAAGTGTGGTAATGAGCGAGGGAACATAGTAATAGAAGAACGAGAGGATTACCCATATGCTTTGGCACGGTATATAGAATGTCCAGAATGCGGAAAACGGACAGTTCACGGCTATGATATAGACCGACTGAGTAGAGAGTGGGATAGGGGCTACATATATGACGTGGACAGTGAAGGATATCCCGTGTACAAGAACGGTAAGAGGATAGACCAGGCCAGATGGTATTGGTAAAGGAGCTATTCATGATAGAGGAACTGAAGTCGTGCCCTTTCTGCGGGAATGCCGGATTAATATATCCAAGCGGATGCAATGGTAAGGGAGCAGAAGGCAAGCCAGAGCTGATATACGGAGTGCAGTGCGCAGTTTGCGGAATGGGTTATACGGGAGACGGATTGCCATACGAAGAAGCGTTAAGAGTATGGAACAGTAGAAACGGGATCTAAGACAGCTCTCGTTTTTTAAGATAAGAGAGGAAGGTAAATGCTGAAAATCACAGGGAGTGAAGATTACTACCCCACGCCAGAAAACCTTTTGGAACAAATAACAGCAGGATTAAAGTGGGACGAAGTGGAATATGTTTTAGAACCGTCAGCGGGACGGGGTAATATCTGCGATTACATAAAGCATAAGAAAGAGCAGATCTGGCGTGAATATGCTGGAGAGGGAATAGACTGCATAGAAATTGAACCCGAGTTTCGAGCAATATTGAAAGAGAAAGGGTATCGAGTAGTACATGATGACTTTCTGACATTTCACACGTACAAGCACTATGACCTGATATTGATGAACCCGCCATTTTCGCAGGGGGCGCGTCATATTCTGAAGGCGATAGAAGTCCAGCAGACCACCGGAGGAGCAATAATCTGCCTATTGAATGCGGAGACGTTGAGAAACCCCTACAGTAATGAGCGAAAGGAATTGGGCAAAAAGCTGGAACAGTATGGAGCAGAGATAAAATGCTATGAAAACGCCTTTTTAGACGCTGAGAGGCCGACAGAAGTGGAAGTGGCGTGCGTAAAAGTAATAATTCCCGAAACTGAGCGCAAGACGACAATATTTGCGACATTGCGAGAAAAAGGGTATGAGGAGTACGAGAAGGTTCGAGAAAATTCTGAGCTTGCGGAGTCGGATTTAGTGTCAGCGTTCGTAGCACAGTATAACCGAGAATTGGAGTGGGGATTGCGCCTGTATGATGAGGTTTTGGAGCTTCGTAGTAAGTCTCTTGACGGAAACAGCCCTGTAATGATAGGGATACAAGAGCGAGGATACGGAAGCAGTAAAGATTTCAGCGTGAATAAGTATGTGCAAGCGGTGCGGCGTAGGTACTGGGATAAATTCTTCCGAGAACCAAGATTTATGGGACGTCTGACGAGCAACTTGCAGAATGAATATCTATCACAGGTAAACACGTTCACGGGATATGATTTCTCGTACTGGAACATAAAGACGGTGCAGGAGGAATTATCGCATAGGCTGATAAAGGGAGTGGAGGACTGCATAATAGACTTGTTCGATGAACTATCAGAGCGTCATTCATGGGACATAGACCTAAAGAACAACATACACTACTACAACGGCTGGAAGACGAATCTGTCATGGAAAATTAACAAGAAAGTAATATTGCCGCTGAGTATATATGACGTGTATCGTTATGAAGGGAATATTCATTGCAGTGTGAACGCGATGAATGTGGTACATAAGCTCACGGATATAGAGAAGGCATTAAATTACCTAGACAATGGAGAAACAGGGGATACATTTGATTTAGAGTCAGAAATTGAGAGAGCAATAGCGCGAGGTCAGCTGCAAAAAATCGAGCTAAAGTATTTCACAGTAACGTTTTACAAGAAGGGGACATGCCACTTGACGTTCAGGAATGAAAGACTGCTGAAGAAGCTGAACATCTTTGGTTCACAGCGTAAAGGCTGGTTACCGAAAGGGTATGCGAGCAGGAAATATGCCGAGATGGAGGCCGAAGAACAGGCAGTAATAAAAAGTTTCGAGGGGCGCGAGAGCTATGAAGAAACGATAAGAGAAGCGAACTATTACTTGTTTGACGTGAACCACTCAATGCCAATGCTAACGGAATAAAGGTAGAAAAAAGGACAGGGCATGGAAAATCCCTTTGCCCTGTTTTTAGCATATCACCTTGAATATTTGTTATCGTTATTTTGAACAAAAGCCTTTAGTCTCTTGACGGCCTCATCAAGTAAAGTGCCGCCGCCATATCCCGCAACGCCTGAGAACGCGCATTGATACTGAGAATTAAAGCCCATAGCACTGGTAACGTAATAAGCGATAAGACCTGCAAAAGCGGCAGTACATACAATGACGATAAGCCTAGAGAACTTTCGAGGTCCTTTCTGCCTCAACCAGTTCACCAGCCCGCCAAACATAGCCATAGACACTACAGCTAATAGTGTCTCCGTCTCTTCTTCAAGGTAATGTACCTCTTCAACAATCTCGTTCATGCTTTCACCTCCCATAGAGATTTGCGCTTACCGCCACAGTCGATATGTATCCAAGACTTATAGCGAATGCAGTAATCAAGGTCATGAAGTTTGCCATCAGCATGAAGTTTCTTTACAGTCTCGAACATTTTGACCGCGCCCAGACTGCACGACAGGTCAGCAGCTAAACCCTTAGTATGCTTGGAGTTTTTGACTCCGCCGACTTTTGCGTTATGCTTGACACACCTGCAGCCTGAATTGACCTTCACAGGAACACCGAGAGCGTACCTGATAGTCTGGCACATGTTGATGACGCGCTGGTCAATGATGTTGAAGCCACACCCGCAATGACAGTCAAACTCTGAAACCTTGAAATTCCTTGTGTCTGTAGCCATATTTACACATCCTAAAAATGAAAAGGCTTCAGCTTATGTTTTTTTCGTATTCATAGACAGCGATAATCTTTGCGCTCTTTTTTGTAACTGGTATATCCGAGAAAATATCGCCATTAGCAATGATAGTGTTCATGAGTTCCTTAATGTCATCTGCTTCTGCGGTGTCAGCAGCGTAATCGTAGACCATGAAAATACTTTTTCCCTGAGCGTCCCCAAATTCTAGGACTAATTTATCGCTCATATCATTTACCTTCTTTCTCTGATAACTTGACTATAAGGTAGAAATAGTGTTTTGATGAACCTTTCTAGTAAAAGCAATGAACTTATTAAGACAAGGGCTAACCCATCTTACAATACTCATAGCTTTGTTTGCGTTGAAAGTGTCAGTGTTAAGTGAACCTAAAGTAATGAGGACGGTTTTTAAATTACCATTATTGTCAGTACCATTCCTTAGGTGAATGTTGACGAAGACTTCATTTTGTAACGAACTAGCCAATTATCTGTTTACCTCCATAAAATCAAAGCGGGGAAGCTGTTTTTATTCCTCCGCTGATGATGAAAGAATAATTTTGTATCCTTCAACCTTTTTCACAGCTACAACTTGTAAGGAAGAGTCGAGACAAGGTGTAAGTTTTGCAATAATTTGGAGCATCTTGTTAGCGTCAAAAGTATCTGGGTTTACACTTCCTACAAAGCAACATGTGATATCGTTACTAACTACTCCATATAGGTATGTTTTGATGTTTGAGTTTCCCGCATTATCTTTCTGAACGATGATGAAGCCATCGCTAGGAGGAGTGTAATAAAGATTTTGGTTTGGGGACGGATCATTATAGTTTTGCGTATTGACAGCAATCCCCGAGACTTTTTGAGTAGCGGTGGAAACATCAATAGTAGAAAACATAACGCGGAAGCGAGTTCCCACAGTATCTCCAAGTGTCAAGAAATATTTTTGTTCTCCCACGACCTCATACATATCGGAGTAACATAGAGCAGGTGTTTCAGGAGTCCAAACGCCATTGCCAGTCCCGACCCATCCGCTTTGAAGGTTTTCGATGTAAGGTTCGATAGCTTCGGTAAGAGTTTCATTTCCTGACGCAGTATCTTGCATATAGGCATTAACGTAAGCCTTTTTCACTAAAGTAAAAGTCATGGTTATGAAGAAGATTTAATGCTTGCAATTTCCTCCGCGACTTGAGCTTTGAAATCGAGGAGTTCACCTTTTAATAGCAAGAGTTCAGATTTGATATCTGCCCATGCAAAGTCATTAGTTCCAGCAGAAGAATCGCCACTCAAAGTTTGTATTTGAGTGGCAAGAGCCGGTATATCTCTGCAAGTAGATTCGAGTGTATCAGCCTGATCTTTAAGTGCAGAGAGAGTGTTAGAGATTTCATTAATCTGCGAAGTATCCAGACTAGAGCCGCCCGAAGCGTGAATGATGTTGTCAGCCTGAATGACGAGAGAGTTACTATCGCCGTCAATGTAAGCGATAAACTCCTGGTTATCTTGAATATTGGGAGCAAACAAATCAGATAGCCTAGCGAGAAAGCGAAAAGCGTCAACTTGAGCCATAAAGTACACCTCCTAACAAATAACGAAAGTGGGAGCAGGAGATGCTTCAGCGTTGTAAACGTTAGATACGATAGGCTGAAGAGTATTGTCCACACAAAATATTTTGTCTTTGCCATTAACGACAGCTGACCTTGTAATGACAGAGCATGGTGAGCCATTGAAGTCCTTGCAAATCAGAGAACCGGACGACAGTGCGGAATAAAATTCCCAAGCATCACCCTCAAAACCATCGTCAGGGAAAGTGTCATCAGAGCCGTCAATATTCATTTCAGAGAGAGCTGGAATGAAAATCTTGTCGTATGTGATATCGCAGTCAATGCCGTTGACATATTCCGGGTCATCAATAGAAGTGTCTTCGTTTTCATCATCAAAGAAAGCCTGAGTAACGACTTTGACGGGAGAAATGACCTCAAGGAGAGGAGTTGGCAGGCATGACAAGAACCCGTTACATATACTCTCAGAATAGCTTCCCTCATGTGGTGTGATGATGTCATCGTTGTACGAAGAAGAGAACCACCCCATACCCGAAGAATTGAGCCATTTTCTGAGCTGAGAATACCGCCACCTGTTGAAATTGTTAGTGCCAAAGGGAGCGAGGCCCTTCCATAGAGTATGAGAGAACTGAAGAATTAAGCCAGGCTTCACAGCCCCATCAGCGAGAGTAACGTTTCTGAAGGAGCAGAAATTCACAGGGACATCATAAGTGATTGCGCTGGTAATGGGGTGAATAACAGGAATGAGCATTTGAGTGTCAATGCAGTTGTACTTACTCTGAGCCGTACCGTTCTGAATAGCGGCCTGAAGTTCCGGCAGTGTAATAATTTCGAATTCAGCACCGTCTTTCACTATGGTAACGTCAGCCCTGTACCTGCACTTGATACGTATATTCTTAGAGCTAGAGCCTAGTTGGTTTGAGACAGTAATGTGAACGTCAAAAACGCCGCGAGATTTAGGATTGCCAGAAATAACGCCGTTCTCAAAAGAGAGGCCATCCGGCAGGTTACTAGCCTGCCAGATGTTATCGTGATTTAGTAGGTTCATTTTCTACCCCTTCACGTAATGAATGATGAAGACATCACCAACGATGAGACCTATGTTGTCCAGCCCCTTGTTGTTCCATGAAATAGAATTGCCGGAAGCCGTAAAGTCAATGCCTGCGTTCTGAGCAACCCCTGAAACGAAGAGGAGAATATTGTTCTCCTGCCCTGACGCGATAGAGTTAGAAAGCGTGAAAGCCTTTGCTGTAACTTCATCGGTAGTGAGAGTGTGAATTTCTGTAGCAGTAGAAGTTGCGCCTCCCGAACTCCCGCCAATCTTGACAAAAGTTGAGCCGTTATAGATATATAAGCAGTTATCTTCCTTGTTGAGGAAAAATCCGCCATCTGGAACGTTTTCGGAAGTAGTATTAGAGCCATCTGAAGTATAAATTTTGTGTTCATTTACTGAGGCATATCTGCTTCCATTTGTAGTTACTGTGCCGCTATCCCAAGTATCAGCTGCTGTAGCCGTGTAAAGTTTAGCGTCATCGGTTTTGAGGAAAGTATCCCCTGCTGAAGCAGAAACGGGTAGAGAAGTCCCAGTGGAGATGACAGCGAGAACAGGAGCAATATTTGAGTTTCTGTTGATGGTAAAAACGACACCCCATGCAGTCCCATTCCACTTGAGTATTTCACCTGTAGCGATGTTGAGTACTTCAATTTCTTTAGAGTGTGGAGAAGTGAACTCCCAAGCTGACCCTTCATACTTAGCCAAGTAATTTGCGGTTGCATTTGCGAACACACCCGTTGGATTTGAGCCTACGATGTACTGAGTGCCATTTGTAGGGTTTGCAGCAGGTTCATTAGCAATCCCCTGAATAATAAGGCTTATGGATATAAATCTTCTGTCGAGCATGAGAAAAAACCTCCTAAATAATTTTGTAGTATGAGATTAAGAACGTGTCTCCGGCCCGAATAAGGCCGTCCAGACCGAGACCATTCCACGCGATGAAGTCAATATTAGAGGAGTTTACATTTTCGTTCACCTCCCAAAAGTCTCCTTGCGGTAAAGACACACCGTTAAGAGCGAGAGTAATAATCCTTGAAGTGTCGCAATCCTCTGGAAGTTGTATGTACTTGCGAGAAATGTCGAGAGCCTTCAAGGTAATGTTATAAGCAGTTTCAATAGATTTCTCCCCAACAACTATCCCGTTAAAGCAGAGTTTTCCGTTGTTGTCAGTGGAAAGTTTATTGAGAGTATTAATGTTTGAGTGAGAGTGTCCATCGGAAGAAGCGGAAGAACCCCCCGAGCCATAAAACGAGGCTGGAGGGAATAATATTAAGGTCATTGTTCAGACACCTACCTCAATAGCAGTAACAGAAATGACAGCGTTATTATCAGTAGTGTTTGTAAGGACTAAGCGAGAACATAGCTCCCAAGCCAAGACCTGAGAGAAGCCTCTAGCGTCAATGGGAATAGGCTTGTTTACTTCGTGATTGAAGCGGCATTCACAAGCCGAGTTCAAAGTCATGTCTCGAATAGAGAGAGCGACATTGTGAGACAAAGCAGGAGCGTCAATATCGACATCAACTTTCTCTCCCGCAGGAACAGTAATATCGCTGTGAAAGAGTATCGGGCCAGGAGTAGAGCCTTGCTGAATGCAAGTGAGACCTAGAGACGAGGGAATGGAATAAACAGTTTCATGTTCTTCGTCAGGTAGCCACGTAACATCACGATAAATTATAGTTGCGCTATTGTTGTTGCGGTAAATCCAGTTCAATATATTTTGCTCCTTTCTACTTCAGCCTTGAAGTCGAAGATATCAGGGTGAAGCTCTGTGCGAAAGATGACAACCTTTATTGTGGATAGTTCATTATTTGCTATCATAACGGCATGTAAGTGTTTGGTGCATACTGAACTATCCTCATAAGCACTTTCCCAGTTGGGAAAGTTTTCATACCAGTACATATATTCTTGTTGTTGTAGCTGTAAGGAAGGAGTTTCCTGAAGAAATATTGTTTTTGAACATTGTTCCTGAAATGCCATGTATGTACTGCATTGTATATCTTCGGAAATGTTATTTGGTATTGTTTTTAGGCCTAGTATATTAATGCCACTTTTAAGCGAACGAAGTGTGGTTTCATTAGGCACATATGGCTTTAGGACATCTGGAATATCCGTAACGGGGAAAAAGACATTCTCGCTGCCTGATTTCGTGATTTTTTCAGCGACAATCCCAAATTTCCCTTCTTGAACATCCGTGCCAAGAGGGTCGTAAAGTATATAATCATCTGCGACCCTTTTAGCAGTATATGACCCGTCTTGAAAAACAGTGCCAGGATCTTCTGTAGCGCTTACATATATGGGTATTTCTTTATTCTCATATGAGATACTGTTGGGCAAGGGAAAATCAATGCGAAAATAGCAAGGCTCACAAGTCTCAGGATTGATATAAAAGAAGTTGCAGAAAAAGGTATCTACTACCTCGCTTGGTAGTATTCCTGGACTCGCTCTATAAAAAAGCTTATAATACCAAAAATATGTTTCTTCTGAATTGCCTAAATATACATCGCCATTGACAGTGTAGGGATCTTTCCATGCATCAACTTTAATTTGTTCATACTCGAAATATCTGAATTTTACCATGCTTGATGGTGTACATGAGCATATTGGAATATAAGCAGGGAGTGCAGAAGAAATCATACCATTCTGCACCCACCCCGTAGTATCAGTGTATGAAACACCTCTTATTTGAAAAATTTTGTGTGGTAGAACGTTAATAGCTTGTTTATCAACCAACAGCAAGAAGACTCCCACCTCTTTAGGTGGGAGATGAATTGCCTCGTAGTATAATTTCCCCATGACAGAAGAAGAGAGGCTAACTAAGAATAACCGAATACGAGAACAAGGCAGACTGACCAGAGAAAAACGTAAACG
>CALAUZ010000400.1 GCA_937892105.1 uncultured Fretibacterium sp. | reverse complement strand
GGTAGAATGATGACAAAACAATGTTTCTACCATCTGGCAACTGCAGTTTATCGGCCGCATTTCTTCCATGAGGGCGCACATGCGCCACACGACTTTCAGACTGCTTTGGAAGATTATTTGTTACACCATACTTCGTTGAAGTTAAAACAACCCCCGCCCGAATAGTATCAACTGTTCTTTCCCAAACCCTCTGGACTTCTTCCAAATCTTCAACAGGCATATTCCAAAATTTGATACCTTTAAATTTAAAACCGGTTACACCAGAGGGAGCGTGTTGTTGTCTTTTCCCACCTGCTACACTGAAGCTCTGAACCATTTCCTCGGGATCATCTGTGTACTCACTTTGAAAAATTACAAACATAAACTTTGTTGAGGATAGTGTCTGATACAAGTCAGATTCTTCCCATGTTTCTTTCACAATTTCAATGAAATCAAATGTTGGGAAAGACATGCTTTCCTTTGAATGACCATTGGGCATGAGTCTTACCGTCTTTGGTACGATTCCTGCCTTCTGAAACTCCTCAGTAGAAGTGATTTTCCCAGTTACTCCAAGCATCCTTGCCAAAAGTAACTCCACAATATTTTTCGCCGTTGTATCAACGTCAAATATCGAACGCAATTCCTGAATCGTTTTCCCGTAATATGGAGACAATTTGTTCTCTACATATTGTTCAAAGGTTGTTGCAGAAAGAATACGCCAATCTTTTATGACTCGCTCATTTTGTACGCTCCCGAAAATGTACGTATTGAGTATCTGCGTCATATAAGATGACTTGAGAGAATAAGCCCTTTGCTTTGCAAGAATTTCTGAGAATGGTTGTTGTCTTACACTACTGGCGTTAGCACCCTTTGTGCAAGCGGCAAGGTAAAAAGTATCCGCTTCTGATATAGTGTGCGCCAAACCACGGCGCACTTTATCCATGATGACTTCCCAATCATGTTCGATGATTAAAAGATCTTCTTCTGGAAAACTAAACAAAACAGCTTCATCAATTGTAAAGTCTCCCTTTGGTATTCCGTCCCTATGTTCATACGACATAAGTAACATTGTGCTGCATTTATGCCAAAACGCACTGGTCTCAAATGTTCTTTTATACTCTTCCATGTAATTTATAATATTACATACCAAGCGTTCTTTAGCACGGATACCACTTTTTGTGCGGATATAAGGTGTTACCTTGAGTTCAACACCTGCTTCTGGAAAGTCAGGCTCCGATTCCGAATTCGGAGAATATCCATACCAGCTCTCTTCGATTACGGTTCCTATTGCCCCTTTTCCGGTAGCAAGCCTCCCCGTTGAGTCAACGTCTTTGAGAGGAATGCCTATAACCTCCCTTGCGCGATGTAATACGGCCTCTTTTGTTGTATATTTAGTTCCTTCCATAATTGACCTCCATTCCATCATTCAAGAGAGACAGGGTCCTGTGTCGTTTGACACAAGACCCGCTGAAGAGAAGGATTATCTTTCGCTATTATGGTTCTTCAGCAATTATTGTATCGAGTGTTTTTCCCATTCGCGTAATCATTGGAACAACAAGTGCGTTACCCATGCAGAAATATCTCATCCGCGGTGGCATTCCAGTATTCGTCCAATCATCATCAAAACCTTGTAATCTAAAATTTTCTCTAGGTGTAAATTTTCTAATATATACATCATCGTTGTCAGTAATATAAATTTTAGTTGTATTATTATTTCTCATTAGTATTGAGTGCTAATTATTATGTAAGTATTTGAGTGCTAATTTTATCAAATTTACTTCGTAAATTCCTTAATTTTCTATTTCTGCTAATGCTGATTTACAGATTTATCATTACAGTGTATAATATTAATGATTAAAGATAAACTATAAGATTGTAAGATTAGAAAATAATATTACTTTAATAATAAGATTATAATAGGATAAGGAGGTAAAATATGGATATGACTTCAGCACTAATAGATATAGCTAATAATAGCTCTAAAAAGAATAACTCTGAAGGTGCTATAAATACCTTTGATATTCAACGCTTTAGAGATTATATTATTAACGACTTTTTTACATTCTTAGATGTATCTGAGAAGACAATATCTACATATCGTAGAGCGTTAAAACAGTTTTTTAAATTTTTATCAAAGAATAATATCTCCTCACCAGCGTATGATGATATACTCTTATTCAAGAAAGAGCTTGAGAATAAAAACTGTAAATCAGCAACGATAGCATTGTATTTAGCTTCTGTACGGCGTTTCTTCTCGTGGTGCGAACAGAAAAAAGTTTATCCGAACATCTCCGTAGGAGTAAAAGCACCGAGGCAGGATAGAGGCCATAAGCGAGATTTCCTAGGAGCAAAGCAGTTGAAGCTGGTATTGAACACGATAGATCGCAGTACACTGGAAGGCAAAAGAGATTACGCGATAATAGTGTTGATGAGCGTTGGAGGATTGCGAACTATAGAGGTAGGCAGGGCAAATGTAGAAGATGTAAGAGTTTTAGGCGATTTTACAGTATTGTATGTACAGGGAAAAGGTAGAAAAGATCGGACAGAATTTGTAAAGTTGCCTGACCCTGTGTTAGGGGCTATAAATGAATATCTTCTCGAACGAAAGCGGGAAGGTGAGCTTGACGAAACTGAGCCATTGTTCGCAAGTAGAAGCAATCGTAACAAAAACGGTAGATTAACAACTCGCACCATTTCGGGAATAGCAAAGCAGGCAATGAGACAGGCTGGCTTCGATTCACCTCGTTTGAGCGCACATAGTTTGAGACACTCTGCAGTAACGTTGTCGTTATTAGCTGGAGCAGACTTGGCAGAAGTTCAGGCCTTCGCTCGTCATAGCAATATAAGCACGACGCAGATATATTCACATGCAGTAGATAGGATTAACAGCATGTGTGAAAATGCAATTAGTGATGCTATATTCTCGTGATTCTCGTGATTATGGTAGAATATAACAAAACTTAAAATTGAATTTTGGAAGGAGCAAAAACTAATGGCTACAAAAATAAGCGTATATCTTGAAGAAGACGTCGCAGAGAACATGAAACTATTGATTAAGCATGAGGGAACGAAAATCACAGATTTCGTCAATATATCATTGAGAAAATATATCGAGAGCAAATCGACGGAGTTAGAATTAGCACGCAAACAAGAGCTTGAGTGGGAAGAAATTAAGCGGCAACGAGAAAATAATTAATAACTATTCATGAGGAAATTGACACAATGCCGCTGAAAAAATCCGAAATATATTCAACTCTATGGGAGGCCTGTAACAAACTCCGCGGAGGCGTAGAACCTGCTCGATATAAAGATTATGTGTTAGTCCTGCTATTCTTCAAGTACGTGTCCGACAAATACACCAGCAATGACCCTTTCGCTAGGTTTCAGGTCGCACCTGACTCGTCCTTCGATGAACTCGTCAAAGCTAAAGGCAAAAAAGATATTGGCGAACGCGTCAACAAAATTATCCAGAAATTTCTCAAAGATAACGGCCTGAGCGATAGTTTACCGGAAGTAAATTTCGATAATCATGACGAACTTGGTTCCGGTAAAGAATTAGTCGATAAACTTTCAGGCTTAATCGGAACTTTTCAAAATCTTGACTTCAGCTCCAACCGTGCCAGCGGTGATGACATCATCGGCGACGCTTACGAATATTTCATGATGAAATTCGCTCAAGAATCTGGAAAAAGCAAAGGACAATTTTATACGCCCAGCGAAGTTTCGCGAGTTATTGCAAGATTAATAGGGATCGAAAATGTAAACTCAACCAGAATGAAGCTTTATGATCCGTGCGCAGGCAGCGGGAGCCTCTTAATCAGAGCAGCCGATGAGTCCCCGGTCGATAAAGACGGGCAGCCTCTGGTAACGATTTATGCTCAGGAAAAAGACAACTCAACAGCCGGACTCGCTAAAATGAATTTCATTCTTCACACAAAAGGCAACGGCGAAATTAAAAAAGGCAACACGCTTTCTGACCCAAAATTTGTTGACAGCTTCAGACAATTAGAACGCTTTGACTTCATCGTCATGAATCCCCCGTTCTCCGATAAATCTTGGTCCGACGGCGTAAACACTCAATCAGATATTTTTCATAGATTCGACGGCTTCGGCGTCCCACCCGCAAAAAATGGCGATTATGCTTGGCTTCTTCACGTCGTAAAATCTCTCACGAACAACGGCAAGGCAGGAATAGTTATGCCTCATGGAGTTCTATTCAGGGGTAACGCAGAGGAATTTATACGCGTCAATTTGCTCAAAACTCGTTACATCAAGGGCGTTGTAAGCCTGCCGCAAAATTTATTTTTCGGGACCGGTATTCCAGCATGTCTAATCTTCATTGACAAAGAGAATGCTGAAAATCGCGAACACATTTTTTTCATCGACGCAAGCGACGGATTCAGGAAAGATGGCAATAAGAACAGATTACGAGAGCAAGACATTGAAAAAATCGTCCGGGTATACAAGGCTCAGCAGGAAATCCCAGGATACTCGCGGCTCGTGTCTTACTCCGAAATTCTTGATAAAAACGGTGGAAACATGAACGTTCCGAGGTATATTCAGAAGCCTGACGAAAGTTTACAGCAAAGCATCGAGGCTCATTTACACGGCGGAATCCCTAAACATGATATTGACTCGCTAGCGAAAATCTGGAGAATATCGCCCGAATTAATGAGCAAAATTTTTGACGTTTCAGGCAATGAGATTTACAGGCTCGTTCTTGACGCTGACGGGATCGAAAAAGTTTTCGAGGCGGACAAGGCTTTACTCGCACAAAAATCACACGAAGCAATAGAAATTTTTGCGGCATGGAAGAAAGAAGCTCGCGTTAAGCTCCTGAACATCACGGAAGACATCAGCCCGAAAATTTTAATCAGCGAACTTGGCGAAAATATCCTGAATGTTTACGATGACGCGAAAATTTTGGATAAATACAGCGTTTTTGACTGCCTGATGAATTACTGGAACGAAACTTTACAAGATGACATTTACGCAATTATGTCAGGAGGCTACGAGGCTGGGCGCAGTGTTGCGTGTCAATATGACGCAAAGGGAAAACTGAAAGCTTTTGACGGCGAATTAATCCCGCGTGAGATTATCGAGTGGGAATATTTTCAGGAAAAAATTGATGAACTTGAGTCAATAACAGACATAAACAACGATATCATGGCCGAAATTGACGAACAGCGCGAAATTCTCGAACTCGATGACGATGATGAAGAAGCACGGGCAAAATTATCGGATTTGCAGGACGAATTGAAGGCTTCAATGAAAAAAAGCAAGACAAAGCGTAAAGAGCTTGACGAGTTAGTTTTGACGCGATACAAAAATTTGACGGTTGACGAGATTAAAACTCTGTTGTTTGAGAAAAAATGGACTGCGAGATTATCGGGCGATATTAACAGCGAGATTGAAAGCGTTTTGAATGCGTGCGTGTCAAGGCTCGTGATGATTGCGAAAAGATATGGCCGGACACTTGGCGAACTTGAAGCCGATACTCAACAATCGGGCGCGGCTGTACGTAAGGCACTGGGGGGCATGGGTTATCAATGGTGAATTATCCGAGTGATTGGGAAGTCAAGAAGCTGGGGGAGATTGTCAATGTGAGACGAGGCAAGAGGGTAGTGCGTAAACAGTTGTCGAAAACTGGGAAAATACCAGTATTTCAAAACAGCGTAACTCCTTTAGGTTATTTTGGAGGCTATAATTGTCCCGCACATTCAGTTTTCATAATTGCAGGTGGAAATGCTGGCGATGTGGGTTTTTCCGATATTAATTTTTGGGCGGCCGATGACTGTTATTTTTTTGAAACTGAAAAAGTGAATCAGAAATTCTTGTATTATCTTTTACTTCTCAATAACGCTTACATTCACAATCAAACACGAAGAACCAGTATACCAAGATTATCCCGTGATGTTCTTAACAAATTGTTAATTCATCTCCCGTCCCTCCCGGAGCAGCAACCCATAGCCGACACTATCACGGCACTTGACGATGAAATAACCGCCCTCGAAGCCGAACGCGAAAAATTTATCCAGATTCGTGACGGCGCAATGAATGATTTATTAACCGGAAAAGTACGACTCAAAATTTAGGAGAAATTAGCGATATGCAAACCGAACGACAGCTTCAGGAATGCGTAAAACACTGGCTGATTGATGAATTAAATTATAAATTTCTCGGCAGCCTTGAGAATCTCAACAACAGCCCCGTCATTGGGGAACTCTTGCGGAAAAATTTAGCCTCACGAAATTATCCAGCTGAAACAATTTCACGCGCCGTCTATGACTTAGACACGCTCACGAAAAGCCAAAGCAGCCTGTATCAAGTTAATGAGAAAATTTACAACTTACTGCGCTATGGACTCCACATAAAAGACGCGAAAGGCCGTCCCGTCAGCGTGAATTATATCGACTGGCAGAACGTCAGCAATAATGATTTCTATCTCGCCGAAGAAGTCTCCGTGCTGTGTCGCAATGGCATAAACAAGAAACGCCCGGATCTCGTGCTTTACGTGAACGGGATCGCGCTGGGCATGATTGAGCTTAAAAATTCCCGCGTCTCTGTCGGTGAAGGCATTCGGCAGCTAATCACTAACCAGAAAAACGAGTATATTCAAAACTTTTTCAGTACGCAGCAAATTTTAATGGCCGGCAATGGTTCAGAAGGTCTGCGCTATGGCGTAATTGAGACTCCTGAGAAATATTTCTTGACTTGGCACGAGGATAAGCACGCAGATGATACGCTCTCAAAGAAAATACGGGAACTTCAGGCAACAGAGCATGACAGACTGCGGGACGGGATTATATCGTTATGTCAGCATGAAAGATTTTTGAGCCTGATTCATGACTTCATGATATTTGACGCAGGACGCAAGAAAATTGCTCGTCATAATCAATATTTTGCTGTAATAGCTTCGCGGGCAAGAATTTTGCAGGGCGAGGGCGGGATAATCTGGAACACTCAAGGCTCTGGAAAATCGTTAATAATGGTGTGGCTAACGAAATGGATTCGCGAACATATCGACGACAGCAGAGTAGTGATAATAACGGATCGTGAAGAACTTGACGCGCAAATTGAAGGAGTTTTTCAGAAAGCTGGCGAGAAGAACATAAGACGGGCGAGGGACTGCGTAGACCTTCGCAATATTCTGAATAACAGCGTTGACGCGGTGATATGCTCGTTAATTCACAAGTACGGACATAACGCAGGCAAACAGTCGGACATAGATTTTTACACGCAGAAACTACTTGAAAATCTTCCCCAAAATTACGAGGCAAAAGGCAACATAATAGCTTTTATTGACGAGTGCCACCGCACGAACTCCGGGAAATTGCATGAAGCTGTGAAAATATTGATGCCGCGTGCAAAGTTAATAGGCTTTACGGGGACACCGTTATTAAAATCAGACAAGTCAACGAGTTTAGCAACTTTTGGGCCGTATATACATACTTACAAATTCAATGAAGCAGTTAAAGACGGCGTTATAGTCGATTTGAGATATGAAGCTCGTGATGTCGGACAATTTTTATCAGACAAGAGTAAAATAGATACATTGTTTGATGCAAAAACGCAGGGACTAACCGAACACGCACGGGAAATTTTGAAACGCAGATGGGCAACAATAAGCAATCTATACAGCTCCCGGGAACGTCTTGAGAGAATTGCGGCCGATATAATTTTCGATATGAACTGCAAGCCTAGACTCGTGAATGATCGTGGAAATGCAATGCTTGTTGCCGGAAGTGTTTATGAGGCGTGCAGATATTGGGAAATATTTCAGACAAAGGGTTTCACGAAATGCGCGGTCGTTACGTCATACGAACCAACGACTAAAAGCGTACGCACAGCGACTTCTGACTTAGAACAGGAAAGCGAGGACGAATACAAGAAAAAAATCTATGAAAAAATGCTTGACGGAAAGACAACGGCCGATTATGAGCGCGAAGCGAAGCAGATATTCAAAGAGTCTCCGGCACAGATGAAGCTGTTAATCGTTGTTGATAAGCTATTGACAGGATTTGACGCAATACACGCAACATATTTATACATTGACAAGAGCATGAGAGATCATGATTTATTTCAAGCTATATGCAGGGTAAACAGGCCTGACGGCGATGATAAAGATTACGGCTATATCGTCGATTACATGGATTTATTCAAGAATATTGAGTCGGCGATAAAAGATTATACTTCTGAAGCGTTTAATCTTTACGATAAGAATGACGTTGAAGGGTTGCTGAAATCATGTGCTGACGAAGCAAAGGCGGAAATGTCAGGAAGCCTCGCAGCGTTGAAAGACTTGTTATCAGGCGTGGAAAATCCGCAAAGGGACTCGAGTTACATAGAATTTTTCAATGGCGGCGAAAAAGTTCAGGAGCGCGAAAATTTATACAAACTTACAGCGTCAATAACCCGAGCATTTTCAAATTGTTGCAGCAAATTGACGACAGACTATAATTATACGCCCGCACAGGTTCAAGAATTGCGTGGAAAAATTTGGGAGTACAACAGGCTCAAAGATATGATCAAGATAGCTAGCTGTGATTACATAGATATGAGGGCATATGAGGCTGATATGCGTTACATACTAGATACTTACATTCACGCGGAGGACTCGAAAATAATTAATGCTATGTCTAACATGTCGTTGCTGGAGCTGCTTGTTGACCATAAAAACTTGAGCATTAACGAAGTTCTTCGGGAGCTAAATTGTGATGAAAATGCGAAGGCTGAAGTAATCGAGAATAATATCAAGCATGAAATAATCTTGAAGCAGCCAACGAACGAGGCATATTACAATAAACTTTCAGAAATGCTGAATGACTTAATAAAACGCCGGAAGAATGAAGCTCTTAATTATTCTGAATACTTGAAGCAGGTGATTGAGATAGCCGGGAAAGTTATGCACCCTGAGAAAGATGTAAATTATCCTGAATCAATAAGAAACAACAGTGCGCGACGGGCGATCTATGATTATATGAATCACAATGAGGCTTTGACTGTGGATATTGACAAGGCGATAACGGCGAGCATACGGCCAGGCTTTAAGGAGAGTATGCAAAAATCGCGCGATATATGCAGAAAAATCAGGGACGTTTTAGCGGAATACGGGATTGAGAACGAAAATGAGATTACATTAAAAATTTTCGAGATAGCAAAGTTGCAGCCAGAATATGACCAGTAAAATAATCACGATTGGAAACTTTGATATAACAGTAACGCGCCACAAAGGGCAGAAGAATTTATATATTCGAGTGAGTCCGCCTGACGGAGCTGTAAATGTGAGTGCTCCTGCCCGTACACCGGAGAAGCTGATAAAAAACTTTGTGATGAAAAAAATTCCTGAAATTGTGAAAATTCAAGAACGAATGCAAAAACAATACCGTCAGACAAAACGCGAATATGTATCAGGCGAGAGCTATTATTACTTGGGCAAGCCCTATATGATGCTTGTAATTTATGAGGGCACGCGCTGCAAAATTCGACGAGAGCCAAATAAAATCATTATGACAGTGCCTGAGAATACGCCCTATGAAAAGCGTGAAAAGTTAATGACAGAGTGGTATAGAGCTGAATTTAAGAAGCTTCTGCCAAATTTAATAGCCCGCTGTGAGCAACGAGTCGGAATAACGATAAACGCATGTAACATCAGAAACATGAAAACACGTTGGGGATCATGCAATATTTCAAAGCGAAGTGTCCTGCTGAATCTTCAGCTCGTGAAAAAACCGCTTGAATGTATTGAATATGTATTAACGCATGAATTTGTACATCTGTTGGAGAGAAACCACACGAATCGATTTAGAAGCCTAATGGATAAATATTTTCCGTATTGGCGAGAAGCTAAGAATCTGTTATCAGAAATGCCGCTTTAATATACATTTCCTATGTGTACATGTTTTAGTTTTGCTTTAGCTATAGATGCAAGAGAATAGAGAAATTCTATATCAGTTGGCGGTTTGTTATAATTTCTCGCAGGGAAATATCTTGTTATATGCAGCGGTATTCCGTCAGATATTGAGGCTATCCAGTCAACCATAGCAGCAAACTCTTCGATATTGTCATTCAGACCCGTAACAACTAAATTCGTAAGTTCGACGTGAATCCCTGCGTTTATAAATAATTCGATGTTCTTTTTCACTGTATCAAGCTCTCCGCCGAGTTTCTTGTAAGTTTCAGGGGTGAAGGCCTTAATGTCAATATTTGCCGCGTCATTTTCATCAAGGCACAAAATTAAATCCTTCGTGGCTTCATGGGACATTGCGCCATTCGTAACAAGGGCTATAGAAATTCCGGTATCATGAAGAACAGGAACAGCTTCACATATATATTCCGCCTGAAGAGTTGGCTCGTTATAGGTAAATGCTACTAAATCTAATCCAGAATCTTTTACGTTCTTGATAAGTTCATCTACAGCAAGTTCAGATATTCCCACAATTTTTTCGTATAAAATTCTTGCAGGAAAAGCGATACTGTGATTTTGACAAAACGGACAGTTCATGGTACAGCCTACACTGCCTAAAGAATAAATGAATTTCCCAGAGTTCCAGTGAAACAGCGGCTTTTTCTCAACCGGATCAATGGCACAGGCACAAAATTTTCCCATATACGGAGAAATCAAAACACCGTCCTTATTGAAGCGAACACCACACTTGCCTGAACAGCCTTGCTTTATGTTACAGCCTCTGAAGCATAAATTACAGTAAATTATGTTTCCGTTTTTCTTCCACCAGCGAGACTGCATCATACCTCTTTGTACCTCGTAACTGTAAAACGTTCAAGCTTTATTTCATCAAGATTATATATTCCGGCCTTCATTGCGGCAATCTGAAGCTGCTGTTCTGCTGTGTCAACGCCTTCAAGATCAGGCAGAAGTACTCCGCGCCTATATCCTTTAGAAACTATTACACCGTATTTTTTCGGGTTAAGTTGCTGAATGCTCTCAATAGGCTCTGCTTTAGAAAGCACGTCAACAGAGAATATTACGTTATTTAACTCGTCTGATGTCATCGGCGGAAATCTTGGATCACGAGTTGAAGCAGACACAGAATTTGCTATTATCTCTTTGTCTAAAGATTCATGAAGCGGGGATAACGTTCCTATGCAGCCTCGCAGTTCTCCGTCCGTAGTCTTAATTGAGACAAAGCAGGATTTATGTTCGCTCCAGAGAGATGAGGAAACTACCTCATTGCCGTTATCGGGTAATTTTACATTTTCGAGAAGCCTTTTCACAGTTTCGCGAGCAAGCTGTACAGGAGCGGGCTGTTCTTTGTTTAATTCACATAACGCTGTACAATAGCCAACACCAAAAGGCCATTCGTGAGAAAATATTTTTATTTCATTTCCCGCAGAAAGACCGAGCATTGTCATTAAAGACCGCAGACCGCACTCTCCAGCACGTTCGAGTGTGTGTTCATCAAGTTCATAAATCGGCTTGGGAGAATTAATTTTCAATGCTTCTTCTACAGCAGCTTCAAATTTCGGTGCGTAATCAGGTTCATAACCGGCCGGAGCATTTTGCGTTAAACGATGAGATAAATCACCACTTGCAAGCAATGCCAATTTTTTATCGCTATGAAAATCGACGAGAACTTTTCCCATCTCGAATGCTTCTTTCGGTGTTAAACCTATAGGAGAAGCAATAATAATTTCTGGCAATTCTCCCCATGCTCTCTTCAGAAAATAAAGCGGAACCATGCTGCCCTGATCTTGCGTTAAGTCTTCAACGGATTCTGAGCAAGTTTTGATGTTGAATTTTGTAAGATAGTCACACAACTTTGTTATATCTTTACTTTGTGAACGTGCATTTATTCTCACGTTTGCAACTCCGAACATTGCAAAAGAGCTGCGATAAAAATTCGCCGTATTCACAAACAACGAACCTGGAGCATACGGCTGATGTGGCGATAAAACTAAGAGTAAATCAGGCTTTTCTAGCTTTGATGTAAGTTCATTAATTCCATTTAACGTTTTTTCTGCATCGAGTTCTCTGCCTCGTCCGATTTCATGAATTAAGACTGGTGGGTGAGGCATTAACGCTGACCATATCCAGGACATTTGTTTTCTTCCTTCCAATTGTTTCATAATTTTTTGCATTTTTCATATTTCATGCTCATTCAACCACTTTTTAGCGTATGGACACGTCGCTTTTATCTGTCCATTGTGCTTCTTTATCTCCTCAACTGCACATTGTACCAACTTTGATGCCATTCCCTGCCCTCTAAGACTTTCGTCAACAAAGGTGTGATCAATCACAAACACTCCCGGAGAAGTTTCGGGAAATGTTATCTCAGCTACTATTTTCCCTGTCTCATTTTTCATCAATATTCTGTTACGTTCTATTTCAAAGTTCATAATGATTTTCCACTCTCTATCGCTTCTTTAATTCTTGGACATTGCTGAACATATAAACGGACGCTTCATTTTCGTATACGATACGCATAGTTCCCGTCTCCCCTTGCATACAGTGAGCGCGTCTGTCTTAGAAAACATGGTCTCACTGAGCAGAAAATCACAGTCGATAAATGGTTTGAATAAACTTGATAAGGACATTCCAGTCGTTGCTCTGGTACTCAAATATCTATCTTGACAATACATTAGTCAACGGAAATCGTAATACTTGATCCTGTAATTTCATTAAAGAAGGCCTCAGTCGTTCGTCTATATTTATAGCCTTTACCGTGATGATTTAATTCATATGAGTCTATATCATCATTCATTCATTACGGCAACAATATCCCCCTCCAGTATATAGGGAGAGTCACCATTCATAACAGGATTTGCGACAGCTACCCATTTATCTGGATATGTCTTTGTGATTTCGTTCCATGTCATTCTCATTAATATTAACTTCCTTCTTTCTTGCTAGCGTTTTGAAAATTATTATTTATATGTTATCACAGCTTCCGATTATTTCACACAGAATCTTTGATGAGGTCAATAGCGTCAATGGCTTTGTATAAGTTCCCCTATTTTTATAAGATAAGTTTCAAATTTACTGCCTTTTGCCTCAAAGTTTTCAGAGTAAAAACACTTCCCCCCGCCATACGACGCGCCAAAATCAGCAGAAATTGACGTGGA
The DNA here is from genome assembly GCA_937892105.1 of uncultured Fretibacterium sp. Next base: position 3,233 of record CALAUZ010000400.1, on the reverse strand, counting down.
TAAACTCGCAGTATTTGAGCCAATATATGCCCACAAGGAAAAGAGGCATGAATACTTGAATATCGAAAGGAATGTAATAACAATGGTAACAAAAATTTCAGAAGTTAGCGGCGTTTTTTATTTCACACAGCCAGATAATGTGGTGATGTTCGATGAAGTTCTTTCACAGACGGCTAAAGTCGTTTACTGCAATCTGTTAAGTCATGTCAAGAAAGGTACGAACAGGTGCAAATTATACATCTCGACAATTGCCGAAGAAGTGAAACGGTCGGTCAGGACAGTACGCAGAGCATTGAGTCAGCTTTGTGAACGAGGAGTTATTGTGCGATTAATGCAGTATGGAAATAAGCAGAATCAGCTTGCATCACTCTTTGTGATTATTGGCAAGAACGCAGCGTGTTATCAGAATAGCAACCATCAATCGGTGGTCAGACAGACTGAGCCGGCTGAAGTGGATAATGCGAATGCAAGAAACGAGACGAAGAAAATCACAGAGAAGAAAGTCACAGCTCAAGGACTCTCTAGTGGGACAAAAATGGTAGCCCCTTACGAAACAAAGACGGCAGCAAAAGTAGGGACAAAAGCGGAGACAAAAACGGCATCACTGCCAAAAGTGTCAGCCCCCCATGCCAAAAGCGGCATACAAAATAACAATAAGGGTGGTAACAAGAGTATATTAAAAGATACCTTAATAGGGCAAGCAGAGCTTCCCAAATTATCATCATCATCTTCGTTTTCTTCGACATCTTCTTCTCCGTCTCAGTCTCATCAATCTCATCAGCAAAAATCCCAGTTACCACGTGAGAGAACATGCAAGAAGCTTCAAAATGGTTACGATGATCCTCAAATCCTAATTGACTTTGACGCACAAGAGCTTAAAGAGCCTCATCAGGAAACTAAGGAGCCTAACAAGACTTCTGGTCAGAAAGAATGCTTAATAGATTTGCCTGCGCTTGAATGCATACCTAAATGCTCTAATGAGAGCGATGAGAACAAGGCTGATGAAGACAAGAACAAGTGTGATGAACAGTGTAACAGCGAGATACTTGGCAATAGCAGCGGCGCACTTGATGCATTTGATCCGCTCGCCTGTGTCCAAAATGCTGACAGAATCCCGAATGACATGCTAGACACTGCCCGTTATTTCCTTTATCGCACAGGTCGCGATCCTCGCAGTATCAACGAGAAAGAAATTCAAGCAATGCAAGAAGTTTTCTTTAATCACTATCCGGCTCGTATTCAGAAAGAAATTGACGTGGCTTGTCGGCGGTTTGTCAAGAATGGGAAGAGCTTAAAAGTTCTGTTCTTTGGCTACATTGCGGCGGCTCTGGGAAAGCAGCAATCCTTAGTTCCGTTTGCGAAAAAGGTTACCGGACAGTTCGTTGGAGCGTCTGCCGGAGCGTCTGCTGTACAGTCCTCTGAAAAACTTGCTAAACTAGGAGAAGACGGTAATATCAAGGCATCAAGTGGGCAGGAAGCTTCTCAGCTAAGAGAAGTAAGTGAAGGACATCGCTATTTGACCTCGGAGGACATCAGCGACAAAAGCAATCCACTGTCAAGTATGAGCATGGAAGAGTTGTTAGCTCTTGAGAAAGAACTTGATGGCAAGATGAAAAAATCTTAATAAATCATCAAACCCACGATTAATGACTTCACGATGAGCGATTTTTGTAATGCTGATAAAAATTATGAATGGTTCAAAGAAAATTTGCATGAGCTTGTTAAAAGTTATGATAATCAGTATGTTGTGATAAAAAATGAAAATATTTTAGGTGTTTATCCGTCTTTTGATGATGCTTTTAATGAAACTGTTAAGAACGAAAGGCCGGGAAGTTTTCTTATTCAGTTATGTTCTCTTGATGAAACTAAAACGGGACAAACTTTTTTTACCCACAGGGTTAGTTTCGCATGAATAGCAATTATTATCATACTTTTTCAACTCAATATGACAGTATCGCAAGAGAAATTATCAGCGATATTTTTATATCAGACGCTACAATTAGAATTGATTTCCCAAATTCTGATAAAACAAATGTTTTTCAGTGCAAAGTACTTTGGGATACTGGAGCGACTTACAGCGTTATCTCCGATAAAATTGTTAAACAGCTAAAATTACCAATAATATCGAAGACACCTATCATAGGTGTTAATGGGAGGTTTGAAACTACTACGCATATCGTGGATTTATGGCTTCCCAATCATGCCGTGTTCAGAAAAGTGCGCGTTATAAAAGGTACTTTTAATAAAGAGTTTGATGTTCTTATCGGCATGGATATTATTACAAGAGGAGATTTTGCTATATCAAATTTTAATGGCAAAACTTTATTTTCTTTCCGTTCTCCTTCAGTTGCTTCCGTTGATTTCGTTAAAATTGCTGAATTTTCAAACAAAAATGTTTAGCACCTTTTTATTTATAATTCATCATTTGTACACTCTCAGTTGCATAAAAAGTACTTTTTTTCATTTTTCCATGAGACTATCAAGATAGTCCGCCCAAAACTGCATCATTTTTTTGCGTTCTTCCAGATATTCGGCGTGATTGTAGGCAGCTCTCACGGAATTATTATCAGAATGTGCGAGCTGTCTTTCTATAACATCTGGTGTCCAACCCATTTCATTTAATCGTGTGCTTGCCATTGCACGAAATCCGTGAGCTGTCATGTCGTCATTTGTGTAGCCCATTGAGCGGAGGGCAATTCTGATTGTGTTGTCGCTCATAGGCTTGCCGTCATTTCGAGCCGATGGGAAAAGCCATTTGTTTTTGCCTGTCAACCGCTGTAAAAATGTCAGCACTTCGATAGCCTGTTTTGATAACGGAACTATGTGAACACGTTTCATTTTCATTTTTTCAGCAGGAATGCGCCATTCTGCATTTTCAAAATCAATTTCTAACCACTCAGCCTGACGAATTTCGCCGGGTCTGCAAAAAGTTAAAGCAGAAAATTTCAAAGCACACTGAACTATTGGACGAGGATATTCGTTGATGTTCTTCATCAGCATCGCAATGTCTGAAGGCTTTGTTAAAGCGGCCATGTGTCTGGGCTGGCGAGAAGCAAGAGCATTTTTTAATGCCGATGTCGGATCATTTTCTGCTCTGTCAGTTGCAATAGCATAACGAAAAATTTGCCCAATTAAAGTTTTCACCCGTGAAGCCGTCTCGATTATGCCGCGTTCCTCAATTTTTCGGCATAAAGTTAAAATCATTCCGGAAGTTATTTCGTTCAAAGGCATTT
>CALAUZ010000399.1 GCA_937892105.1 uncultured Fretibacterium sp. | reverse complement strand
CGCGTCTGGAAGTGTCATATTCGCATTTTGTTCGGACATTCGGTTTCCTCCTTGTGATTAAATTTTTGAAAGTGTCCTGGCGCGTCTACGCACGGCAAAGAAAAAATTTAAACAAACAAATAAAGATTATTTCCTTGCCGTGTGGCATACACGCCGTAATTGCAATGCTGGCTGTGATAATGCTGATAATGCCGATAATGCCATTATTATGATGCTCGCCGTAAAACCTACAGTCTCTCTCTTTAACACTGCCGTCTTAACCTGCCGCCTCGCCAGAAAATATCTTCTTTGGCGCGTCTGGAAGTGTCATATTCGCATTTTGTTCGGACATTCGGTTTCCTCCTTGTTGTTAAAAATAGTGTGCGTTTTGGTGCGTTTTTGCGCGTCTATGCGCGTCTATGCATGTCCACGCACGATGGCAACAACGGCAAATAATGGCAATAACGGCAAATAACGCCACGCATATTTAGATGCATAAGATACAGTAAGATACAGTAAGATACATAGACACTCCATAATCATCATAATCATCACAGTCATAATGCCCCATAATGCCCAATAATGCTCGCTGTAAAAAATGATGACTTACAGTCTCTCTCTTCTCTCTACTGTCTCTCTTTTTAGCCCTTCAAATCGAGAAAAGATCGAGGAAAGATATGATCGCCTGATTCAAAATTCCGATCCGTTCTCTCGATACGACTTTCCCAGCGTATTTCTCAAGCTGTCGTTTGTCTAGAACCGTTATTTGCTCCAGCAGGACACTGCCTGAACGGAATGAAAAGTTCGGAATATCAGCACCGTTATCGCTGACATCTGTGGCATCGATAAACACGTGTCCGGGCAGGTAGAGTTTATTGGTCTTCGATGTAATCGGAGCAACTGTGACAATCGGCGTGAATTCATTATTAGCGTTATTGCTGATGATTAAGACAGGATGCCAGCCTTCCTCGATACAACGCCAATCATGATAACCGAGATCGGCGAACCAAATCTCCATGCGATGAAAACGTTTGTCAGGTCGTTCCTTCGAGACATCGATGAACTTTGAGAATCTTGATGTCAATCTTGATGTCAATGTAGCTGGAGCTGTGTTCGTCTTGCACGCATCAACTTTGACTATGTCACTCATAACTGTGCCTGAAGCAAATTTTGAAGCGGGAGAAGCAGGAGTATTTATAACAGTAGCGATTTTCGCTGACGACTGCTCGGCTTCAGTAACAGCTTGGGACGATTTAACATCAAAAATTGAATCTGCCCTAATAGCCTGATTTGCAACGTGAGTCGTAGTGTCCTTAGCAACTGGTACATTAACCGATACATCAGTTTTCGTAGTTTTCGTTTTCGTGTGATAAGGATAACGACAACCCTGCTTTTCCTGTTGCTCCTCAAATTTTTCTCTGTGTTTCTTGAGCTGCTTCAGTTTCTTTGTCAGGTTATCGTTCGGCCTGTTTTTACATTTCATGCTGAACAGCCTCCTTCACGACATCACCCTCGCAGTACCGTTTGTCTTGTTTGTCCTGTCCGAGTTGTGCCTTGACTGCCAAAATTAACTTCTCCTGAGTCACATTTTTGCTGGCCAAGTCCGCAAGCACGTCTCTATCCACGGTATTTTGGGTAACAATATGATGGATCGTAACGACGTTGCGCTGGCCTTGCCGCCATAACCTAGCATTAGTCTGTTGGTAAAGTTCGAGACTCCAAGTGAGTCCGAACCAAATCAGGATGTGACCGCCGGATTGGAGGTTGATGCCATGGCCGGCAGACATCGGATGAAGCAGAGCTATCGGCACTTGTCCCGCGTTCCACAAACTTATATCCTCCGGTGATTTCAGGTCTCGCACATCACGGCCAAGAGCGTAACCTGCACCAGCTACACTAGCACCTCCAGCACCTCCAGCAGAAATGTGAGAAGTTGGAGAAGTTGGAGAAGTCAAATAATTTATAATCCTATCCCTGTCATGCTTAAACCAGTAAGCCACCAATACCGACTGACCGTTCGATGCTTCAATCAAGTCTTCTAGTTTCTCCAATTTCCTGTTATGGACTATCCGTATATTCTTGTTCTCATCGTACACGGCACCATTTGACATCTGGAGTAATTTGTTCGTCAAAGCACCGGCGTTAGAAGCGTCAATATCTCCGTCCTCCAGAGGTATTATCAGTTCTGTCTTTAGTTGTTCGTACAAGCCACGCTCGATGTCATTCATTTCGACTTCGTGATTAACGAATATACACTCTGGCATGTTCAAATGATCTATCGCCTTCATAGATATCGTGATGTCGCTAATTCGCTCGTAGATTTGCTCCTCTGCTCCCGGACGGGGAACATACTTGTAAACTATCCCTGTCTGTGGATTCATTGAGCCAGGTTTGAAGTAAGCCTCCCGAAACCGTCCGATGTAGCGTCCTAATCTCTGACCGCCATCAAGTAGTCCGATTTCACTCCATAGATCCATTAAGCCGTTTGATGTCGGTGTTCCGGTCAAGCCTATCCAGCGTTTGACAAAAGGCCTGACTTTCCGAAGCCATCTGAACCGCTGTGATTTGTAGTTCTTGAATGAACTCAGCTCATCGATAACAACACAATCATAATCCCATCTCAAGCCGTTAGTCTCATAGTATTCAACAAGCCACTTAATATTCTCGCGGTTGATAATGTGAAGCAAAGTGTTGCTATTGAGAGCTGCTACTCGCTCTTTAACAGTTCCTATGATCACGGATGCATCGAGATGTTTCAAATGATCCCACTTCTTGATTTCCTCCGGCCATGTCGTTGAGGCCACTCTAAGAGGGCTTATGACAAGAACTTTTGAAACTTTCATCTCGTCCAAGATTAAATCATTCAAAGCTGTTAATGTAATTACTGTTTTTCCTAGACCATTAGGTTCACCCTGATTCGCAACATCAGAGTAGCCTTTTCAGACATCTGGCACTTTCGTGTCAGTGCAGACTATATCTTCATCCATGCGTTTATAAATGCATAAGTATCTAAGTTTTTGCCCATTTACGCACGGAGCAACATTTTTCTTCCGCCATTAGCTTGCGGCTTTACTTGGACTCAATCCAATAGTCGTTGAGGGTTTCCCATACTCTTAAGTGTTTATACGATTTTACGAGTTTAGGGCATTCCCTGCTAAAAGCTCATTGTACCGCTTCTATAAACATGTAACATATCATGTAACATATCATGTAACATATATAAAAGCGTATTAGCATTTAGGATATTTCCATGTGCCATCTATGCTATTTTTTCTGTTTTCACGCCGCTCAGCTTATCGTTTCCAATTACTGTTTGGGCTGCATAGCTTTAGGGGTTAAAAGCATTTAACGTTGAGTTCATATCAATTACTCGATATGAAGGGCTATCATTTACCCATGTCTAAAAATAGAGCAGAAACAGTATGCGCTTTTATGTATTCAATGCAGTATTCCTGATATTCATGCGGTAAAAATTTCATGAAAGGCTATCCCCGCTTTCCTCCTTGTTTTTCTTCTTTCATAAATAAACAATTTCAGCTATTTGCTGATCCTTGACCGCAATAGCCTCAGTAAGTTGTAACGTCTGCTGGCGTAGCATGTCCACGCGCCTATTTGCCATTTGTAGAGCGCGTGCCATAACAGCGTCAGGACTATTCCACTGACGTTCAATCTCCAGGAAATATTCACGGCAGCGTTTTCCGATTTCGGTGCGTTGAAGCATGCAAATTTCTTTTGCCATATCAATGGTCAACTGATGATCTGTAACTTCTCGCACTACTTTGCGGGAGCCCTCTAATTGAACCCGGTCAAAAATGACCGCTTTGAAATCCTTACCTTCAGCAAAGCCATATTCGCACATACGCGGAAACCAATGGCGATATTCTGTGGAGACTTCCAGTGCCTTGTGAAGCTCACGTCCAAGCACTGCAGGGCGTTCGTTCAGATGCTCTTCGTTATATATGACTTTGACTAAGGCATTGTCGGTAATGTTGATGCTGTTGATGCTGAGGGCATTATTTGCATTATTGCTACCATCAATCTTGCTATTCATGATAGAAACATTCCTCCCTATTTAACTGTTTTAGCTGTGTTAACTGTTTTAACTGTTTGTTTCTAGTTTAACTATTTCTAGTCGTTGGCGGTTCTTCCAGCTTCTCGCCGTAGTCGGCCATGTCGCCCAATTGGTTCTGCAAATACTCAGGCAACGTGGCCAAGTCGAGATCGGAAATTTTGACACCGATGTTATCTGGAAACGGCTCGCCTGGTGTCCAAGCCTGAATAGCTTTAATGCATGGCCGAATCTGTGATTTCCTGTCGATGCAGATAACAGGGAAGCCGAGATTCATGAGCTGATTACGTCGTTTCTTCTGCAATGCTCGTAGCATTTTCCCTGGCGATTTCAGTTCAACAAAAACACACTTACCGGGGAAGAAGAGAACGAGACGATCCGGCAGTCCGTTAGTCGTTTGAGATGTGAGCTTGTAAGCCACGCCTCCGGCTTTTCGGACTGCCTTGACGAATTCATTTTCAATTATGTATTCACGCATATGATAACTACACCCCGATCATTCAAAACTTTTTCAGACACTATCTTCCACTATCGTCAAGAATAAAAATTAAATAAAAATTACTTGCTTACTCCTGCTTCGTATTTCTCAATTTCCTCAAACGACAACAGCCCCTTTTTAAGGGCCTTAACCGCGGCTTGCGTTCTACTCTTTGCATTCAACTTAGCTCGGATATTAAGGACGTAATTGTTGACCGTGCGATTAGAGACATACAGCATTTCTCCAATCTCTCTGTCAGAAAATCCGGCGGCAGTTAATGTAAGTACTAAAATCTCGCGAGATGTCAGTTTTTTGCCTATCATTCTGTTTGTTCTGCTCATTCTGTTTGTTCTGTTCGTTCCTGTCATCATGCTCTACGCACCCCCTCATTTTTTTTCCTTTCTCAAAACCTAACTTCCGCTTGCATTAGAGACTTTCTCAGTCTTCTAACTTCAGCTTCTTGGACTTCGACTACTTCCTTCCCGACAAGCTGCGCGTCTGTATAAGTTCTGCCCCAGCCGCCGCTAATCTCTCTGAAAGCATGATGTATGCCCTGTTTGCCCAAGTATCTGAACGTATAGCCAAACTCCGGATCATCGATATTTCCATTCACTGTTT
>CALAUZ010000398.1 GCA_937892105.1 uncultured Fretibacterium sp. | reverse complement strand
ATTCATGGCCGAGGGGAAGGAGATATTTCCCTAGGAAGAGAATACACCGGCAGGAAGGCAGGCTCATATTATGCTCAAATGGTCATACAAAGACGCTTCTGAAAACAACATCCCAGACGGCTATTACAAAGCCATGATACACGACTGCAAACTCACTACATCCCGTAACGGGAATGAATTACTCGTCCTCACCTTCAAAATCGAAGGCTATTCATTCATGCCCTCAAAATTTCAACTCACTGAACCTCACGGAAAATATACCGCTCCCATGATTCAGCGCGACATCGCTAACATCGCTAAATGCTTCTCCGTCCCTGATGGCACTAATGACCCCGCTGACTTTGAAGGCAGAAAAGGCTTCATCAAAATTTCCCACAGAACTCGCAAAGATAACCCATATGTTGAAGACCTCGTTATCTCATTCCCCGCTCCCGATAAAGGTCAAGCTGAATACATCAAAGCCGTTCAACAAAAACAAGCTCAGCAAATCGCTCAACAAAACGCTGATTTAGATACTTGGGACCCAAATAACCCAGTATTCTAATCCTCAATCATTCATTCCTCAAAAAAGGTAGGTATCACTTCATGACCACCATAAATATCAAACTCTGCAAAGTCCTCATACCCCTTCACTCACCATACATCAAAAGCACTCACCCTCTCACGGCTGATACTCCTCACATACTCCCCAACAATACACCAGATATGAGGAATCACCGGCATCACATCGACTTGGTACGCAGAGTCGTTATTTCGACAATCCCAATCACTACAAATTAATCTCATTCGAAAGAAGGTTATCTTCATGACTGTTCACATCAAAAACATTCTCGATGACGTCCGCTCTCTCTCTCAATTACTCGACTCAAAAGGCGCTTTCTGCTTCTACCGCGAATTCCTCGGCCTCACTGAGCATTGCATCATGACCGATTGCAAAATCCATTTCATCATTCCCGTTAAGCTCAATGGCGATGTATGGAGAATCGCTTACCCCATTTCGGGCATGGACATTATCCCCGAAAACATCATCTGCGCTCTGAAAGACTGCATCCCCCCCTATTTGAAACCAGAAGAGTTTGACGCGTTCTGTGTCGTTCAATTCGGTCATACAAACTGCTATTACGCCTTCTCCCCTGACGAGATGTTAAACACTCTCGATGACTCTGAGGATACCGACGAGGATTACGGATTACTCACAGCTAAACGTGGCCATGTTTGGCGCCCTCAGTATTTACTCGATGAAATGATTAATTGGTGATACATCATGAGCAGAGTTAACTTCACTGAAATAGTCAAGCTCATTAAAGACAAATGGTCTTGCGTCGACTATTGCCGTAACGTTTTGGGCTTGCCGATTTACAGGTCTGGGGATAGGTGCTTATCCCCCCTCCACCCCTCTCGCGCTAATCGCCAGGACGCATTCTGGGTTTTTGACGACCACTGGATTGATTGGGAAGAAGGCGGAAAAGGTGGGGACGTTATCGAGTTGTGCGCTCTCACTCGCCATAACGGGAATCGCGGCGAGGCCTTCAGGGAATTAGGCACTGAGTTCTATTCAGGCTATGACTCGCAATCTTGGCAGTCTTACTCTGAGTCTCTCACTCGGACGATTGAACACTGGCATAATACACTTATCAACAATCCCATTATTGACCACACTCCTGACGGCTATCCTATTCACATCCTCGATTACCTCTACAGCAGGCGCATCAACGATGAGACTATTCTCAAGCTCAAACTAGGCTTTTGCGGTGAGCCTAAATCGGCCATGTTCTACAGGCTTGTCGTTCCTTACTTCCAAAACGGTATCCCAGTATACTATGCTGGGCGCGACATGTCGGGCAAATGGAAGTCCGACAAATCATGTGGCAAGTACAAAAAGAAATTCACAGGAGGGAGCTTGTTCTCACGTAATATTCCGTGGGGGCTTGACTCCCTCACCCCCCTCCCTGATGAAGAGGCCATGACCGATAACGGACTCGACAAAAATAAATTCCTCGTCATCGGGGAAGGCATGTTTGACATCATGAGCTTCTGGCAAGAACGTTGGCATGTCCTCTCCTCTATTGGCGGGTACTTCAGCAAAAAATCTCTACCCATGATTGCTGACATCGCGCGCAAATTCGAGAAGGTCTTTATCTGCTTTGACTCTGATGCTCCCGGTCAACAGTTCCAATTGGACATGGCCAAATTCCTTTTCTCTAACCGCATACCCTTTGTGTGTGGACATCTTCCGGCCATGTTCAACGGTCTACCCATAAAGGACGTGTCTGACTATTACGCGGCGGGCGGTGATTTGTCGGTGATTGTCGCTAAGGCTACTGATGGCATTACTGACTTGGCTCGGTCATTCCCGGAAGGTTCAGAGCATGAGTTCAAGAAATTCATTCTCGGCGCTGGGCGTTTTGCCGATAAACCTGACCTCGCTATCATCGCTCAAAGGGCTACTGCTCCTGACCCCGCCAAGCTGGCCATGATTCAGGATGAGGCTTTACGCGAGAACTTCATACGCAATTCAGGTCATCTTGATGGCGCTTTCGTTAAAGCATGTGTTGAGGAGGCGCAGAAAACTCCTACCGAAAATACCATCGTTGATGAAGTCAATTCGGCTCATACCCTCCTGTACATGAAGAATGACTCCTTCTATGAGTATGTCCGCGGCGTTTGGAGTGAACGGGCTGAACAGGCTGTGCAGTATTACGCTAAGCAGGCCCTTGGCGAAATGGCTACGTTCACTCGCATGAAGTCTGCCGCTCGTCATCTCATGGCCGAAAAATTCTGCGATGAACAATTCAACACTCAACGCATCTTCAACTTCCCTAACGGTATACTTGACCTCGATACCTTGGAGCTTAAGCCGCATTCAGAGTCGTACATGTCAACCATTCAGCAATCATTCCTCTATGACCCGGATGCTACATGCCCTATGTGGGAACACTTCATTGACACGGTTATGGAATATGACCCGCTCAGAGAACAATTTCTTGGGGAAATGGCTGCTTATGTGTTGTTCCCTGATTGTTCTCTTGAAACAGGCTTTTTCCTTATTGGCGATGGCGCTAACGGTAAGTCTGTATACCTGAATACGTTACGCACGTTATTCGGTGATAAGTATTGCTCCAGCGTTGAGCCGTCTAGAATGGCGCATGAGTTTGACCCCCTCGCCTTACGTCATAGCCTCCTCAACATTGCTACTGAATCTAGGCTTGACCTTCACAGCTCCGAAGCGGCTATCAAGAAGATTATCTCCGGTGAAACTATCAGGGCGGCTCATAAGGGAGTCGATGCCGTTGAGTTTAAACCTCGTGCTAAGTTTTTCTGCGCTGTCAATAATTTCATCAACAGCAAGGATATTACTTACGGCTTCATGAGGCGTTTCAGATTCATTCCGTTTAACGTTACCTTTTCTGGGAATACGGCTGACTCTATGCTCAGTCAGAAATTGCTTCAAGAATTACCCGGGATTTTCAATTGGGTAGTGAAGCACTATGTTCACCTGAGAGAGTCTCGCCAGTTCGTTACATTCCCTGAACATGAAGCCTTACTCAACGAGTTTATGTCTATCGCAAATCCTTTAGCGGGATTTATCGACATGAAGTTATCCAGCTGGAACTCTACCACCATCACCACATCGGAGCTATTCTCAGAGTACTATGTGCCGTGGTGCAAGGAAGTAAACTGCATGCCCACAAACATATTCAACTTTGGACGGCAATTGAAGACTCTGTTGAAGCAGAAAATGCCAGGCGTTACCTTCAAGCGTCAATGCACAGGTTCAACCTTAATCACATTTCCTGATGCAACTGTTACCCCTCCTCCGGCCATGAAGCCCACCAAGCAACAGCCCTCACAAACTGAGGATGCCCAAATTAATTGGGAGGCGTTATAATGACGAAGCCATTAATGACGGCTGAACAGGTACAGGAATGCAAATCAACCTTCCTGAAACTCAGCGGGTTGAACATCGGTAATCCTGATCTGGGCGGTAAGTGGTATCATTTTGAGGACTATGAAGACTACCTAACGCGTGAGACTGTACTGTATTGGGAAACGTTGCTACAATATCTTCAGAAGGCGGGAATGCCTCATACGTTGCCTAAAGCGATTAAGTATCAAGTAATGTCGCCGTTCAACGCTACATGGGATAAGATTTTTGCGTTGCTCCATTGGCTTGAAAGAAATCCTGAATACTTATAACAAATCCTCCCCCTATAAAACATGTTAGATGTATGTGTGATTTATGTTAGATTTCTCCATCATCTAACATGGCCTCCCTTCAGTAATGATAAGCCTTCACCTTTGCAAGTGTTAGTATGTGGGATGTTTTTTCACTTCTATATATATTTTCTTCCCGACATCCTAAAATTTATTTTTCAGAAAAACATCTAAAAATCTAACATATCTAACATGCAACCAGTAATGACAATACTTTGCGTGAATTACATACTAACATAAATCTAACATGCATCTAACATATCTAACACACAAAGGCACCAAGCGCAGGGGAAGGTTTCCTGTGAGAGATGAGGCTATAATGAGGGTGAAGGAGGCACGATAAATGACAGTCCGAGAGAAATTCCGCTACATAGAGAAATGCTTATACAACTACCATGCGAACATGGCCAGACTTGAGGTGTTACGCTTTGACCTTGCCGAACTCAGGAGGCGCGGAGATGTGAAGGTGCAAAACTATACGGCTATGGTTCGTTCATACGGTAATCATTCAGACCCTCCAGCAGAATTTGAGCATGAATGCACCAAGTTAGAAAACGAAATTTCTCGGCTAATGAGGATAACGCAACCCATAACGTTAATGCTGAGTCATTTTGATAATCCACATGTCGGAGATGCATCACGTAAACGAGTGTTGAAGGAAGTATATTACGCAGTGTATGAGGGGGGTAATCCAATGGATGAGGCCAGTGAAATATTACAGATGAGCCGGAAAACCTGTTATGCAAGGCGCTGTGAATTAGTGAGTATAGCCGGTGAATATTTAGGAGTGAGATGAAAACTTATTATTTTACCCGAAAATTTCCCAAAAGTTACACGTAAAAATCAAATATTATGATATAATACTTATGCCAACCTTTTTGTCGAATGAATGAAGACAACTTAACTTAAGAGAGGCCAGGACGTGAAGGTCTCTCAATATTTTTTTTTGGGGCAAAAATCAATGTGAATGAATTTACCCTGATGTGACATACCGCCTTGAATTGGTCAAACTTTTCCAGATTAGTATTCATCAATATTCATGAAATGGCGTAACACTTTTTGTTATGAGGCGTGAAAGTGTATGTGAGTGATTTATCGATATGCAGGAAGCATAAAGCCTTATGACGACTAAAGGTACTGGGATTAGGGGTAAGGAGTGATTGCGCGCCAAGACCTCGTTTTTTTGCTAGCGACAAGGGAAAATATTATTTGTCAGACAATTTAGACTGACCAATGAAAAATGGAGGATAAAGAGTGATGATAGCTGATATTGTGTTAGCTTTGTTGATGGTGTATTTGTTCCGTATATGGATGGATAAGGAATGAAGCTAACATTGTTGGACTGGATAATGCTTTTTGTGCTGTTGCATTGGTATTTTGACGGTTTCAAGAAGAAGTGAGGCGAAAATAGGATGAAATTAGATGTTTATGATGAGTTGAACGAGGCTAAAGCGCGATTAACGCGAGCAAAAGCAGAATTAGCGGAGATGAGGATAGCGCGAGAAAAGGGAGAATTAATCCCGATGGAAGATGTGCAATCGCAATGGGCGGAAAATGCCGGGAATGTACGGAAAAAGTTATTGGCGTTGGAAGGCAAATTACCCGTAATGTTAGCTGGAAAAAGTATTGCGGACATGGCCGGGATAATCCATGATGCAATATATGAGGCATTAAACGAGTTAGGCGGGTATAAGGCAGCTGCAGAAGCGTGAATAATGAGATATGGCTTCCGCCCCCTGACCTTACAATATCACAATGGGCAGATGAATACAGGAGATTACCGCCTGAAGCCAGTGCAGAACCCGGCAACTGGAACACTAATCGCGCCCCGTATCAACGCGCAATGATGGATGCAATATGTTCACCGCAATGTGAACGCGTTGTGATGATGACAGCCGCGCAAGTCGGAAAATCAGAGTTACTGCTAAACGTAATAGGCTATTACATCGACAAAGAACCCTCACCGATTCTCATGCTTCAGCCAACGTTGCAAATGGGTGAAGCGTTCAGTAAAGACCGATTAGCGACAATGATTCGAGATACGCCCGCATTAACCGGGAAAATCAAAGACCCCCGCGCCCGTGATTCAGGAAATACGCTGTTGCATAAGACATTTCCGGGAGGCCATGTAACAATAGCCGGAGCAAATTCGCCCGCTGGATTAGCCTCACGCCCCATCAGGATATTATTATGTGATGAGGTTGATAGATACCCGCAAAGTGCCGGGTCAGAAGGTGATCCTGTAGACCTAGCAATCAAGCGAACGTCAAACTTTTGGAATCGCAAAATCATCCTAGTATCAACGCCAACATTAATAGGTTCGCGAATCTCCCAGGAATACGTGCTATCAACTCGCGAGGAATGGGAATTACCCTGTCCGAATTGTGGAGCATATACGGCGTTAGAATGGGAGAATGTCATTTACGAAGGGCGAACACAGCCAGTAATGATATGTCGGAAATGCGGCCATGAGTCGAGTGAGTCAGAATGGAAGGGTCAACAGCTTAAAGGCATATGGACGGCACATAATGAGTCGCGAGTTCGTGGCTTCCATGTGAATGCGCTTGCATCACCGTGGGTAACATGGCCTGAAATAGTGAGGGATTATGCAAATGCTCGTCAGAATGGAGCGCAAAACATAAAGGTATGGACAAATACCGCAATGGGACTGCCCTATGAGGAGTCAGCGGGAGTGTTAGAGGTTGAAGAGTTAGAGTTACACCGCGAAAAATACCCCGCCGAATTACCTGATGGAGTGTTAGTGCTAACAGCCGGGATTGATACGCAGGATAATCGTTTAGAGTGTGAGATACTCGGACATGGCCTAAACGGAGAATCCTGGGGTATAACGTACAGGGTGTTATATGGGAATCCCGGGTTGCCAGAAGTATGGAATGCCTTAGATGAATTACTCATGCGAGAATGGCATTACGCAGACGGAACAAGCCTCAAAGTATCATGTGCCTGTGTAGATTCCGGCGGGCATTACACGGAAGAAGTGTACAAGTATTGCCGGGTGCGTTCAGGGCGTAACGTGTTTGCGATAATCGGGCGAGGGAAATTCGGTACACCACCCGTAAGGGTCTCAAAGTTAGAGCGTTACAGGTTGAGGCTATTCATATTAGGAGTAAGCACGATAAAAGGCGAGTTGTTATCCCGATTGCAGGCCTCGCACGGTGAAGGTGGATATTGTCATTTTCCCGATGACGCCGAGAATTATTATCGAGGTTATGACCGAAAATATTTTGCTGGCTTATTGTCGGAAAAAATGGTGATAAAGCGAGTGAAGGGTAATGATTCGATAACGTGGGAGCAGAGGAATAAGAATGTTCGTAATGAGCCGTTAGATTGTAGAGTGTATGCGATGGGAGCATTTGCAATTCTGAATCCCGATATGCGCAAGAAATCAGCCGAAAAGGGCGGAAAAATCCCCCCGAAAAGGTCAGTGAAGGGACAAGCGCGAGTGATGGTGAGGCGTGGAATCCGGCTATGATATAATGCAGATATTATGAAATATCATGAGCTCGCAAAAATCCTCAAAAAGCATGGTTGCTATAAATATAAAGATGGAACGCGGCATGAAGTATGGTATTCTCCGTTGAATGGCTGTAAGTTTGAAGTATGGCGACATATGGACAAAGATATACCCACAGGGACAGCTCACTGAATTATGAAGGAGGCGGGCATTAGATGAAATATACATATCCAGCAATATTCGAATATGACGCCGTTGAAAAAGCATATACGGTGAAAATTCCCGATGTGCCCGGCTGTGTAACAGGAGGCTGGAGTCTATATGAGGCGTTATATATGGCCGAAGATGCATTGAATTTGATGTTATGGACGATGGAATATGACGGTGATGTAATTCCAGAGCCTTCTGACATAGAGACAATCCCCAAGCCTGAACACGGATTTGTGCAGTATGTACGTGCTGACACAGAGTCCTACACGGATGTAATGAGGCGCGAGAATCCTAGTATGGAAATAGACGAGTCTCGCATCAAAAAAGGATTAGCTCCTGCAGTATAATACACATACACGCTTAATTATTGCGATAAAGATGAAACGGCTTGCCATGATAGGCGGGCTGTTTTTTTATGGGAGGTGAAGCCATGAGTGCCAAACTAGAGATATTACGAGGGCGATTACTGACATATTACCGCGCCGAAAAAGCCATACTCACGGGGCAATCGTACGAGATTGAGGGCTTAAAGCTAACTCGTGCCGATTTAGGAACAGTGATAAAGATGATAAATGAGCTGGAAAATGAGGTAAGGCGAGTAGAGCGTGAAGAAGGATTTAGGGTAATGCGCAGTCGTTTACGCTATGTAGTGCCAGTAGACGGAGTGAACATGTATCATGCAAGGAGGTTATCGCGATGGTGAAGATTCGTAATTCAGGTTACTCTCATCACGGGGCATCACGTGGAAAAACAAGCCTTCTTCAATGGGTAAGTGCCTCAAAATCCCCGCATGAAGACATCTCGGAAAATCTGCCCTTACTGCGTGAACGTTCACGGGATTTATACGCTGGAGGAGGCCCGTTAGGACGCGGAGCAATAGACCGTCTAACGTTAAACGCAATAGGCTCAGGCTTAAAGCTGAATGTCCGAATTGACCCTGAATTGCTGAACATGGCCGAAGATGAGGCGCGAAAATGGGCATCACGTGCAGAAGCTGAGTTTGATTATTGGGCATCGTTAAAGGATTGTGATTTTTGCCGTCAGCTGAATTTTTATGAGTTGCAAGTCTCAGCGTTTAGGGCGTTATTGTTGGACGGTGAATGCCTAGCAATGTTGCGTTATGGATGGGATTATGGCCATGTGTACACGACTCAAGTAATGCTGATAGAATCTGACCGATTAGCCACACCCCCGGTGAAGCCATCAGGAGCGATGATAGACGAAGGAGTCGAATTAGATTCCTACGGTCGGCCCTGTGCGTATTGGATAGCAAATCGACATCCCGATTCTGAAATGACGAATCAGCCCCGATTGCAATATAGTCGAGTGCCGTTATACACGTCAAATCACCGCAACATAATTCACCTGATTAACCCTGAAAGAATTTCCCAGCATAGAGGCGTTCCATATTTAGCGCCCGTAATAGAGCAGTTAAAGCAGTTAGGCAGGTATACAGACGCTGAGTTAATGGCAGCCGTAGTTAGTGGAATGTACGCAATATTCTTTGAGCATGAGCCGCGCGGAGAAGGAGTAATAGGCGAGGAAGAATACGCGAGTGAAGAAGGATTAGGGGAGTCGTCCGGCATGGAGCTACCGACACAGGGAGAAATGTACGGTGCAATAATGGACTTACCTGAAGGGGTAAAGCCTGTAGGAGTATCACCGAATCGGCCTAATGTAACGTTTGACTCGTTTGTTCAAAGTCTAGTGCGTCAAATTGGAGGCTGTTTAGGTATACCCGCTGAGCTTTTATTCTTGAACTTCACCGCAAGTTATAGTGCCTCGCGCGGTGCATTGTTGGAAGCATGGAAGCTGTTTAGGTATTGGCGAGAGTGGTTTGCGTCAAATTTCTGTCAACCAATATATGAAGAGTGGTTAATGGAAGCGATAACAAAAGGGCGAATAAAAGCTAGTGGTTATCATGATGAGTTTACGAGGAAATTATATGCTTGGGCATCATGGACAGGGCCGTCACAAGGTCAGCTTGACCCCGTGAAGGAAGTGAACGCGTCAATCTTGAAGGTACAGCACGGATTCAGTACATATCAGCGTGAGACAAGTGAATTAACTGGTGAAGATTTTGACCTAAATATGAAGGCGTTAAAGCGTGAAAGGAGTTTAATCGGCAGTGTACAGCATAAGGAATGACAACGAGATATGCTTATATGACAGCATAGAACAAGGATTAACGGCGCAAAAGCTGTTGAAGGCATTAGACCTGACAGCCCAAGAGATAACGTTACGCATAAATTCCAGCGGAGGCGATGTGTTCGAGGCCTTAGCGGTGTATAACTGGTTTAAGGGGCATGCCGTTACAGTGAATGTATTTGTTGATGGGATATGCGCCAGTGCAGCAAGTATTATAGCGATGGCGGGGGATAATATCTTCATGCCGTCAAACGCGCTAATGATGATTCATAACCCTGTAGGAGGCGTATACGGTGAAGCATCCGACATGGCCGCGATGAGTGAATTACTCACCAAGATACGCGATTCAATAGCAGGGATATATGAGACACGTACAGGATTACCGCATGACGAAGTAATAAGGCTAATGGACGCAGAGACCTGGATGAATGGAGTAGAGGCCAAGACATTAGGATTTGTCGATTACGTAGGGGAGGCCATACAGAACACGTCAAAATTAACGTATGAAGATGGCGTAAAGGCAGAACGAGAACGTCTAAGAGGATTGGACGAAATAAACGCTCCAGGCCGTGAAGAAATAATATCACGAGCCAAGTATGAGACATATGAAAGCGTGAAGGATATAGCGTTAGAGTTGTTGAAGGTAGAGTCGCATAGGAAGGTAAAAGCGATGTTCGATGACATAACGGCCTCAGCAGTAGAAGTGGCCAATGGATATGCGGATATGATGGTAGAGAAAATGAACCGTATGAGGGGAGGACGTTAAGACATGGCCGAATATGAAGAAAAGTTGTATGACGTAATAGAAGTGCCAGCCGGAGATTCGCTTATAGCGGGCGGATGTGTGGAAGTCGGAGTGATAAAGCTGACGACAGCCGGGGAATATAAGCGTGGCGAGGTGTTAATGTCGTCAGGTGATTCATTCGTGAAGGCGACAAGTGCAGGGCTCTCATCAGCCGAGGAGATTGTGATAATGTGCAATGACCTAACGTTTGAGGACGGCGATGAAGGCGAATTATGGGTATACGTAAGCGGGCGTTTCAATCAAAATTCGCTGGTATATGACGAGTCAATAGAAATAGCCGATTTAGAGTCGGCGATGAGGAAGCACAAAATATTTTTGAGGTGATAGCATGACAGATTATTACGATCCGAAAACATTACGCGGTGCAATCCGTAAATCAATACCCGCCAAGACATTCTTACGTACGAGGTTTTTCCCAGAAGATGTATTTTTCCCAACCAAGTCCGTTAGCTTTGAAATTCAAGGCATAAAGCGGCGTCTAGCACCGTATACGAGTCCTTATGCCGGAAGTGAGTCAGTAGAGCGTGATGGTTATGAAGTCAAAACGTTCACAGCCCCATCGGTAACGCCTAAGCGGGTCATAACGAATGACACAGTTGCGCAAAAGTTACTCGGAGAATCGCCATATGACTCAGGTCTTACGCCAGAAGATAGAGCGGCAGAAATGGCAGCACGAGATTTGATAGAGTTGCAAGACATGATAGCGCGTAGGGAAGAGCAAATGTGTGCGCAAGTGTTACAGGAAGGGATATTGCGTATCAAGGGGCGCGGATTGAATGCGGTGTGTGATTATGGATTTGAGGGCATCGAGTCGACAATCAGCGGAGAAAAATGGGTATCAGGTTACGACATACCCGGGAAGCTGGCCAAAGTCTCACAGGAATTGCGCAAGAAGGGTAGCAATCCAGATACGTTAATTCTTGGTAGTGAAGCGGCCAATGCCCTAATGGATAATGCCAAGTTCATGAAGCTATTAGATTTGCGCAGGGTTGATAGCGGAGAAATACGTCCAACAGAATTAGAGCCGGGGGTTCAATATATAGGGCGCATAGCATTACCGGGGTTATTCGCGGACATCTACGGCTACGATGAGTATTACGATGACGATTCAACGGGCGATATATTGCCGATGATTGACCCTAAGACAGCAATATTAATATCCTCTCGCGAACGCAACATGATGTTATACGGAGCCGTAACGTATATAGACGCAAAGACAGGCGAATATGTTACGGAGATGGGGAAATATGTACCCTATACGGCATGGAGTGTAGACCCTCCCGCGAAGGAAATATATCTAGCGTCCCGGCCGTTGCCAATGCCAAAGGATTTAGAGTCATGGTACGTGATGAAAGAAGTAGTATAAAGTTTTGGAAGGAAGCCGCGAAAATGCACAGGCATATACCGAAATTTCGGGATACTAGTCAAGATGAATGCGCAGATTTTTTCGCATGGTTTGATGACGAGGAATTAGCGCAATATAGGGACGTTGATGGGCGGAATCTGATATGCATATTCGTACGCGACAAACGCCATAGAGTCCCGGCTGGAGGATCACAGGGAGAAGGATACGACATCTCCGGCAGAGTGTTATACGTGCGTCAAAAGGACGTGAAGCGCGTGAATCCCGGTCAGTCAATAAGGGTAGACGGTAAGTTGTATGTGATAGAAGATGTGTATGATATGCAAGGTATGGTGTGGCGTTTAGAGTTATCCGGCAATGATGTATGATTCACATATTCCGACAAAAGGATGTGTGAAAGATGGAAGAGCGAAAAAACACAGTATTATTTACGGCCTTAATGGCAGGTATGAAAGCATTACCGCTTACGGCAGAATATGTCCAGGAATCCGATGGGACAATAAGCGGCTGGACGAATGAAATTATTACCCATGCCAACGCCCCCGAATATGAAACATGCCGCGCCGAATTGGTGAAAATGTTGCGTGAGTTTGCGCTGTCATATTGTGAGGATATATCAGACTGGTTAGCACATAATCCCGAAGAATTGCCCTATGTTGTAAAAATATGTCTTTCAGATGATGAGGAGTTAGCACAATGCCTAGCTGGTCAGAATTAAAGCGTTATCTTGACCGAAACGGCTGGGAGCTTTATCGAGTTAGCGACCACTATTATTACAGGAAACGCCAAGCGGATGGGAGCTATATACGTTCATATTGTTCACATGGAAGCGGTGAAATTCCTTCAAAGTTGTGGAAGCAGATATTAAAGCGCGAATTACGCATAACGCAGGACGAATTTAATCGGGGGCTATAACATGATTAGCTTACATGCCGATGTGAGTCAAATTCTCCGCGCAAAACAACTCTTATCCCATATCCCTAAAGGGCTTCAAACCGCGCTCAAATACTCCGGGAAACGAACGCTTGAAATGATGCGCACCGATGCAGTACAAGCTGTAACGCGAGAATACGTCATAAAGCCTGGCAAAGTCCGCAAAACGATAACGATTCGTGCAAATCAATTAGGCGGAATGTTCATGTCTAGAGGACGGCGTGTAAATCTCTCAGACTACCGAATATCGCCGAAGAAAATCCCCGTAAGACATGGCCTAACCGCCCAGGTAAAGCATGAAGGCGGAATGAAAACAATCCCTCGCGGCTTCCTGATACCTGGCAGAAATTCCGGCAAGCTCCTGGCATTTTCCCGAATAGGACGCGCCCGAATGGACATAAAGCAGTTAGTGAGTCCAGCAGTTCCACAAATGTTAGAGAATGAAGAAGTCTCACAGGAAATATTGAATGAGGCGGAGAAGAATTTTGCAGACCGTTTACGTCATGAAGTAATGCGACAATTGGGGGTGATAAGGTGAACGCAATAGAATTAGCAGATGGATTATCAGTATGGCTAGTGAATTGTTTTGAGGGCTATAAACTGCTCAATAAGAACGGGATTTTGCAGGAAATCCGCATATTTCGTCAATATATACCACAGCCGCAAGGGATAACGTTCACAGACACAGCACAAGGCATGAAGGGCTATGATGATTCAGATTATGAGGCGAATTTTCCGTGTGTAATCGTGAAATGCGGAGACATAATCGACAATGAGGAAAACAGGTTAGACATGTCGCGTGTGAATATGCGATTGCTCTTTGGAGTGTATGACGCGAGTCCAGAGTGTCAAGGTTGGCGGGATATTATGGGAATGATAGATAAGGTGCGCCATGACCTAATGATAGACCGAGTAATATCGCGTAAGTATGTTGTTCAAATGCCGATAACCTCGCGGATGTTGGAGGCAGATACCTACCCAGTATATTTTGGTGAGATGTCGTTAGTGTTCGACATAGGGAGGCCACGCAGGCCATATGAATTTGTATATCGCAGTGAGGTGCGAAGATGATGGAAGATGAATATGAAATGACGGCTGGAGGCTCTGAGTCAGAAACAGATTCAGGGCCTTTTATTTATGTTGGAGAGTCAGACATGAAACGGGGCTTAAAGAAATATGCAGTATATATTTCTCCGCTTCCTGAATGGCTGAAGAAAATATGCGAAGAGGATTCAATCGTGAAGGCAAATATCATCACTGTGAAAGAGTTTGCTGAAAGGGGGAATTAGGTTATGGCGTTCACACATGGGATATACAAGTCAGAAGTTGCCACGAGTATTATTGCGCCCGTAACAGGAGAGTCAGGATTACCCGTAGTAGTCGGAACAGCGTCAAAAGGACCTGTGAATGTACCCGTCCTCGTCTATTCATATGAGGAAGCAATCGAGACATTTGGAGCTTCCGACGATTGGGAGACATATACGCTCAATGAGTTTATATACTCGCAATTCGCATTATACGGTCAAGCGCCTGCAGTGTTAATCAACGTGGGTAAAACAGCAACAGCCGCCAAGATAATCGGGGGCTATGACTCTACAACGGGCAAATATACAGGCCTCGAATTAGTGAATCATGTGTACCCCAAATTCAGGCTCATACCTGGGATGATATTAGCGCCGAAGTGGTCAGAAGTGCCAGAAGTAGCCGCTGTAATGAAAGCTAAAGCCGCGAATGTTTCAGGGGTATTTACATGTATAGCGTTAGTAGATGTTCCGTGTTCAGCATCAGGAGCATCAAAGTATAGCGATGTTTCATCATGGAAAACTTCACACAATTACACGGACAAACGCATGATAGTGTGCTGGCCAAAAGTGAAATTAGGCGATAAGGTCTATCATCTTTCAACGCAAATAGCTGGTGTCATGGCCTCAACCGACCATACGCGGGGCGATGTGCCGTATAAGAGTCCATCAAACGAGTCGTTACAGTGTGATAGCTGTATTGATGGTGAAGGAGAAGAGTTGACGCTAACGCTAGAGGAGGCCAACTACCTAAACTCGCAAGGAGTGGTTACAGCGTTGAATTGGACAGGCGGTTGGCGGGCATGGGGTAATCGTACAGGGATTTATCCATCAAGCACAGACGTTAAGGACGTGTTTATCCCAGTACGGCGAATGTTCGACTATATCAGCAACGCATTCATAGTAACGTTTTGGCAGGAAGCAGACCAGCCCATGACAGCGCGGTTAATCCGTCAAATCGTGAATAGCTTTAACATGTTCATGAATGGATTACAGGCGCGAGAAATGATACTAGGCGGGCGAGTTGAGTTCAAAGTGAATGAGAATGCCTTAACGGACATCACGAACGGAATATTGAGGTTTCATGTGTTTTTTACGCCGCCCGTGCCAGCAGAGACGGTAGAGGGGATATTTGAATACGATCCTGAATATTTGCAGGCGTTGTTTGAGGCAGTGAGGGGATAACGTTCTGTAGGAGGGAACGAATGCAATACGGAGAAATCGTGCATCTAGGACGGCATAAGCTGATGTGCGGGGATGCAACGAGTCGTGAAGATGTAATGAGGCTAGTTGATGGTGAACGTGTGAATCTAGTGCTGACTGACCCGCCTTATGGTATGAAGGTTCAAGATAAGGACGGGCGCAATGGTAGCGACTGTGTTGTTATGCCCGCAAAGGTAAAGGGTGAATTTAATTATGGCCGGAAAAATCCCCTATTCGCTAAATCATATCCCGTAATGAAGGGTGATGATACACAAGAAACAGCCCGCAAACATTACGATATAGCGCGAGTCCTAAGCAAGAAATTTATCATATGGGGCGGTCAATATTTCGCTCATTTTCTGCCAGTAAATGGAGGTTGGATTTTCTGGGATAAAGGGATGGAGAAAACCGACTTTAGCGCGGGCGAGTTGGCCTATAAAAGCTGGGGTAAGAGATTAGCATATTACCGTCATGTCTGGAACGGAGTATTTCGAGCGGGTTCAAAATACCTTGAATTAAAATCCCGCATCCATCCAACACAAAAGCCCGTAGAACTCCACATGAAAATCCTAGAGGACTTCACCCAGCCCAATGACGTAATCCTAGATTGTTTCGGTGGTTCAGGCACAACGCTAATCGCCTGTGAAATGACAGGCCGTAAATGTCTCATGATGGAAATCAGCTCGGACTACTGCGACATAATCCGCGAACGTTACACGAAATTGACGGAAGGCGGGTTATTTAGTGGTTCAAGTTCGGAATGATTTAGATATATCTCACTGAAAGGAGGTGAGACAAGATGAGCAACATAGTACCCGAAAAGCTGAACAATTTTAACGTGTACATAGACGGAGAAGAGCAAGCCGGAATAGCGGATGGTAATTTTCCGAATGGTGAGTTCATGACGAGTGAAATACGAGGCGGGGGAATCGCAGGAGTAATAGACTCCCCCGGATTAGGTCATATGCAGAGCATCACTATCGAATTGACATGGAGGGCGGTAACCTCAATGTTCATGGAGCTAATGAGACCTGTAGCGCATACTCTGGATATGTACGGAGAAATTCTATCATTTGACGCAGGTAGAGGCGAATATATCTCACATAGCGTCAACGTATTCATGAAGGCGGTAACGAAATCATTTGACATCGGGAAGCTGGCAGTGAACGATTCACAGGAAGGCAAAACGAGTCATGAGGTTTACTTCATGAAAGTGCTTTGGGACGGTCAAGAAGTGCTAGAGGTGGATAAATACAACTTCATATATCGAGTGAAGGGCGTAGATTATCTAGCGGAGACCAGACGCGCATTAGGCAAGATGTAAGGACATGGCCGGGAGGATTAGAACGTTCTCCCGGCAAAATTCTTAACGCAGGAAGTAAACGAGGGCAGCTAAAGCTAACTGCATAACCGCGATGCCAATACCTAACCAGCTAATAGAGTCTTTAAGGCTTTGAATAGCGACGGTGAAAGTATCAGCAAAGCCTTCAACTTTTTCATTGAGTGCTTTAACATCGCCGCGCAATCTCTCAAAATCAACGCGAAGTTTTTCATTCTCGACTCTAAATTCCCCGCGTAATTTTTCATTCTCCGTGTGAATATCCGCCGCGATTCTTTCATGTCTGGCTTCACTTGCTGCCATCAGAGCGCGAATTTCGGCCATGTTAGCATCGTGAAGGTCTTTACGGACAAAAATCTCTTCATTCATGAAAACTCACCTCGTTAATATTAATGGAATGCAAAAAATTATACAGGAGGAATCATTATGCATATAACATTCAGTAAGGAAATCCCTTACCGTGATACGACATTAAACGGCCTCGATTTTGATTTGGACTCCCTCACCGGGAATGACCTGATACAGGCAGAAGAGTCATTAAGGCGTTCAAACGCTAATGCACCGTTATGGGGGACTCAGCACATAATCTATATAGCCGCCAAAAGCGCCCACATACCCCCTGACGTGTTGAAGGGACTCAGCGCCAAAGACTTCATGACCGTGTACATGGCCGTATCGAATTTTTTCGGGAACATGGCATCGGAGGAGTCAACGCCGGAACGCTCAGACGCATAGCAATAACGTTAGCAGGCTGTGAGTTAAGCACAAGTGTTAATGAATGGCTGAATATGCCAGTGAAGGATATACCGTTATGGCTAGAAACGGTGAAGGACTATCAGGAAGAAATGATGAGGCGAGTGAACTACCGCCACTTATAGAAGTGGCGGCTTCCTACTTCGACGAGGACTGCGTTTCAGCCAATACCACTGACTGAAATCGTCTTACACCCTCTCCATAGGCGTTACTTCCCGTAGTCCCTACGGTACTTGCGGCTATCCTTTTACCTTCTTCTCGAAGGTTTATCGCCGCGTTTATATCTCTGTCATGCAACGCTCCGCATCTTGGACATTCCCATTCCCTTATGCGCAGGTCTTTCACTTCGGGATTTTTATATCCGCATTCATGACATAACTGACTTGAGGCATACCATTTATCTATCTCTATCAGTTTCTTTCCGCGAAAATATAACTTGTATCTCAGCATTTCTCGTAGCTTCCCAAAACTGTTATCCGATACTGACTTCCCGAACCTCAACTGTTGGCTCATCGCTCGCATATTTAGTGTCTCAATACATACTGCATCATAGTCTTCTGCAAAATGATATGACTTCTTATGCAGATAATCTGTGCGTTGGTTCGTTATCTTCTCATACTCTAGGCATACTCTTAGACGCATTCGCTCTCGGTTTTGGCTTCCATGCTTACGTCTCGAATGCCACCGGCATAATCTGGCCAGCTTCTTTTCATGCCTACGCAAATATCTCGGATAGTTCGCTCGCTCTCCCTCTGACGTTACATACAAATCATGCATTGAATAATCCAAACCTATAAATTTCTTCAGCTCTACTTCAGGTACTTGGCTTTCGTACTCCACTAGTATGCTTACAAAATATTTATTCGTTGGTGTCTGTTCTACTGTTACACTCTTTATTACTCCCATCATAGGGCGATGCTGAACTATCTTCACATAACCTACTTTGGGCAGCTTTATTTTTCCTCCTTCTATTCTTATGCTGCCGTGCTGATTATTCGTTGTATACCGTTTTCGGCTGTTCTTCTTACTCTTGAACTTCGGAAATCCTATTCGTGTCTGCCTGAAAAAGTTGCTATATGCTGTTTGTAAGTTCATTTGAGCATTCGCAAGAGCTAGACTGTCTACTTCCTTTAACCATTCATAGAGACCTTTATACTTTGCTGGTGTTATCGATAGGGTTTTGCCTGTCTCTTGATAATGCTTTATCTTGTCTGCTAGCATTTGATTGTATATAAATCTTACACAGCCAAACGTCTTAGCAAACATGATACGTTGTTCTTTGTTGGGATAAATTCTGAACTTATATGCTCTGTTCATTTATCTTGCCCTTGCGTTTGAATATATTGCCTTATTACTTCTATGGGTGCGCCGCCTGTAGTAAGCAAACAAAAGCTCCGAGACCAGAACATTTCCTTCCAAAGTTTACGGCATACAGCAGGAAAATTTTTCTTGATAAGCCGTGATGAAGCACTTTTATAGGCGTTTATGAACTTGGATATTTCAGTATTAGGGTGAGCGCGGAACATTATATGGACGTGGTCTTTATCATGGTTCCATTGCTCCAATGTAATGTTATATGTACTTGCAATATGAACAAAAATATCCCTAGCAAACTCACTAATAACGTAATCGAAAACTTGACGACGGTACTTTACTACAAGAACTAGATGATAATATAGCAAGAATACTGAATGATTATTAGTGTCTAAGTTCACATTATCACAGCCTATAGAATAATTACGACCGAATTATAACATCCTAAGCTAAGTAAACACAATTCATCTCACCGCCTACGCTTACGCTTAGAGGCGGGAGACTTCTTGCGCAAAGTTGTTAAAGTCTCAGCGCCAAAAGTGAAGGACGATAAACCAGCCTAACCCAGCACCGGCCATGAATAGCGCTATTCTGAATACATAGCAGATGAGTGTATAGACATGTCCCCAAAATCTAGCCTGTGAAGCCGATGAAGATTTACCGAGTTGTTGCAGGTAATCGGCATTGAGGAATTGTTTTTGAGCGTAATACCAGCCGTAATGATAGACCCATGAGAACATGTAGATAAAGAAAGCGCCCATAATGAGCGGGACAGGAATGGCGAAAAATATCATTTGAATACTCCCGCCAAATAATCGAACCAAGCCGCGAAAACGATATAAGAGAACGCGAGCATGACGGTATAACACAACCAAGCCTGAGCAAATTCAGATAATTCACTGATAGCGACTTTGATATATTTGAGCATGACTATAATTATTCCCCCCAAAAGAGTCTGGTCACACCCCACAGCCCTGCAACGATGGGTAAGAGTCTCACGCAAGCAGGAATGACCCACGAAGCCAGCATAAACACTCCGCCCAAAATGAAGCACGGAATAGCGAGGATACCTAGTAGAGGATTGCCCGACTCCCACCAAGATTTAGCGGTAATGAGGAAGTTATCCCCCCAAGTAGTGAAGTCAACGATGAGTTGAGCTAAAGCGATAATGACGCAATAAACGATAACGACAGCTTCAATCATATTAGCAACAAGGCAACCACAGCGATAACGAAGAAGCAAGCAATGCCGATGACGAAATCCGCCAAGAACGCATGAAGCCTGCTGTTTCTCTTGCGCAAGTCAATATACATACAGGATCATTCCTTAAATGGGATGATGGAATTATAGCATGAAGGAGGTGAGGTGTAGACATGGCCTCAATATTAGAGTTTGGCGTGAGTATGTCGATGTTAATGGGCGGTGATTTCAATGCGAAAGTAACGCCCGCGGTGAGGAAGCTGGATGAGTTATCGCGCAAGATGAAAGGGCTTCAGAAAACGCAAGGTAATCTCAAAGCATGGCAAGCGCAAGCCACGAAGCTCAAAGAATTGGAAGAGCGAATGAAGTCAGCGCGAACGGAGTCAGAGCGGATGAAGTTAGGGGAAGCAGCCGAGACTCAACGGCGCAAGTTAGACGAATACACGCAAGCCCTGAATAAGGCAGGAATATATACGGCGGATGTAGCACGAAAACAGCAGGAATTAGCGCAAGAATTAGACCGGACCGCCAAAGTGCAAGACCGATTAGCTCGTGCGCAGGAAAAATACTCATCATTACGCGGTCAACTCACCTGGGGCAATATGAAAGGTGATGTGCTTTCATCAATGGGAGCGTTGAAGGTGTTACAAGCCCCCGTAACTGTGTCAATGAATTATGAGCAGGCCATGAGTCAGGTGAAGGCGGTATTGAATCCGACAGAACGAGAATATGAGCTATTGAGGGAGCAGAGTCTAGAATTAGGGCGAATGACGCAATTTAGTGCAGTACAAGCCGCAAACTCACAAGAGAATTTAGCGCGAGCAGGGTTCACGGTGGATAAGATACTAGCAATGATGCCTGAAGTGTTGAATGTAGCCGCGGCTGATGGAATGGACTTAGCACAAGCAGCTGATATAGTCGGAGGCAACTTACGAGGCTTTAACCTAGCCGCCAGTGAAGCGCAACGAATCTCCGACATACTAGCGTACACATCATCCAATTCGGCAACAAATGTAGCGATGGCTGGAGCCGCGTTACAGGGAATATCAGGTACAGCCGCCGTGCAAGGGATAACGCCCGAACAAGCCGCAAGCTATATCGGAGTATTAGCCAACAGAGCAGCGGTACAAGGGACGGAAGCGGCAACGACATTAGAGCGTTCAATATCCGCATTGGCCATGAGGAAAGGTGATACGGATAAAGTTCTGAATGAGTACAGGATAGCGACAAAGACTCGTACAGGGCGAATGAGGACGCTGGAAGATGTAGTGCAGGAACTATACACGAAGACTCAATCAAAAGGCCCTGCGGAAATGCAAAAGGCATTCATGGGAGTGTTCGGAAAAGCCTACGGAGGCGACATGCTGAAATTTGCAGCTGGGATAACTTCAGGTGAGCTTGCACAGATTCAAGAAGGCCTAATGACTCGCAAGAACGGTTCAGCGTCAAAAATGGCACTTACTCGCAATGACAACTTACGCGGAGACTTAACTAGTCTGTCATCAGCGTGGGAGGGGTTTATGGAGTCAGTAGGTAATCCCCTTCAAGAATGGTCGCGTGGAATCGTACAAGAGATAACGGACGCCCTGAACAAGATAACGTCATTCATCAAGGAGCATGAGAAGTTAGCGGAGTTAGTGATAAAGATAGGTGCAGGGATGGCAGCATGGAAGGTAGGAGCAACGGTATTCAAGTATGGAGGATTGCTTATGCGATTACCGTTTGTATGGCTTGAGGTTCAACGAGCAACACGGCTTGCGGAAGGTGCCTTGAGTGGATTTGCCGTAATGCAGAAGGCCTCAACAGCCGCTCAATGGTTATGGAACGCGGCCATGAATGCGAATCCTATAGGTCTCATGATTACGGGGATAACAGCTCTTGCAGTAGGAATAGCATGGGCATATCACAATTGGGATTGGCTGAAGGAAAAAGCTATGTGGGTATGCGAAGTAGTGTCTAAGGCATGGAATGATTTTGTGTTATGGTGGGATTCATGGAAGCTCACTGACATATTCGCGCCTATCAAGCAATACGCATTAGACGCAATAGACTGGGTGAAAGCACCTTTTGTAGAGTTCTATAACTGGCTGACAAATTTATTCAGTGGATGGAATCCGTTTGCGTCATGGAAAGCTCCTGAACTACCAACAGGACAAATTGAGCGTGGGAAATCTGACATCGTCCAAAAATACGGCACGCAGGATTTACGTCCCTCACATATGCGTCCAGCCAATAACGCGATGGGAGGAATATATAGCCATCCGATATTGACATGGGCAGCCGAAAAAGGAGCAGAAGCAATAATCCCCCTCACCGACAAATCACGAGGCATTCCCCTTCTGATGCAGGCAGCTCAAATGTTAGGGATAACTCGCAACGACTCTCAAAGCAATACGGCCATGACCAACGCACAGAGTCTCACGCAGAGTCATTCAGGCATAATGACAACAGCTAATGCCTTCACGCAGAGTCATTCAGCCATAATGACAACAGCTAATGCCTTCACGCAGAGTCATTCAGCCATAAGTCAATCAGCTAACGACATAACCGGCAATTCAACATTAATTCAGCAGGCAAATGAAATAGGAGGTGTAACCAATGCAGGAAGATATATTGATGTGCATAGCATTCGGAGCAATGATAATGTTAATTCTTCATGGCCGTCTGTGAATCTCACTGTCAACTTAACGGGCGACTCTCAGGACATGAGCATAGCCGAGAAAATCAAGCAGGCAGTAATAGACGCGTTAGACGAATTAACATCACGAAGGGAGCGACTCTCTTATGCTTGACATACTCCCTGCCGTTGTTATGCGGGGGATTTTAGCATCATCGACACAGCCAGATTACTCTGGTCTTACCGTAATGCTTGCGCTTGCTGGCGCGACCAAACCCGACGCTTTTACCTGTTCGCGGCTTGACTATATCGCACTGTGTCTCACACGCTAAATAGATGTATATATCACCGAGATTATCACGCTTCACAGTTAC
>CALAUZ010000397.1 GCA_937892105.1 uncultured Fretibacterium sp. | reverse complement strand
TCGCCTGGCGTATCCACCACGTTGCATATGTGCTGAACTTGAAGCCCCTTCGGTAATCGAACTTCTCAACGGCTCGGATAAGCCCTAAATTCCCCTCCTGTATGAGGTCGAGGAAAAGCATTCCCCTTCCGATATACTTCTTCGCTATGCTAACGACAAGACGGAGATTAGCGTCAATAAGCCGTTTTTTTGCCTCAACGTCTCCATCTTCCATTTTCTTTGCCAGTTCAACTTCTTCTGCCGCCGTAAGCAGTGATACTTTACCGATTTCACGCAGATACATTCTCACGGGGTCAGTCAGGGGAATATCATCAAGTTTGCCCAGTTCACTGTCAACCGTAGGGATAAATTCCTCTCTGGCATCGGTCTGCTGCGGCATTTTCCCTATTTCTGACTTGTCTACAACATCAATCCCCATCTCCTGAAGGTTCGTGAATATCCTGTCGAGAGTGTCAGCGTCCCATGTCTCTACGGGTATGTGTCTCTCTATGTCGTCATGTGTAACGTATCCTCTGCCGCTTCCCTCATCAAGAAGATTGGTAACAGCGTTATGACTTTTATTGTCAGTCGTGGTTTTAGCAATTTCTTTGTCTGTGTCAAATTCTCCTTCTGTAACAGGTTTTGTTTCGTCCTTCTCTTTCTTCTTCCTTATCAAGTATATGCAACTCCTTATCTTATGCTCACTGCCGCACCCATGAACGGCGGAAATTCCTCCTGTGCCGGCCCGCCGACTATCTCCTTTGTACCGTCAAGTTCAAACTCCGAGATTATCCTGCTGGCCGCAATATCATAGGGATTATCGTTTTCCCACGCCATGAAGAAACGGTCATACCCGAATTTTTCGGCATAATATGACTGTCCCGGCGTTCCGATGAAGCCTTTTACTTCCTCCATAACTCTCGATAATATCCGCATATAGTCAGTACAATCATAGAACGGCTCATCACCTGCAACCGCTATAACCTTCGCAGTTCCCTCGAATATTCCGTGATTCCAGATAGAACACGCTGTAATACCAGCACTGATACCGCTTTTTGCTCCTGCCAGACCCAGAGAGATTATTATTGCCCTCTCCAGCTTCTCAGAATATCCCATAATCATAAGAAAGCCCAAGTTAAACACGCTATCAGGCTGGTATCTGAAGAAATTTTCACGTGGAAGGCTGCCGACACACCCTGTTGAAGGCGAGGCCATGAAGAAAAATTCGCCGTCCAAATCCATACATGACCCGGCTATATTCCTGAGATCCGCGCTGTGAAACCTGTTCACGGAGACAGGGCTGTAATCCTTCCCGAACGGAAACCACGAAGATATTTCCACATAAAGCTCAGAATTCCAGAAAGGCAGTATCACAGCTTAGCTGGCTTCCTCCGTAGTTTCACGTTCCTGTTTCTCGCGTATAACCTTGACGACGCATTCAACGAGCTGTGTAATTTCGGGCTTCGTTACCTGATAATTTGCCCCAACGCTTGCTGCCTTGTTCTTGATATCATTGGCCATTATCGAGGAGAATACTATTATCGGTATGTTCTTGGTGTCAGGGTTCTCCTTTACGCGGCGTGTCAATGTGAGGCCGTCAAGTCTGGGCATTTCAACGTCCGTGATGAGGAGGTCGCAATGTTCGCTTGCGCCAACGATAGCGTCATAGGCAACTTTTCCGTCAGGGCATATGTGGAGATCAGTGAACCCGCTGGCCATTAATGCGTCTTCTACCTGCTTGCGGATTAATGGTGAATCTTCTGCCACGATGATATGGTAATCGCCCGGGTGTCCAACGCCTTCCATCATTGCGACAGCCTTTCCGGGATCGCCAGAATGCTGAATGACGAGCTGCGGGCTTATGGTCTGAACGATTGCCTCATAATCGAGGAGAAGGACGTTACGGGCATCGCGCTTTATGACGTAGAGTATCCAGTCTCCCAGATATTTTCCCGTCATGCTTGCGTCGAGGTCTTCGGACTTTATGCGGTATATTCTCTCCACAGCGTCAACGACAAAGCCCAGTTTTACCTCGTTGAACTCCGCGATGATGACCTTGCTCTGCTCCATAGGTGTAACGGGAGGTATGCCTAAGAATATTCTCAGATCCACCATAGGGAGAACTTCACCGCGTACTGATGTAATTCCGATTAACGCTACGGGAGCGTCAGGGATTGAGCGAACTCCCGGCCAACGTAATATTTCGCGTGTCTTGTCAACATTGATTGCGAAAGACTGATCGCCAAGAACGAATACGACTAGTTGCCATTCATTAGTTCCGGCTTCAGTGGTAACTTTTTTGACTTCCTGCATTTTGTGATTAAGGCCTCCGCTTTCGGGTGAAATAACAAAGCTGACATGTTGCTATATATTATCACATTTCATGCGGGGTTTGCTGATTTTGGGTAATTATAGGAAACATGTTGCACATTGTGACTGCAAATAAAGTATCGTAATTATGAGAATATAATATAGCCAATTCATTAAGAAAGGGAAAATTAATATTGGGAAAGATAAAACATTTCGTTCTTCATTCACAATGGCTGCCATCAGGAGACCAGCCCGAAGCCATTGAAGCATTAACCCGCAGCATAAAGTCTGGCAACCGCTTCCAGACCCTCAAGGGAGTTACCGGCAGCGGAAAAACCTTCACCGCCGCAAATATCATCGCCAACCTCGACAGACCAGCCCTTGTACTTGCACACAACAAAACTCTTGCCGCACAACTCTACAGCGAGTTCAAGGCATTCTTTCCCGAAAACGCTGTGAGATACTTCGTCAGCTATTATGACTATTACCAGCCTGAAGCATACATTCCGCAAAGTGATACATACATAGAGAAGGACGCGTCAATAAATGACAGGATAGAGAGGCTTAGACTTTCGGCAACAAAAGCCCTGATTGAACGCAGAGATGTTATAGTTGTTGCCAGTGTATCATGTATTTACGGGCTTGGCATGAAAGAAGCATACGAGGACGCAATAATATCATTCAGCGTTAATGAAAGGACAGACCAACGGGACTTCATGGCCAGGCTTGTCGGGAATTATTACGAAAGAACAGATTTTACTCCCGAACCCGGAAAATTTCGCGTCAGAGGCGACACCGTTGAAGTCTTCCCGGCATATGAGGACGAAATATGTATCCGCATAACATTCTATGATGACGAGATAGAACGCATAGATATTACCCACCCTGTAACAGGACACGTAATCGAGAACGTGAACGAAGCAAGCATATTTCCGGCACAACATTACGTTACTCAGGAGGACGCAATCGCTAAGGCAGTCCCAATGATACAAGATGAACTTTCACGGGTTGAGGCGGATTTTGAGGCACAAGGAAAGCTGGTTGAGGCACAACGTATAAAAATGAGAACGCTGTATGACCTTGAGATGTTGGGCGAAGCGGGGTATTGTTCAGGAATAGAGAATTACTCGGTCTACCTTGATGGCAGAAAAAAGGGTCAGCCTCCAGGTACGTTAATTGATTTTTTCCCTGACGATTTTTTGATGATCATTGATGAGTCTCATATAACTTTGCCGCAGGTTCATGCAATGTTCAACGGAGACAGGGCACGGAAGAAGGTGCTTGTTGAAAATGGTTTCAGGCTTCCTTCATGTATGGATAACAGGCCGCTTCAGTGGCAGGAGTTCGAGGGGAAAATGAGGCAGGCTTTGTTTGTGTCGGCAACTCCCGGTGATTATGAGCTTGGAACATCGAGCGTTATCGCCGAACAGATTATACGTCCCACCGGCATTCCAGATCCGGAAGTTGAAGTATTGCCGGCAAAAACGCAAATTGATGACCTTATTGACCGCCTTAGAGACAACGTATCAAGGGGGGAACGTTCTCTTGTGCTTACGCTGACGAAGAAGGCTTCAGAAGACCTTGCAGACTATCTTTCCGAGTTAAAGTTCCGTGTTAAGTACATACATTCAGAGCTGAATACTTTTGAACGTGCCGAATTAATCCGTGATTTGAGGGCGGGAAGTATTGATGTTCTGGTTGGGATTAACCTTCTGCGAGAGGGTATGGATTTGCCGGAGGTTACATTTGCGGCCATTCTTGACGCTGACCGTGAAGGCTACTTGCGTTCTTACCGTTCACTAATTCAGATTATGGGCAGGGCGGCAAGGAATGTGAACAGCAGGATAGTACTTTACGCTGACATAATGACCGACAGCATAACTCAGGCAGTGAACGAGACCAGACGCAGAAGAGAGAAGCAGACTGCCTGGAACAAGGAACACAACATTACCCCCAAGAGCATAACGAAAGATGTTTCGGATTTGCTTCCTCCTGAGCTTGCAAGCGCGTACAATGAGGCGGGACGCAGCGGGAAATATTCTGGTTCTTCCGGCAAGACCAAGAGCATAGGGAGAATGAGCATTTCGGAGCTTGAGCGTGCAATGTGGGAGGCTGTAGAGAAGCTGGACTTTGAGAGGGCGGCTGTGATACGTGATACTATAACGGAAATCAATGCGTCAAAGGGGGAGTAGCTTTCATGATTGCGAGGCTGTATATGCAGTTCCTGAAGTTTGGAGCGTTCACATTTGGAGGCGGCTGGAGCATTGTGGCGCAGATGAAAGAATTATACGTTGATCGTGAAAAATCGCTGACAGACGAGGAATTACTCGACATAACGAGCATAGGCAGAAGTCTTCCTGGAACGATGATAGGCAACATAGCAATGTTCTTCGGTCATAGAATGGCGGGATTTTGGGGCGGAGTGGCCTGCATGTTCGGAATGATAACAGTCCCCATGATAATCCTGATAATGATAACTAGCTTTTATACAGCGTTCCAGTCAAACATCTGGGTAGCGTCAGCAATGAGGGGTGTACGTACTGCCGTTGCCCCTGTAATACTCAGCGCATTAATGGGAATGATTAAGAGTGCGTTCAAGCTGCCGCCATGTTACGTGATTGCACTGGCAATGTTTGGGCTGTATTTCTTCCTGCGTGTCAGTCCTGTGTGGCTTGTCGTAATCGGTGCTGTACTTGGGCTGATTATTTGCGAATACTACGAGAGAAGGGGGAAATACTAATGTTTCTTCTGCTTGAATTATTCTGGAGTTTCGTGAAGATAGGTTTCACGAGCTTTGGAGGGCTGTCAATGATACCGTTGATTTCGGCAGAGATGATTTCACATGGCTGGATGACGGCTTCGGAAGTATCTGACATTGTGGCAATCGCAGAGATGACACCCGGCCCACTCGGTCTGAACTGCGCAACGTTTGCCGGAATGAGGGCGGCAGGAATAATCGGTGCATTCATCGCGAACATGGGGGCACTTGCTCCAACATTCACACTATGTGCTGTTGTGGCGGTATTCTTTGACCATTTCCGCGACAACAAGAGGCTAGGACAGATAATGACTGGGGTACGTCCTGCATGTGTTGGAATGGTTGCGGGGGTAGTTGTGGATTTGGTGCTGGTGAATTACGCTGACATTGCCGGAGGAATTAACGTGCCTTCTGCGGTATTGGGAATTGTAGACCTGATGCTGTTGCTTAAGTTCAGGGTGTCAATCCCAAAAGTGTTAGTGCTGAGTGCGGTTGCGGGTGTGATAATGTTTGGAGTGATGGGGCTGTAGTGCTATTATTCGCAATGAGGTGATTATACTTGAACAAAGACAGCCTGCGCAAAATTATTACCCTGCGCCATGAACTTCACCAATATCCCGAACTATCCGGCCATGAAGCAGCCACAAAACGCCGTCTAATGGACTTCATAGAGGCCAATACCCGTTTAGCCGTAGTAGACTGCGGGAAATGGTTTTACGCCTCACGCTACGTTGAGGGTACAAAGGCGATAGCATTCCGAGCCGACATGGACGCTCTGCCAATGGACGAGGCAATCTCCCTCCCATATTCATCACGAAATTCCGGCATATCCCATAAATGCGGACATGATGGACACAGTGCGGCATTATGCGGTTTAGGGCTTGAACTTTCAGAATTGGAGGTTAAACGCTCAGTGTATCTAATCTTCCAGCATTCGGAGGAGACGGGACAGGGAGCAAGGGAATGTTCCAGTCTTTTGCGGGAAAGAAGCATAAGCGAGATTTACGCTTTCCATAATTGGAGCGGCTGGCCGGAAGGGAGCATAGTGGTACGAGAGGGTGTATGCCAGTATGCTTCAGCAGGGATAACTCTGATGTTCGAGGGTAAAACTTCACATGCAAGCGAACCTGAGAAGGGTATCAATCCGGCATATGCAATCGCAGAATTAGTATCAAAGATTGACAGTGTGAGAGGGAATGCGTTATGTACCATCGTCAACATTAATGTAGGCGGAAGGAACTTCGGGATTTCGCCTGGCAATGGAGAGATATCCATCACTGTAAGGGCGGAACGTGAGCCGGAAATGCGCAAGACATACAACGCCATAATCACACTTTCTGACGAACTGGCCGCTAAACATTCACTCAGCCTCACAAAGAAAGTCAGCGATTATTTCACTGATACATCAAGCGACAAGCATTGCGTTGAACGTGTAAGGAAAGCGGCAAAGACATTGGGGCATCAGGTTATCGACATGGCCGAACCGCTGAGAGCGTCTGAGGATTTCGGACTTTACACGAAGCAGGTGAATGGAGCGATATTCTATATTGGGAACGGCGGGGATTACCCGGCTGTTCACACTTCAGGCTATGACTTCAACGATAATATTCTGGAGACGGCAGCGGATATGTTCACGGAGATTTTGAGGAACAGCATGATAAAATAGCAGACAGGGCAGTTCAGACGGCCGCCATATAATCACAGTATGGAGGAAAGTCCGGGCTTCACAGGGCAAGATGCCAGCTAACAACTGGCCGGAGCAATCTGAGGGAAAGCGCAGCAGAAAATACACAGCCAGGCAATAATGGCAACGGTGAAAAGGTGAAGGGTAAAAGCCCACCAGTCATGGAGCAATTCATGAGCTATGCAAGCCCCATCTGAAGCAAGGTCTAATAGCGAAGGTTAAAGGCTGCCCGCCTGCTTCAGGGTAGACCGCTTGAGGAATTCCGCGAGGGATATCCCAGATAAATGGCCGTCATTCATACAGAACCCGGCTTATTGGACTGCCTCTTTATATTTATGAAGGGATAAGAATTTCACACATTGGGAACAAAATTTTATGACTGGCAGATACGTGCTTACAATCACATAAAGGACAGCAGCGCAGTATTATCCGCCCCCACAGGTTCAGGCAAAACACTGGCAGCGTATTTATGGGCAGGTATTCTGAGATTGGACGGCAGCATAAACCCTGAACCAGAATCAAGACGAATAATCTTCACGGCACCGATTAAGGCATTGAGCAACGAACGCTATCTTGACCTGCGCAGAATGGGACTTGATGTAGGGATAGAGACTGGAGATTTCAAGCGTAATGAGGGAGCAAACATAATTTGCTGCACACAGGAAATATACACCATGAAATATTCCCGTGTCCCAGACCAGAAATTAATTGTTGACGAATTCCATTATATTTTTACGGATTTCAGCAGGGCAAGGACATACATTGACGGCATAAAGGATACAGACCCAAGCACACAAATCCTCGTAATGTCAGCGACTTTGGGAGGAGTAAAGAATGTTGGCAGATACTTATCGGATATATGCCAGAGGGAATTTGTAATTCATTCCGGACGTAAACGTATTACAGAGCTTATTTTCCAGCCTAATGACCCAGTGAAGCTCTATGAAATACATGATGCATTAGTATTTTTGTTTTCACAGAGGGGAGTAGTAGACCTTGCCGGCCAGATATCGCGTACAAGAAAGAGGATACCGCCGGAAAACGTGAAGCGTATAGATGAACTTGCAAAAATCCTGGAAGTCAAGAGGACATTACCCGGTATCTACAAGGGAGTAGGGATATATCATGGAAGCATGTTGCCTAAAGAGAAGTTGCTG
The DNA here is from genome assembly GCA_937892105.1 of uncultured Fretibacterium sp. Next base: position 8,506 of record CALAUZ010000397.1, on the reverse strand, counting down.
GTTGAGTCGGCATTTCGAGAGAGGCTTCTTGATGTAGTATGCGGTACGAATGCGCTTGCATTGGGAGTGAACCTTCCGGCTCAATACGTAATCTTTGCCCAGCTTGTGAACTACTATAATTACATGCCCATAACACACAATGAGTTTCTCCAAATGTCGGGACGTGCGGGACGTAAAGGGTTATTTGATCCAGGCTATGTAACGTTTCTGAAGGACGATAATTGCAACTATGAATGCGGAAGATTCAGGACGGGAGTAATATTCCGTCAGTTAATGTCGAAGAACTCAGAACCCGCAGTAATAAGGCTGACACCATCATACGGGAAGTTATTGCGCAGACAGGTATTGATAGAGGACGAGGCGGAATACATAGCTGAATACTCTCTGCCGTCATTGAAGGTTGAGACGGTAATGCGTGAACTGAAAGCCGGAATGAAGAAGATAGACATTCTAGCCCGTCGGATAACGCGCAAGGGTAACAGGGAACGTTTTTTGAGGATACTGGCTGAGATATGGTATGATGAGATGGAGATAGAGGAGAACATGGAGATGGCCAGATTATTCCTTGACGAGGGGAACCCCAGTGCGCTGATGGCCGCAAAAATGATTATCCAGTACGAACGAAATTACTTGCAGGCACTACTGAAGGTGAAAAGGTTTTCCAATCAGCTTCCAAGTTCGAGGCGTTTCCGGCTGATGGACGAACTGAACAAGACGGTAGATAAGATAGACCCGACGATATATGGATTTGAGGAGAAGTTAGGGGAGATAGAGGCAGGACAGAAAAATTAGCCAAGATATTTGTCATAATAATAACGTTCATACGCGGAAACGTAACGCACTGAAGGACGGAATATCTTATGCCAAAATTTTACTGCGGCAACTTTCAGTATATGTCTCCCGCTAAGATCAAATACTGATTTTTTGCAACCATTTATATTATTTGCCATCATCTGAACTATTCGTATAATATCAGGCCTATAGTTATCTTCAAGCGTGGGAATTCCCGAGTCATACCCTGTGAAATTCATGCATGTTTCAGTAAGGGTGTCCCGGAACGCTATAAACTCCTGCGGGTTATTCGGGGGATTATTCACGTCATAATACTTCCCCTCTAGGAACTTGGAACACGTGCAGTGATTTGTGAACTCCTCTGGCCCATCAAATCTTCCATCTCTTTTTTCCTGATCTATCAGGCACACAGGAACGTTAAAGGCAAGACATGGAAATGCTGTATGAAGGTTTGTTGTTATTACAGCTGAAGCATTGTGGTAAATGTACAGGTATATTTTTGCGAGTTCGAGCCTGTCCATACTCATAATATAGGGGTTAGTCAATTTTGTGATGCGAAAGACAGGCCTGTCTGAAATCCCGTTTACGTATTCATATACTTCATCAGATACATCAACACACAATACATACCCCCCCCCCTTCTGAAGCCTTTATGTGCCTATTCTCTGTCAGAGTCAAAGTCATACACCCCGAATAATATGCAGGTATATCATGCTCAAGAAGGAAACTCATTGTATCTTTGTCCCGGCAACCTACCGGACCATGTTCTCTGAGGTAGTTCACACTCGACCTGTTACCAGCTATAACACTGCGTATTGTTCTGTCGAAATGCATTGATACAAGTAGGGGATCAATGTACTCTGAAGGGGGAAAACATTTCGGATGATGCATCCACCAGCCATTAAGTATTAACTTGAATTTCTGTTCTGATTTCGGCCTGAAAGAGTTAAGGCACTCTCTGTATACATAGACATTAACACTGGGTAAAAACCTGCGAGCTGCGATACTCTGTATTTCCTCGCCTATATTCGAGGAAAGATACTTCATCAGAGCGTAGTTCAACTTGGATCCATCATGTTGATTATTGTGCATGATATCGGCACACCTTTTTATATAATTTTTGTTGATTATATCATGCTGAGTTGGGATTTTAGGCCTGTTGTATAATTTGCGTGAAATAATTTGCACGAAAAATTAAATTTTTATTTGGAGGTATGAATTTCTTTATGCCTTATGATTTTGCCGATATAGAACATAAATGGCAGGAACGCTGGAACTCCTCTAACTGCTTCGAGTCCCACACTGACACTTCCCGCGAAAAGTTCTTCTGCCTCGAAATGTTCCCATACCCCTCTGGCGCACTCCACATGGGACATATACGCAACTACTCAATAGGAGACGTATTAGCCCGCTTCCACCGCAAAAACGGCCGCAACGTTCTCTACACAATCGGCTTCGACAGCTTCGGAATGCCCGCTGAAAACGCCGCCATAAAGTTCAATACCAAGCCTCACGATTGGACGCTCTCAAATATCGCTTACATGACCGAACAGCTCAAACGTATGGGTTACAGTTACGACTGGAGGCGCGAGGCCATAACCTGTCTTCCCGAATATTACCGCTGGAACCAGTGGATTTTCCTTCAGATGTACAAGCGCGGCATAGTATTCCAGAAAGAAGCCCCCGTAAACTGGTGCGAAACCTGCGGCACTGTCCTCGCAAATGAACAGGTCGTTGACGGCGGCTGCTGGCGTTGCGGAAACCCTGTCCACAAAAAGAACCTCAAACAGTGGTTCATCAAAATAACTGACTATGCTCAGGAATTACTTGACGATATCGAGAAGGATTTGGACGGCTGGCCTAAAAGAGTACGCATAATGCAGACTAACTGGATTGGACGCTCAGAAGGCGCAAGGCTGTCGTTCAAAATTCCAGACCTGAATTACGACCTTGAGGCTTTCACAACCAGATTTGACACGATTTACGGCGTTACATTCATCGCTCTTGCCCCTGAACATGAACTCGTCAGGAAAATGCAGGCGGCCATGAAACCTGATGAGGCGCAGAAACTTTCCGACTTCGTGAAACATGTTGCAGCACAGTCATCTATTGAACGTTCTGACGCAGGAGCTGAAAAACTCGGCTTCAAAACACCGTTCTACGGCATTAACCCCGTCAACGGCAAGAAAATTCCGATTTGGGTCGCAAACTATATCCTCATAGATTACGGAACAGGCGCAATAATGGGAGTTCCTGCCCATGACCAGCGAGACTTCGACTTCTGCCGAAAATACGACATTCCCGTAATCCCCGTCATTAATCCCAAAGACGGCACAATACTTGACGGCGCAACAATGTCCCATGCATTCGAGGAAGACGGTATAGCCTGCAACTCCGGAAAATTCGACGGCATGGCAACAAGTGAGGCAATTCCAGCCATGATAGACTGGGGCGAAAAGGAAGGTATCTGCAAACGTGAAGTGAACTTCAAGCTCCGAGACTGGCTCATTTCACGCCAGCGTTACTGGGGAACACCAATACCCTTCGTGTACTGCGACAAATGCGGGGTTGTTCCAGTTCCGGAAGACCAGTTGCCCGTCAGGCTTCCCGAAGATGTCGAGGTTAAAGAAGTCGGACATTCACCGCTGCTTGACCTTCCAGACTTTCTCAACACTACATGCCCTCATTGCGGAGGCCCGGCAAGGCGTGAAGCTGACACAATGGATACGTTCTTCTGTTCGTCATGGTACTTTGACCGCTACTGTTCACCCGGCTGTGATGACGCTCCGTTCAAAAAGGAAGATGTCAATTACTGGATGCCGGTAGACCAGTACATAGGCGGAATAGAACACGCATGTTTACACCTGATATACGCCCGCTTCTTCGCAAAATTCCTGACTGACATTGGCCTTACGAAAGCCCGCGAACCTTTTACACGTCTTCTCACTCAGGGAATGGTAATCAAGGACGGCGCAAAAATGTCAAAGTCTCTCGGAAACACCGTAGATCCAACCGAGATGGTCAAGAAGTATGGAGCTGACACGATAAGGCTGTTCATACTTTTTGCAGCACCGCCCAGCAACGATTTGGACTGGTCAGACAGAAACGTTGAAGGCGCACATAGATTTCTTAACCGCGTATGGCGTTACGTTGAGGAGAACGCGGAAAATCTCAGGAAGTATGGGGAAAAGGTTATACCAATGTCGGAGATTAAGGGTTCAGCATTGAGGGACTTCAAGCGCAGGATACACGCGACAATCGACAGCGTAACCCATGACATTACGGACGAGAAACAGTTTAACACCGCAATAGCCCGCCTAATGGAGCTTACGAACGCAATATACTCGCTCAATGACCCATCACCAGACGCATGGGAACTGAAGCGTGAGGCTGTTGACGTACTGTTGAACTGCTTATCCCCATTCTGTCCGCACATCACTGAAGAACTCTGGGAGATGCTCGGACATGAGAACATGCTCTGCCTCGAGGCATGGCCGGAAGCCGACAAATCTGCGCTTGTACAGGACAGTGTTACGGTTGTTGTTCAGGTGAACGGTAAGGTGAGGGGGAAGTTTGAGCGTCCTGCTGGAATGGACAAGGACGAACTCGCGAAAAGCATAATGGCCGAAGAATTTGTAGCCGGAAAGATTGCCGGGAAAGAGATCGTGAAGGTTATTGCGGTGCCTGACAAACTGGTAAATATAGTAGTTAAAGGCTAAATGTGAAATGATGAAGTCTCCTGCTCATTACGGGTGGGAGATTTTGTTTTTATGTTTTGTGCTATAATCAACAAATCCAATATGTATATAAAATGACATAAGTCAAGGTGATGCGTAATGATACGCAATAGGGGTTGCGAAAAGCGTATGGGTATGTGTAGAGGTTTTACCCTCGTTGAGTTATTAATTGTGATTGTGGTAATTGGTATTCTTACTACAATGATGATGTTATCGGCTACGGAGATGGCAGCTTCGGCGGACGCTACAGCAATTATAGCTAACCTTCACAATTGGAAAACTGCGGCATTAGAATGGTATGCAGATAATATGGATAGAGTTGACATTTATGGACATATTTTAGATGGAGGAAATATAAAACGCTTCAGATACAACAATGGAGTTCCAACAAGTGAGATTGCTGCTTATCTCAATAATCAGGGTTTCACAGTGGGTGATTCTGTGGTAGATGATGCGGGTGGAATATATTACACGGACTACCTAAACAATAACGGTAAAGATACGAACACAGATCCTTGCGAGTGGGTTATTCTCTACAAGATGCCAGATGAGAGCATAAGGCTGAAGGAAAAGCTGGAGGCGCGCGCAAAATCAACAGGGCTTATAAGGAAAGACGCGGAAAAGGAAGGCGAATACAGCGATCCATATAAACAGGGTAATTCTGATGTATTTGTCGGTGTAAAGATACTCAACTTTGGACGGGTAGAGAAATAAACATTCCGGCAATATATCAAGCATGACAGGAGGAAATTTCATGAATAAGGAAAGAGGCTTTACTCTAGTTGAGCTGTTAATCGTGATTGTGGTAATCGGCATTCTTGCGGCAATGATGATGTTCTCCAGCACTGAGGCTGTAACGTCAGCAAAGGCAAGCAACATAATAAGCAACTTGACGAACCTCAAGAAAGCAACGTTATCTTGGTATGCAGACCACAAGCGTAGTGTTAGAACCCAGCAGAATGAGGGTAATACTTACCGTATCTACGATGTAGACGGAAACGCTAGCCAATCAGATAATTTTGAAGGCTTCACGAGGAAGGGGCATTCATCTGAAATAGTGAAGTACATGAACAATAGCAGCTCCATTAAGACAACAAACAATAGTGATGGCAGCATAAAAAAGAGTGAATATGCTTTTGGTCAGGCTGATGGTGAGAAGAAAAAAGCAAACATTTGGTATGTGGGCTACAGGTTCAGCGATGGCGAGGAAAGAGTTAAGGAAAAAATTGCGGGTAGAGCTAAATCACTCGGACTTATTGGAGGAGGAACCGGCGAAAAATGGGACAACTCCAGACCCACAAAAAATAAAACCTTCACTGCTGACGATAATATAGTGTGGCTACACGTCATTACACTCGGCGAATGACACAAAATGCCGCACATAATCGCAATCGAATACTCCGAAGCACAGCGCAGACAACTCCACACCGAGCTCAACCGTCTCGCAAAAGAAGGCTGGCCGCTCTCAGGGAAATATGACGCTCAGACATTCGGGACATGGGACAAACTGTTCGAGAACGCAATAACTCCCGGACTTTTCGCCTCACGTGAAACCATCGTCATTGAGAATGCAGAAACTCTCGGAGACTTCCCCGAAACTCTCTCACCGCTCATTGAGGACAATTCCGCCGACACCGTTATAATCCTCGTCTTCAGCACTGACACAAAAACTCTCAAGCCCATAGCAAAGCAGATAACACTCATAAAGCCCGAAGCTCAAATCCCCCCGTGGAAGCGTCAGGCATGGCTTCTCTCACTCGCTAAGGAGGAAGGTTTCAAACTCTCACATGATGCCGCACAGCTGCTCGCAGAAAACATAGAGTCCCAAGAGGAATTACGGGGCGAAATCCGAAAGCTGGCACTGTACGCTGACGGACGCGAAATCACACTTGAGGACGCGGAAAATCTCTCGTTCGATGAAGGCGGCAGGGCAATGATGATGTTACTCGATTCCGTATGCGCCAATAATCCGCACAATACCGCCAGAGCCTTGAAGTACCTTCGTGATGAGCCTTTGCTTCCCGTAATCGCCGCAATCACTAACAGGCTGCGTCCAGCATTAATCCTATCGTGCTTCCTTGAAAATTGCACAGAGGAAGCGTTGAAGGCTGTTGGTATTGATCCGGCAAAAAAGACTTACGCCCTCAACAAGGCAAAATCCGCTCTGAAGTATTATGGTGCTGATAGAATTAAAACGTTCATGGCAAAGTCCGCAAGGCTGTCGTTCCTTGAGAAGACATCTAGGGCTGAGGGCTGGCAGGGTTTTGAGCTTATAATATGGGAGTTAATGTCTAAAATTTAGGAGGCAGGTTGTCCATGAGAAAATTATTTTTTGCAGCAGCAGCCTTAATGTTGTTTTCTTCTGTCTCAAGTGCAAAAGATGTTGCCAGACTTAGGGGATTTGCCCTGAAATCTGGGGATTGTATAGGGGTTCTGTCGCCGGGAACTTACACAAGCAGCAAGGATTTTGACGGTTCAATAGAGCTTTTGAAGTCTCAGGGTTACAGGGTCAAATTAGCTCCTTCAGCAACAGCAATGTATGAGCATTTCGCAGGAACAGACAGGAAACGTGCAGAGGATATTAACGCTTTCTTCCGTGATGACAGCGTTAAGGCTATACTGTGCGTAAGGGGCGGTTACGGTTCGGCAAGGCTCCTCGACAGGCTCGACTACAAAATGATAGCGAAACACCCGAAACCATTAATCGGTTTCAGCGATGTTACCGCGCTTCACATTGCTTTGGGACAGAAAGCAGGAATATCAACAATTCACGGGCCTATGTTGGTTTCTTTTGTCCGCGAGAATTTTGACTCCGAATACACACGCTCAAATTTCTTTGCGGGACTTCAAAGCACTGAAGCAATAGGCGAAATTCCCATGCCGGAGGGGCGCAAACTTGAAGCTGTAACCTCAGGCACTGCGGAAGGTGTCATAGTAGGCGGAAATCTCACACTAATAGCCTCACTCGTCGGAACTCCATACGAACTTGACGGGAAAGGCTCATTGCTCCTGATTGAGGAAGTTGGCGAGAAACCTTACAGGGTGGACAGAATGATGAACCAGCTTTGGCAGAACGGGCTTTTGAGGCGCGTAAACGGGATTATTCTCGGAGATTTTGTGGGTTGTGAGGACGAGGACAGCTCACCTATTGAGGATTTTACGCTTGATGATATTCTTAAACGCTACGCAAGGTTATCCCGAAAACCCGTGATTAAAGGTATGCCTTCTGGACACGGAAAATATAACATGTTTCTTCCTATGGGAGTTCACGCTGTAATGAGAGCAAATGATGACGGCTCTGCGAGTGTTGTCATTGATACTCCGGCGTTCATGAAGCAGGAAATCTAGTATAATATATTTATCAGTACAAAAGATTATTTTATTTTTTATGTTCCAGAGACAGATTATTATTATGCTGAATGTGATGATAAATCAGGAAAAGAAGATGAAGTTATAACTAAAATGAAAGAATTATGCTTTAATTATCTTTCAACTACTAATAAAAAAATATCTAAATCATTGCCTTCTAAATATTCAGAGCCTTTTATTCAATATATATATAAAGGAGAAGGAATAAAAGATTCAGATTCTAAATTAGTTCTTTTAAAGGATGAAGATTTAAATTATGTCAAAGAAACTTATGGAAAACCAGAATATGTCGAAGAAATTCAGCAAAAGAAAAAAATATGGGCATTATATGAAAATAATAACCTTATAGGATATGTTATGGAACATTTGGATGGTACTACTGGTGGATTATATACAAAACCAGAGTTTAGAAGAAAAGGTTATGGATATATTTTATTATTAGAAGGATTTTCTAAAGTTAAAAAATTTGTGAGACATTCTCAAGTTGCTTTAGATAATGTTGCTTCCATTAAAGTACATGAAAAAATGAATTGCATTAAAGCAGACATTACAATTTATTGGAATTGGAATAAATAAAATAATTATTAAAAAGAATATTATAATAATAT
>CALAUZ010000396.1 GCA_937892105.1 uncultured Fretibacterium sp. | reverse complement strand
CACGTCTGTCGGTACGTGAAGCCCTCTTGGCAATATTCTATTACTCTTTTACGATAATCTTCTGAAGATGCTATTTTATTATTTTATCACTTTTACTGTTTTACAATTGGGCTTACTATAAAAACGAAGTTGACGCAAGCGGAATATGATGAAATAGAGACTTTAGTGTATTACTGCTATCTTTCCACAAAAAAAAGCAGGCCTCACATTCCTGCAAGACCTGCCCGTTAATCGCTTTTAAAGCACGTAGCTCAACACTACAACTTCAACAACTCCCACAGCCCAAGCTATAGTCGATGTGAATGACCATACCTTTATCTGGTCTTTGGCCTCGCTTACTCCCAGCGTCCTGTTCACTACCCAGAAGTAGCTGTCGTTGAAGTACCCGAAGAACAATGAGCCAACACAGCACGCAATTACACCCAATAACGGATTAACCCCCGCATTGTTGAGGATAGGTGCTGTTATGCTGGCCGCCGTTACCATCGCAACAGTCCCTGAACCCTGCACAAAACGCATCGCCGTCGAAATAACCAGAGGCAGAATGACAAGAGGTATTGACGTTCCCAGAAGGTACTTCGCCATGTACGTTCCAAGACCTGAGTCCTGAATTATTCGTCCCAATGCTCCGCCGCCGCCTGTAACTAGCAGTATTATTCCTGCACTGGCCATTCCCTTTTCCATTTCTGCAAGTGCCTGCTCACGGGTTAATGTCCGCGCAAGTGTGAATATCGCCACAAGAAGTCCAAGTCCAACCGCTACTATCGGCTGTCCCAAGAAGATAATCGGCTGCATGAAACCTGTCGTCATCTTCAGGGCTGAAGCTACCGTGTTGATGAGGATTAATATTATCGGGAGAATTAACGGCATGAATGACTCCATCGTTCCAGGTACTCCCGTCATATCCATGTTGAACGCCGCGTCATAATCAGGCTTCTGGTATTCTGCTTTCACTACTTCGTCATTGTCGTTGAGCAGCCAGTAGTATTTCTTCGCAAGGGACATTCTCGCATACATTATGCACCCTATAGCCATAGGAAGTGCCAATACTATGCTGGCAAGAATATACAGCCCTACATCAACTCCGAATATTCCGCAGACACCAAGAGGGCCAGGCGTTGGAGGAACAAGCGAGTGTGTAATAACCAGTCCCGCCGCAAGAGCAACGCCCAGAGCTATAAGCGATTTCTTCGTTACGCGAGATAATGCCTTTGCTATTGGGGCAAGAACAACAAAGCCGGAGTCGCAGAAAATAGGTATTGAGACAAGGAAACCGGTGAACGCTAAAGCCTCTTCCTCACGTCCGCGTCCGAACATGCGAAGGAATGTATATGCCATGCGTTTTGCTGCTCCTGTAGCCTCGAACAGCTGTCCCATCATTACTCCGAAGCCTATGATTATTCCTATGCTTCCGAGAGTTCCGCCAAATCCATTCGAGATTGACGATATTATGCTCCCGCTGTGTGAGAGACCGTCTGCCCCTATGTAGGACGTGTTAAGCAGGGGCATACCGCCGATTGCACCAACGATGACTGTCGCAAGAATTAGCGCGAGGAATGCCTGTACTTTCGTCGTAAGAACAAGGCATATCAGTATTACTATCCCGATGAGAAGGCCAATCAGCATTTGATTGCCGCTTACAATGTGTTCCATGAAAAAGTTTCTCCTTCCTAATGTTTTGTGAAATATGGTGCATACTTGGCCGCAAGCCTTATCGCTTCGACCATACTTACTTCACTGACTATGTTTTTACCCGCTATGTCGAACGCTGTACCGTGATCCACGCTCGTCCTCAATATGGGCATTCCGTTTGTGATTGAGATTGTGCGCTCAAAGTCAAGCGTCTTTGTCGCAATATGCCCCTGATCATGATAAAGTGAGAGAACGCTTGAATAACGCCCTATTGCCGCCTGATGGAACACCGAATCCGCCCCGATAGGCCCAGCAACTTTATAGCCCTGCGCTTTCAGTTCCTCAACAGCAGGAGTAATCTCGTTGACTTCCTCCCAACCGAAAAGGCCATGTTCGCCGCTATGAGGGTTAAGCCCTGCAACCGCCATTGTCCCCTCAGTTACGCCGAGACGCTCAAGCGCGGCCATACATTCCTTAACGCACGAGATTATTCTGGCCTTATTGATTTGGGTTATTGCCTGAAGCAGCGATAAGTGCCTCGTCAGGAAGAATACCCGAAGCCCGTTGGTCTCGAACATCGTCAAAGGGTCTTTAGTGTCCGTCAGTGCGCCGAATATCTCAGTGTGCCCTATGAAGGGTACGTTTGCCGCGTGTAATGCTTCCTTGTTGATGGGAGTGGTGGCTACTGCGTCTGATTTTCCCGACATGGCAAGCTCTATGCTGCGCTTGATGTAGTCGAACGCTGCCTGACCGCACATTGCCTGAACAACACCGTACTTGAAGACAGACAGGTCAATATTGTGCAGGTCTATCAGGTTCAGTACATCGGGTGAAAAGTCAGCGTCTTCAACATCATTGCAGGTGTGAACCTTCAGTGTTGAGCCTGTGAGGGTTACTGCCTTGTCGATTATGCCTTTGTCGCCGATGATTATGCAGTTGGCGCAGGATTTTACGACATCAGACGCGAGAGCCTTTACTACAATTTCAGGCCCCACTCCTGCGGGATCGCCGATTGGTACTGCTACTACTGGTTTTGACATTAAAGTTTTAACCTCCCTATATGAATAATTTTGATTTCAGGTAGTTCACGCATAAGTTAATAGCGTCTGAATTTCCCTGACTTCCTCCCTTTGTTACAACATGAAGGCCGTCAAATTCCCCGCCGTAAAACAATCCGTATGCTGCAAGCGGTAGAACTTCGTCCCTCAAGTCAAGCCCTGAAGCCCCAAACTTCTCGCACAATGACTGCGTTACGTCCCCTCCAGTGGCATAGAGGCCCTTGAAGGATTTTTTCCCTCTCAGAACCCGCAGTGCAATCTCCGCAAGACTTTCGTTAATCCTTCCCGTAAGAGTGTCAATATCCCCTGAATACGTCTTGAAGTCAATCCGCTTCTCAGGATATATTCCATCTCCTGTTACGGTAAGGACTGTGTTTGTTGCGGAAAGCCTGAGTATCTCTCCTGTTACCCTAGAAATCTCCTGTTCACGGTAATCTTCACCGTCAAGAAACCTTCTCGTCTCGGCAAAAACATTTGCAATCGGCCTTTGAGCAAGCCATAATTTCTCCATCTGCTCACGGGTGTTGGGATTAACGCTTCCGACTACGGCAAGTATTTTGAGGCGTTCAGTTTTTTCTAGGGGAGTGATTATTTTGCGGGCTAATGTCGCTGTGAACTCTCCTGGATCTACGGCTATGATTTTGCGTTTGCTTGTGATTACAGCGTCGGCTATGAGGTTGAGGTCTTCATGGGTTATGCAGTCGATGATGATTATGCGGCTTCCTGATGAAGCTATGTCATTGATTTTAGCGGCTAAAGCGTGTTTACCGTCCATGAGGTCAGAGATGTAGAGTGATGAAACTTTATGCTTGCTCTGACTGCTGAATATTTCCGCAATATCTGAAGTCTTCACGGGAGTTTTGGGGTCAATGGCTATGTTTGTCTTGTGAAGGGGAAGGCCATTGACGAGGAGATAACCGCCTGTGAGTATCCTTCCTGACGACGGGAAACATGGAGCGCATACTGCAATGTATTCATCGCCCAGAGCGTCAAGCATTGCATCTGTCTCAGAACCGAGATTGCCGCGCAAAGTTGTATCTATGCGTTTGCAGAATAACTTTGTGCTGTCAGTCCTGAAAATTCTTGCGGCGTGTTTGACACGGGAATACGCTTCTTTGGGAGTTACCGCTCTGCTGTCTGTAGTGATTATGAGGCAGTCGCAGTCCATAAAACCGGAATTGTCCCGTCCATGCTCATAGCTCAGAACTGAATGGGACTTGTAGCCCGTCTTTGCGAGAAGCACTCCTGTTGCGTTTCCACCTGTTAGGTCATCGGCTATTACAAGGCACTGTGAAATCTTCATCACCCCGTTATGATTATTATCTGGATAATGAATAGAATATCACATTTTCCTGATTATATCCGCTAACTTTTCTGTTTTGACAGAGACTCAAGAATTTACGTTCTAGCCAGCAGCCTCATGAATTATCCCAGCAAGTTCTTCTGAGCTTCCATCTTCTTTGAACATTCTGCCGTTGCTGGCCAGCTTCACAAACTCTGCGGCATTCTTCGCCTGATGATTATCCATCGCTCCCGGCCATGGAATTGTGATTGTCGGCATACCCCATTTCAGTGCTTCAGCGAGGGTAGAACCTCCTGACCTGCACACAAGCACATCACACACGGAGTAGAACGGGTTCATGTCCCACATTGACGGGAGAAAGTGGGAGTTGCCATCATCATGACGGGTTTTCGCTGAGAGAAACAGGAACTCGCATTCAGGACACAGTTTCGCGGCAGACTTCAGCATTTCACTCAATGGCCCGCTGCCTAATGACCCTCCTGCAACCCCGACAATCCTCGCGCATTCGGGTATATTCACGCCAAGAATGCCCAATGCCTCACGCCTCGCAATCCTCACTGGTTCACGCACTGGAATTCCTGTATACGTGAATGACTTTATGCCTTCGCACACTGGCCAGCCGGTTATGATCTTTGCCCCCATCTTTGAGGCTATTCGCGCAACTCGTCCTGCTACAGTGTTCTGTTCATGAAGCGTAACCGGAATGTGTCTTAACTTGGCGATAATCAGCGGTGCAAACGATATATATCCGCCGAACAAATATATCTCGTCAGGCTTGAAATCCCTAATGTATCGTGCAGTCTGTTTTATGGCTCTGAATACATCAATTATGCGGGTTAAAATCTTTGCGGGCGACTTCGTTCCCATTGGAGAACCCGAAAGAGGCAGGATAACCGGCTCAATTCCAGATGACGCGTAAATATCCTGCTCAAGTTTCCGTGAACCGCATATCCATGATACAGAAGCTCCCTGTTCCTGAAGCTGCCTGCCGAATACTATTGCCGGGAATATATGCCCTCCCGTTCCTCCTGACGCTATAAGTATCCTGCTGTCATTCATCTTCTTCATGCTCATTCTTTACGGCCTTCTTCTCTGATTTCTGCCTGTTCTCCATCTTTATCGCCATCAATAAGCCTACCTTTGCCCACATGAACATCATAGAGCTTCCTCCAGAACTGATGAACGGCATGGGTATTCCTGTAAGCGGCATAAGTTTTGTTACTCCCGCGACATTGACGAACATTGGGAAGATAACCGAAGCAGTCAGGCCAAGCGCAAGAGATTTCGTGAACGGTGTCTTTGCTTCCCTGTAAATGTAGTAGACCCTCCACGTCCATAACGCATACATAAGCAGCAGAAACATCGTACCCATCAGCCCAAACTCCTCGCCAATCGCAGGGAAAATGTAATCCGTATCAGCTTCAGGCAGATAACGTTCCTCCTGAAGCCCCTTGCCTATCCCTACTCCCGTAAGCGATCCATTAGCAAACGCAACTAGACCCTGTATTATCTGAAAACCCGTGTTAGTCGGGTCAGACCACGGATCCCAGAAGGCATTGAAACGCCTCATTCTGTATGGAGCAATCATAATCAGCACAGCTACTAACGCAAATCCAAGAATTACCCCCCATACAGGATATTTCCAGCCCCTCCGCTCTATGTGCATTACGAAGCATATCGCTGTTACGATTATTGTTCCGCCCAAGTTTGGCTGAAGCATTAGCGGTATTCCCATCATTATTATTACTGTCAGCGTTGGACGTATGAATGACTGGAAGTTTCCCCTGTTCGCAATGCTTTCCTCGTCTGTAAGTCTGTCGGCCATGAAGACGGGTACTGCCAGCAATGCCAGCTCCAATGGCTGAAATCGTATGACAATCAGGCTCAACCATCTGCGCGCCCCTCCAACCTTAATGCCTATTCCAGGTATCCATGTTACGGCGAGAAGAAGAAAGGCGAATGCGAAAAGTTTTCCGCTGTTCTTCCTGAGTGATGAGCTTTTGCACTTGTAGCATATCATCATCAGGGTTAATCCCAAGCATATGAACTGAAACTGTCTCAGTGGAGCCATGTAAGGATTTCCTCCGGCCATGCTGTTACGCAGTGAAAGGGAGGAAATCATTACGAGACCGCAACCGCTGAGTATTAACGGTATAAGTATCTCCATTATGACGCGGCGTTAATCATTTCGCGGACGATATTGCAGAAGTGTTCGCCCCTTGCCTTGTAGGATTTGTACATGTCCCAGCTTGTGCAGGCAGGGGATAGCAATACAACCATTCCTGCTTTTGCCAGAGAACGGGAAATATTAACCGCTTCCTCCATGTTTGAGGCCATTCTGTAATCCGTAAAGCCGGCCTCATCGAGTGCCTTGCGTATTTTTCCGGCTTCTTCACCCATTAGAACAGCGTAATCACATTCTGACTTCACAGCTTCAGCAAGAGGAGCATAATCTTCACCCTTTCCCTGACCTCCGAGAATGATAATTTTGCGGCCGGATATACACTTCATGGCCGTTATGCTTGCTGCAACGTTAGTACCCTTGCTGTCGTCAATGTACTGGACACCGTCAAGCGTCCCAGCGTCCTCGCACCTGTGCGGCAGGGGCCTGAAACCTTCAAGCAGCTTTCCGACATCATGGCTTATGTCAACGCCGATGAGTTTTGCGGCACATAGAGACATTGCGGCGTTCTCCATGTTGTGAGAGCCGATTAGAGTAGTGTCGGAGTATGAGAACAGTCTGGAAGTTTCACCATTGAGGGTTAATGTTGCCTCATCTTTGCCCATGAAAATGTATCCTGCCGTATCATGTTCAGGCTTTGTGTTCCAGGTGAGAACGATAATTTTTCCAGCAGGTTTGAGAGTGTCATAATCCCTGTCCTGAATTATCCCCCAACCTTCGTGGTCTCTGAGCGAAAGTACGCGTGATTTTGCCTCAACATATGCCTCATAACTGCCATGCCAGTCTATATGGTCAGGCGCAAGGTTTGTGATTACCGCGACTTTGCTGGCCATGCTGTGTGTTGCCCTAGCCAACTGGAAGCTGGAC
Organism: uncultured Fretibacterium sp.; assembly: GCA_937892105.1. Next base: position 9,365 of record CALAUZ010000396.1, on the reverse strand, counting down.
AGCTCAAGAACTACAGCGTCAAAGTCCTCCTGAGTGAAACGTGATGAAGCTGTGCCGAGATTGCCGCCTGTTCCTGCCTTTAGACCTGCACGGTTGAGAATGTGGCCTGTGAGTGAGGTTACTGTACTTTTGCCGTTGCTGCCTGTGATGGAGATTAGGTTTTTCGTCCTGATGTGAGGGATTACGAAATCGAGTTCGCCTGTGAGCTTTACGCCTTTTCTGCCCGCCTCCTGCAACACTTCGGACTGAGGCGGTATTCCTGAACTTATGAGACATTCATCGCATTCAAATACTGCTGGTGTATGTCCTTCCTCGAACGCTATATTATTCTGTGTGAAAAGAGATTTTGCTTCGGCGGTAATGTTTTTCTTTTCCGACACGAAAACTTTATATCCTAGATTATGCGCCAGTAATGCTAAACCTTGTCCGCTTACTCCTGCGCCTATAACTGAGACTTTGTACATGTAAGAATTTCTGCCTCCTGTAAAATACTGTCAGCATATTATAGTGCAGAAAAAAAGCCCTGCCCCTTTCTACAGGAACAGAGCATGAAAATTCTATTAGGCTACTTCAGCATTCCATCTATTGCCTTCTCAGATGAAGCCCTGTCATTCTGCGCAACAGATCCTCTCACCGCCGTAACCCTCTTAACGTCCGCACCCTTCATTGCTGCCTTCACCGTCCTGTCAGTTCTGCCAGCTCCTGAGCCTTCGTGAGTGCAGAAGGGGATTACCGTCTTTCCTGCCCAGTCGTGAGCCTCGATGAACGTGTACATGCACATAGGAATATCTCCCCACCATATCGGATAGCCGAAGTATATCGTGTCGTATTCGGCAATGTCCTTGTCCGCGAGAATTGCCGGGCGTGCGTTGGCGTTCTGTTCACGTTTGGCGATGTCGGTGCAGTCGTCATACTTCATGGGGTACTCTTTCGCTGGCTTAACCTCGAAAAGTTCCGCGCCAGTCTTCTCCGCAACAATCTGCGCGAGCTTCATCGTGTTTCCTGTGGTGATTGTGCCGACATTATAGTTTTCACCTGCATGTGAGAACACAACTACTAAACTTTTTGCTTCTGCGGCAAATGATGAACTTATTACCGCCAGTACGATTAACATTCCCAGTAAAATTTTGCGCATTATATTTTTCCCCTTTCTATTTCAACCAGTTTTCGATTAGTGTACGTGATTTTGACACATCAGCTCCGTGAATTGCAAGGCCCTTCTTCACGTCTGCTCCAGAACATACGCGCTTAATATCTGCCTCGCTGTGTCCCATTCCGCTCCCTTCATGGGTGCAGAAAGGTTTGATGATTTTCCCGGCCCAATTCTGGCTCTCAAGGAACGTGAATACACACATCGGGCATGTTCCCCACCAGTTCGGATAACCCAGATATATCACATCGTAACCAGAAACGTCCGGAATTTCCTTGACCTTTGGGCGTGCATCAGCTCTTTGTTCGGCCTGAGCTTCATTTATGCATTCGTTGTAGTCCAATGCATAGGGCTTCACTGGATACAACTTGAACATCTCTGCTCCCGTGATTTCGTGAATGAATTTTGCGGCTGTCTCAGTATTACCGGTTTTAAGGTTCACTATTGAGCCGTTGACGTAGTTGTTGCCCTCGCGTGAAAAGTAAACGATTATTCCTGCCATTATCTTATCTTTACTCCTTCACATCTGTTGACGCGGCTAATTCCGTCTGCGTCTTGTAGTCTGCTACCCTTGCTTCAAGGCGTTCAATCGTTGCCCTGAGTGCCTGAGAGCCTAACACCATTCTCAACGGTGCCGGATTTCTGTCAACACTCTCAATTATCCTCGCAGCCATAAGTGCCGGGTCTCCTGGTGCCAATCCCTTCGATGGGTCAAGCATATTCAGGAAGCCATGACACGAATCGTATTCCGGCATCAATTTTGCAACATGTGCGCTCCCGTAACGAAACTCTGTGCGTGCTCCGCCTGGTTCTACGATTGTTACGCCGATGTTGAACTGTGCAACTTCCTGCGCAACACTCTCACAGAAGCCCTCAATCCCGAATTTTGTCGCGTGGTACATTGAGTTTGCGGGATATGCAACCTGTCCGCCGTATGACGAAAGCTGTATTATCCTTCCGCCTCCCTGTTTGCGTAAGTACGGCAATACGTCATGAATTATCATTATGGAAGCTGTGAGGTTAGTGGCGATGATTTTGTTGATGTTATCCTCGTCAAGTTCCTCTGCACACCCAAAGAGGCCGTAACCTGCATTGTTCACTATGACATCAATACGGCCATGTTGTGAAAACGCGTCCTTCACGAGCTTGTGAACCGCAGGAATGTCCGTAACGTCAAGTATCTTGCAATCGAAAGAGTCAGGATATTTCGTAATGAAGTCCTGTACGTTTTTGTTGTTCCTGACTGTCCCGATTACTTTGTCGCCGCGTTCGAGAAGCTGTTTCGTCATGTGCCAGCCGAAACCCGAACTTACACCAGTAATCAACCATGTACGCATTATTAATTTGCTCCTCCTTTAATCCTGTTCTCTCAAAACGGGCATGTGTCAAATGATTTATGATGAGTTTTCAAATGCACCGCCTTACTGGACGGAAGGAAGTATAAATCATTAAAGCCTGCTTGAAGTCAATACATTCATGAATTTTTCAGCAAGTTCTGCATTTCCGAAAAAGTTTATGTGAAGATATGAGGCAAGTATATTATCTTTCGCATATCCGCCGTAATGTGATGTCCCGATGTTCCTTCTGGTAAGTTCAAACGCGCATGTGTCAGGCAAAATTTCCGGTTCAACCCTCGAATAGTGAAACTCATGGCCGCGTATAGTGTCGTTCTTCCTGCAAAGTATATTGTCTCTCAGCGCACGTCCCGTCATGTACCCCATCACAGCTCTGCCAGTCATGTATGAGTTGAAGGGTATTACTCCTGCCATGCTGTAATCATTTCCCTCTAAATCCTTAATGTTCCTGCAAAGGTACATCATTCCTCCGCATTCGGCAAGCAGGGGCTTCCTGCATTCCCTGACGCTCCGAAGCATGGGTATGTTGCCAGAAAGTTCTGACGCGAAGACTTCCGGAAAGCCGCCGCCGAATATATATCCGTCGGCATAAGGTAATATGTCGTCATGAAGAGGGCTGAAGTGTACTATCTCTGCTCCCATAGCCTCAAGCATTCTCAGGCTCTCAGGGTAACAGAACGCAAACGCCTCATCGTGCGCAACACCCACGACAACTTCATGTTTCACCGCAGGTATTGCCGTATCACCGCATGGCCTAAGCTCCCGTACATTACTAGCAATTCTGAGTACCCCGTCAACGTCAACGCATTCGTCAATTTTCTGACCTAAACGCTCGAAGTCATACGCTGAATTTTCCCACGCCTGAAGCAGCCCCAAATGCCTCTCTGGAACAGCAACATCATCATCGCGCCTTAATGCTCCAAGAAACTTTATGCCCTTCTCCTCAAGAACGTCGGCAATAATCTTAGTGTGATAGCCAGACCCCGTGAAGTTCAGGATTACTCCGGCAAGGTTAATGTTACGGTCATACTCACGAAATCCAAGAGCCACTGCCGCCGCACTCTCACCCATTGAACTTGCGTTAATGACGAGTACAACAGGAACATCAAGCAGTCCCGCAATTCCTGAAGTACCGTTGATGCCCCCGTCATATAATCCCATCGCTCCCTCGATTACAGCAATGTCATGACCTCGTGATGTAATGGTGAAAAGCTCGCGTGTCATGTCCTCGTTCATCAGCCATGTATCAAGGTTGTATGCCTCACAGTGTCCAGACCTTCGCAGATATTCCGTGTCGATGTAGTCCGGCCCGGTCTTGTAGGCTATGATGTTAAGTCCTCTGCGCCTGAGTGAAGCGAGAAGTCCGCAGGTTATTGTGGTTTTACCGGAATGGCTTGAAGCTCCGGCAATGATAATTCTTCCCACAAGCTATACGGATAAATCGCGTTCCAGAACTTTCCAGAGTATTAATGCCGCAATCCCTGACACTATATATTTTGCACCGAGAACAGGAGCATTGTAGAAGAACGAGTAAACCCAGGGATTTTGCCCTTCAGGAGCGTACTCTGCGAAGAATATTGCGCCTGACACAACACTGGAAGCAGTTTGCCCTGCCCAAGCCGCTATCAGTCCAAGCCAGAAAGGATGGAGATCTACCAGTCCTATGAACGAATACGCGAGCGGGTAATCCAGAATGACCTGAATTGGGCTGAAGAAGTATGCGCCGAGAAGTATGTGCATTATTCCCGAGAGGACACCTGCCCTTAGCCCCCACTTCCAGCCTCTGCGGTAGGTGAAAATAATAAGCGGTACAAGCTCGAAATCTACGGAACCTCCCTGCGGCATTGTGAAAAGGTTAATTTTTGCTAATACGAATGACAATGCTATGCACAATGCACCTTCTGTGAGTATTAACGTGTTGCTGTGCTTTGAAGGCATTAATAATATTCCTCCTGACTGTGAAATTACTTCAGGGCAAGTTGCTGTAATGTACTTCCTGCGGCGGCATTATCCGTATCAGGTTCAAAGGGTCGATACAATTATGACATGTATGTTGTATCCTCTCAGCGAAATAAGCTCCCCTGAATATTAATATATTATATGCTGATGAAAAAATTTTCACCATATTTACATGTTTTAGTGATAAAATAATCAGTAAAATTACCTTATAATAAGGAGGATTTACCATGAAGAAGTTACCAAGTATTGTTTATTTTACGTTCATGGCCGCACTGGTTTTCGTGCTAACCGCTTCAGGTTGCGGGAGCAGTGATAACGACAGTTCCAGCTCAAGTTCTACCCCAACTGCAAGCACAAACAGGAAAATCATGGCTGTGAGTTCACCTGCGTTAGTGAAGGGAGAGAGCTACAAAATCTACAAGAATGCCATTGTACGCGGTACAAGCCCTGATGTAGCAATGTATTATGTAGCTCCCGTTACCAGTGCAGAAAACGTCATAACGATGAACCTCGAATTTACAGAGGCATTCAGCAATGACGCATTCGTAATAGTGCGTTCGAGCGATAACAAAGCGATATTCGGCTACAATCCTGATGGTTCAGGGCAGGACACATCTACGCAACCTGCGGCAGGCGGAATGATGTACCTTGCTCAGACGGGCGGCGGTGGTATGAAGCTCCAGAAGTACTCCAACCTCAATGTTACAGGAGCTGCTATTGACATTGAGACGAGCGATGAAATAGTGATAAGCCTCGATGCTTCATCGACAACAGCCACGCTTTCGGGAGCGTCAACCGGCTCTGTTCCAGCGATTGATTTCGTGTGGCATGTATCTCCTGACCATGCTGATGAATACTGGACGCTGGGAAATGGCACGACAGAGTACGATGAAGACGAAATGCTTTCGATGGTGCAGTCAAACGATGGGGTATATATTGCCCGCGATATTCGTTACACGCCCAATACCCTCAATTTCGTAACCACACAGACAGCTAGTAAAGATGAAGATACCGAATACGTTGTGTACTACGATTCCAGTGCGGACAAAGTATCCTCAGAGATAAGCAAGTACACGTCCACAAACGGAAATTTGTTTGCAGGGCCATATATTCTCGCCTGTCTTCCAACGCAGATCGCAGGCCAGGCAGGACAGGGCGGTCCCGGAAATCTTCCCGGAGGAAACGGTGAGATGTCTGGAATTCCTTCCAGAGATCAGGGCATAATTCCTCCCAGCAGTCAGAGCGGGAACGGCACAGAGACACCTAGAATGCAAGTTCAGTCAGTGGCAGGCACAAGCATTGCGGCATACTCGACAATGACGCACTCAGCGGGAGAGGCATACGCAAATCCTGTTCTCCACATCACAAGGCCGGGAACTTACAGGCTTAAAGGCACATGGACGGGGCAGATATGGATCGACGCTAACGATGGCAAGAGCAGCTCTGACCAGGTCGCAGTAATTCTCGACACCGTAACGGTAAGTTGCAGCGTTGCACCGGCTATAGTATTCCATAATGTCTATGAGTGCGGCCCTGAAGCTGACATAGTATCATTCGATGTAGGCTCCAGCCTCAACAACACAACAGGCACAAACACGGGAGCAATCGTAATTATTGCTGACGGAAGCACAAACAGCTTTACCGGTGCGAATGTCTACAGGATCATGAAGCTCAAACCGAAAGACTCTGCAACGAAGGTCAACGGAACGGACATTTCCGACCAGAAGAAGATGTACAAGATGGACGGGGCATTTTACTCGTTTGTGTCAATGGTGATAGGCTCTGAGACTGGCTCGAACTCAGGAACGCTGAATATAACGTCAAGGACATTCGAGGGACTTGATGCGGAACTCCACATGCTGATTGACAGTGGTACGGTCAACGTTACTGCTCCCGATGACGGTATCAACGTGAACGAGGACGATACTTCAGTTTTCACGATGGACGGTGGTACGCTCACGATAAATTCATCAGGCGGGGACGGAATAGACTCCAACGGCTGGGTTGTCATAAAAGGCGGGACACTCAACATTTCGGCAGGAAGCCAGCAGTATAACTCGAACGGCGAGGCAGGAATTGACGCTGAGAAGGGATACTATGTCTCCCCCAACGCCACATTTAACTGGCAGCAGGCCTCAAACACTTTTAACCCCAACCAGCCAGGCCAGGAGAACAACGGCACTACAGGAGAAAACAGTGGTACCTCAAGCGATGATGTCAGCCTCAAGAAAGACATAACTACCGTTACGGATTACAGCGGGAACACAGTAATGACGATAACCTTCGGGACTCCTGTGTCAAGCGATGAGACTAATGAAAGACCCAACAACTTCCCGACAACAAGCACAATATTCACACTTTATAACAAAGTCAACAACTTCGGCGGAGTTCAGAACAACTAGCGTTATCAGTAATTACTCAGAGAGCATTTCTTCAGGGAGATGCTCTCCTTTTTTTGTGGCATAATGTCATAATAAGACACAAAATTTTTCACACAAGGAGGATACCATTTTTATCATGAAGAAGTTGCATAGTTTGGTTTGTTCCGCAATTATTTTGTCTGCGCTGTTCGCATTGTCAGGCTGCGGGGGAGGAAGTTCATCAACTTCCTCGTCATCATTCAGCCAGAACGATGAAGCAACTTACGAGGTTGTACAGTCGGCGTTACTGAGTTCTCCTGCATTTGAGGTCAACAAGAGCTACAGGATTTACGTCAGTTCAGATCTCTCAGGCATGGACGGGAACAGGTACTACATAGCCAATATAGGCAGTAAAGCGACACAGGCAGCGTTCAATTTGGGCTTCAGCGAGGAGATAGGCAACAATAATACCCTTGCAGTAGTCGATAACGCCACAGGCAGCGTAGTGTTTGCGTATGACCCTCACGGGGTGAACAATACGGCAAAACACGGCGGAACTGTAAATCGAACAGGAGGAAATTTACTGCGTTACAGGAACTTGGCAATATCCGGCATAAATACGGCAAGTTTTGACATAGTGGGACATCTTCCTGTCTACGTTCAGACAAATCCCCAGAACACAAACAGCGGTGCGAACCTCATCAATGCCGTAATCTCAAGCGACATAGGCATTACAAGCATAAAAATGGGTACAGGCACTGGCGCGGGCTTTCTTATGTCGGATGACTTATACTATGAGCCTAGAGGTATACCTTCATCAGGTAATGTCTACAGGCTTGTGCGTAAAGTAAACACATTTTCTGACATTATAATAGTACGCTAGGACGATAGCGGCAGGGAGGTTTTACACTGCTTCCCTGTCAATGAATATAATTCACATGGCGCAAAAAGGATATGACTTCACACATGAATACACTCCCCCATAATCACGACAGAAATATACAGCAAGTGCTTGAAACCATGCCGGACAGTGAGGACTTCACACAGGCAGCCTCAGTTTTTGCACAGCTTGGCGATGCAACAAGGCTCAAAATACTATGGATACTCTGCCACACTAAGGAATGCGTCTCTGATATTGCGGCGGCAATCGGAACTAGCAAGGCTGTAGCTTCCCACCATCTTCAACTGTTGCGGAGAAGCGGAATTGTTACGTCCACACGCTCTGGAAAGGAAATTCATTACACTCTCAGTGCAACAAAGGAAGCCGATTTACTTCACAAAACCATAGAAGCAATGTTCAAAATTAAATGCCCTGTTGACCCCGAAAAATAACGCGCTATAATTCTAATATTCAAATGATTGTTTGACTGTTAGGAGATGTAAAAATTGAATGAACGCGTGAAGATAATTCTGCGTATTGTTGTTGCTGTACTCTGTCTCGTCTCAGCGCATTTCTTACCCGTTGAAGGAGCAGTCAGGTTCGCAATATATCTCGTTCCGTATGTCATTGCCGGATATGATGTTCTTCTTGAGGCATGGGAGGGGATAACTCACGGTGAAATATTCGGCGAATGCTTCCTCATGTCAATAGCTACAATCGGCGCACTTATACTCGGTGAATACAGCGAGGCTTGTGCTGTGATGATATTCTACCAGTTAGGCGAGACTTTCTCTGATTATGCTTCAGACAGAACCAGAGACAGCATAACTGCTTTAATGGATTTGAGACCAGACTATGCCAACCTCGAACGTGAAATCGGAATTACAGAGCGCGTTGAACCTTCATGTGTTGAGGAAGGAAGCGTCATAGTTATAAGTCCCGGCGAAAAGATACCATTAGACGGCGTGATTATTGATGGGCATTCTGGAGTTGATACTTCAGCATTAACGGGGGAAAGCCTGCCGCGTGATGTCATGGCCGGTGATGAAGTTCTCAGCGGCTGCGTAAACCTTTCCGGTGTTCTCAGGGTAAGGACAGTGCGGACGTTCCAGCAGTCAGCAGCCTCAAAGATACTCGCGCTAATCGAGGACAATTCCGCCAGCAAATCACAATCTGAGAAGTTCATTACGCGTTTCGCAAAAGTATATACCCCTGCCGTATGCATATCTGCCATAGTGCTTGCTGTAGTTCCGTCATTATTGCGGGGTGATTGGCATTCATGGGCTTACAGGGCTTTGACGTTTCTCGTAGTAAGCTGCCCTTGTGCGCTTGTAGTGAGCGTTCCACTTGCGTTTTTTGCGGCAACAGGAGGTGCTGGAAGGCGAGGTATTCTCGTTAAAGGCGGAATATTTATTGAGAGGCTTGCGGAAGTAACGACGACTGGCAATGTGTCTGACATTTATTTCTTTGGCTCTCTCTACAATAGCGACAGCGCACCAAAGTCTGATAGTTGGATGTATTTTCCCATGACAAACAATGGCAGCAGCTGGGTGCTGGATATGGGCGAAGGCGTTGAACTCATAGAGCCAGGAGAGGAAGGCAAGACCAAGATTTTTGAGTTCTGTATTAAGGCAGTGGACGGCTCAGCCACAGACATATAC
>CALAUZ010000395.1 GCA_937892105.1 uncultured Fretibacterium sp. | reverse complement strand
AGACCGTTGCCAGTATATATTACAAAAGGAGAGAGGAAGTTCATTAGTCGGGCTTTCTCTTTTTTTATACTTACTTGTCAGCACCGCAATTTCTTTATTTCGGATACTCCGAACCACTGCCGTAAATGACGAACACACACTCGCCTATAGTATTACATGACGAAATTTCTCCGCACCTGTCCTCTCTATATGATTACTGTTGCAGGAAATTCTGTACTGGCAAGTATTTTTGTCAAGCTGTAGTAAAATTATCCTATCAAAATTTTTCTCAGGAGCGAATTATTCATGACAGGCAACGCAATAGGTTTACCCTTTATGCTCGCAAGACGTGAAGCCCGCGCATACGAACAAAAACTCTTACTCACAAAGCATAATTTACCGCTCGTTTCTTTTTGCATGAATATACCAGGCCCAATTAAGACAAATGAACTTATACGCAGAGCCTTCGACATTGGGGAAATATTATTGCTTGAGGCACTAAGGCATGTTGGTGCAGAAATTCTCGGTGCCTCAGAAGTCCATGAAGACACTGGAGACGAGTTACTGCTGGCCGTCAAAGGTGTTGAACCAGAAATCCTCAAGGATATAGCAGTGAATATTGAGCAGTCATCACCTGTCGGAAGGCTTTTCGATATTGATGTTATTGACGCTGATGGCAGAAAGTTATCGCGCAAAGAGTTCAGAACTTGCCTCATCTGCGGCAAACAGGCTCAGGATTGCGCAAGGTCAAGAACTCATACGGTACAGGAATTACAGCAGGCAGTAGATGACATTCTCAGTCATTTTTTGGGGGCGTTATCATGAGACGTTCTCGCATATTTTGTGCTTTCATCATCTTATTGTGCCTCGTCATTCACGCATTACCCTGCTTTTCCGCCGAAACATCATACAAGACTTATGGCAAAAATCTATACCGCTCATTGTCAAAAAGGCTCGGCAAAACACGGGCAGATTATCCCAATCTCACTGATGAAGAGTTCGCAAACTTCCGCGAAATTCACACGACTGGAATTGCAAAGGGAAAGTTATACCGTTCATCATCACCAATAAGTACATGGGGTAACAGAAATGCAATAGCTGACAGACTTTCCGAGCTTTCAGGTATTAAGACAATCATTAACCTTACCGACACAAATCACGGCATGAGTGCGCACAAGGGATATTCCGGCAGTTACTACAGCAGGCAGAACGTCATTGGGCTTAACGTGAGTACAAAGTTCTGGGGAAAAGAATACCAACGTGGCCTCGCAAAGGGTATCCGCTTCATGGCCGCTAATACGCCTCCTTTCCTCATACATTGCAGCTTGGGGAAAGACAGAGCAGGCTTCACGTGTGCTATTGTTGAGTGCTTAATGGGCGCGTCATGGCAGGAAGTTGAGAGGGACTACATGACATCGTTCTATAACTATTTCGGGATTGTGCAGGGGACAAGAGAGTATGATTTTGTCGTTAAGAATGAGATACAGGGCTTCCTTGCCAGAACATTTAGCGTAAAAGCTGAAGACATGGCTCAAATTAACCTTGAAGATTATGCCGAAAGATATTTGCGCGGTATTGGCGTTTCAAGTCAGGACATCGAGGCATTACGGGAAAAATTGTCCCCTCCTGAATAGTTCAAGAGGGGCAGTATAACTTACTTATTCTTCTTCCCAGAGACGCTCTAATCTATAGAAATCTCTCCCCTTGTGGCTGAATACGTGAACTACAACGTCCCCGCCGTCAAGCAGTCTCCAGTTAAGGCTGTGTTCACCCTCAACCCTGCATTTCCGCCCGGAACGTTCCAGTACTTCCTCCGCCGTCTCCGCAAGAGTCTTCATGTGTGTCTCTGAGTTCCCCGTAACGAGAACAAACGCATCAGCAAGCCCGCCCCTGTCCTTCAGGTCAAGCGTGATTATGTCCTCGCCGTTCTTCCCGTCTAGTGCCGCTGTGATGTCTTCGAGGATACCGGCCATATTAACGTTTTACCCTCGCTCCTGCTCCGCCCATTATGGCTTCTACTTCCTTTACACTCGCCATTGACGTATCGCCAGGTGTCGTCATCGCAAGCGCACCATGTGCGGCTCCGTAATTCACTGCCTTCTCAGGATCGCCTGTAGTCATCAGTCCGTAAACCAGCCCTGACGCAAACGAATCGCCGCCGCCTACCCTGTCCATTATTTCCAGTCCGTCATATGCCTTCGACATGTATATTTCGCCGTCTGCCCAGCATATTGCCTTCCAGTCGTTCACCGTTGCTGTGCGGACTGTACGCAGGGTTGTCGCTACTGCCTTGAAGTTCGGATATGCCTTTGCAGCCTCGCCTATCATCTTCTTGTAGCCGTCAATGTTAAGCTCCTTCAGGTTAGCATCGTTGCCCTCAATCTGGAAGCCAAGACATGCCGTGAAGTCTTCCTCGTTGCCTATCATAACATCAACATATTTCGCTACTTCCTTGTTCACTTCCTGAGCCTTAGCCTGTCCGCCGATCGCGCTCCACATTGACGGCCTGTAATTCAGGTCATACGATACGAGAGTACCATACTTCTTTGCGGTCTTGCAGGCTGCTATTACTGTCTCACATGCCTGTTCTGATAACGCAGCGTATATTCCGCCCGTGTGAAGCCAGCGGACTCCTAGCTTCCCGAAAATGTAGTCGAAGTCGAAATCCTCTGGGGCAGCCTGTGAAATTGCGGTGTTTGCACGGTCTGAGCAACCTACTGCTCCCCTTATGCCAAATCCGCGTTCAGTGAAGTTGATGCCGTTCCTGCAAATTCTGCCGATACCGTCCGTCTTTTTCCAGTAGATGAGGCTGGTATTTACTCCGCCCTGCTCGATGAAATCACGCATTAACTTTCCGACTTCATTGTCAGCAAACGCAGTGATTACCGCAGTATCCATTCCGAAGCACTTATGTAAGCCGCGGATTACGTTGTACTCTCCGCCGCCTTCCCATGCACGGAACGAACGCGCTGTACGTATTCTTCCCTCGCCAGGATCAAGCCTGAGCATTACTTCTCCCAGACTTGCCGCGTCAAACCTGCACTCACTCTTAGGTCTCAAGTTAAGCTCCATACTGCTTTAACCCCCTAATCTCCTTCACGATTTCAGCAGCTTCCTTCACCATTGCCGCAACCTTGTCCCATTCTCCGGCAGCGATTAAGTCCTTCTTCACCATCCAGCTTCCTCCGCAAGCGATAATCTTGTTGTAGGACAGATAGTCGCGCACGTTCTTGGCGTTAATGCCGCCGGTGGGCATGAATTTAAGCTCAGTATACGGTGCTGCCACTGCCTTAATCATGTTCAATCCTCCTGCTGGTTCTGCAGGGAAGAACTTTACGACCTTCAGCCCCAACTCCAACGCCTGTTCCATCTCGCTGGGTGTCTGAGTTCCTGGAGTTACGGGGACGCTTTTGTCGATACAGTACTGCACAATCTTGGGATTAAGGCCGGGACTGACAATGAATTTTGCCCCTGCGTTCATTGCGCGGTCAACCTGCTCTGTCGTGAGGACTGTCCCTGCACCTACAAGCATGTCTGGGAACTCGCGGGCCATTATCCTTATGCTTTCCTCTGCGGCGGCTGTCCTGAACGTTACTTCTGCGCAGGGAAGACCATTCTCACAGAGTGCCTTTGCAAGGGGTGCTGCGTCTTTGGGGTCATCGAGAACTACTACGGGAATTATTCCTATCTTGCTGAACTGTTCAAATATCATAATGCACATCAGCTCCTTTATATTAAATATTATAGTAAACATGCGGAAATTTGTTTATCATAAGAGTACGGAAAAAAGTACAAAATAATACCCCTCCGCAATATACAGAGGGGCAATAACGTTATTCCTATTCGTACTCCAGATACGCACCCTTCATCGGGCTTGCCGCCAAATCGCTGAACAACCTCAGCACTCCACGCTGATATTTCTTCGCATGAGGCTTCCAGTTCTTCCGGCGTTCGGAGAGTATCGCGTCAATCTCCTCTGGGGACTTTCTTTCACCCTTAACGCCAACGATATTCAGCTTCCTTGCGAAAACATCAAGCTCTATCATGTCGCCTTCCTCAACAAGAGCTATCGGCCCGCCTGCCATTGCTTCAGGGCTGCAATGTCCTATCACCGGCCCCGTTGACGCTCCAGAAAATCTACCGTCAGTGATTAGAGCTATTGCACGTCCCAGTTCCTTATCCGAACTTATTGCTTCGGACGTGTAGAACATCTCAGGCATTCCAGAACCCTTCGGCCCTTCGTATCTGATGAAAACTGCATCACCTTTCTGCACTTTATGATGCAATACCGCGTCGAGGCATTCTTCCTCGCTGTCGAAAGGTCTGGCATTCAACACTGCCTTGTACATTTCAGGCGGACATGCTGTGTGCTTTATCACCGCACCTTCGGGAGCAAGGTTGCCCTTCAGCACTGCGATGCTTCCTTCTGTGCCTATTGCCTTATCGTATGGCCTGATTATGTCGTCTTTCGTGATGTTGATACCGTATTTCCTGTTGGCCTCGTCAAGCCACTTCTGGCACCTCTCGTAGAAGCCGTCTGCCTTGAGATCGTCAAGGTTCTCGCCAAGCGTCTTACCCGTTATCGTCTTAGCGTCAAGATGAAGTACTCCCCTGATTTCCTCCATTATCGCAGGTACTCCTCCAGCATAGTAGAAGAACTCGGCAGGCCATTTTCCGGCAGGCCTAAGGTCTAACAGGTAATGCGCTCCCCTGTGAAGCCTGTCGAAAGTGTCTCCCGTAATTGTGAGGCCATATTCATGAGCTATCGCAGGAAGGTGAAGAAGACAGTTTGTGCTTCCTGAAATTGCCGCGTGTACCATAATTGCGTTTTCGAGGCTGTCCATCGTTACTATGCCGCTGGGTTTCGTGCCTTCACATGCAAGTTCTACGATACGTTTTCCGGCATTGTACGCGTAATCAATAAGGTCAGGGCTTGTTGCTGGAAGCAACGCGCTTCCTGGAAGGCTTAACCCCATAGCTTCGGCCATGATCTGCATCGTTGAGGCCGTCCCAATGAACGAACACGCACCGCATGAAGGACAGGCATTGTGTTTAGCCCACATAAGTTTTGATTCGTCAATTTCACCGCGCTCAAACTTAGCCGAATACATACCCAGTTGTTCGAGTGTGAGAAGTTCCGGCCCTGCACTCATTGTACCGCCAGTTACCATTATTGACGGTATATTAACCCTCGCCATGCCGATTAAGTTTCCCGGCATTCCCTTGTCGCATGATGATATGAATACCCCGCCGTCGAAAGGAGTTGCGTTGGCGTGAATTTCTATCATGTTGGCTATCATCTCGCGGCTTGCAAGGCTGAAGTTTATTCCGTCATGACCCTGACTTTCACCATCACATATATCCGTGCAGAAGTACCTCGCTCCGTACCCTCCAGCGTCTGACACTCCCTTCCTGACTGCCTCGACCAGCTTAAATAGATGTCCGCTTCCAGGGTGGCTGTCTCCTGCTGTACTCTCGATGATTATCTGAGGCTTGCTGAGGTCTTCAGGTTTCCAGCCCGTGCCTATGCGTAAAGGGTCAAGTTCGGGCGCAATCTTCCGCATTTTCTGGCTCGTAAGCTCCATAATATCTTTCCCCCCTCAGAGTTTTACGCCTAGAAGCAGAGCGATATTATCAGTGCCACAATGAACCCTGCAATTCCAACAAGCGTCTCCATTATCGTCCATGTCTTGAGGGTAGTTGTTTCGTCAAGCCCGACAAGCGACTTCACCAGCCAGAAGCCAGAATCGTTGAAGTGTGAGCATACTGTAGAACCTCCGGCAATAGCGGCGACAACACATGCCTTGTAGAGAGGTGTCAATGATTGAACGGCTGGCATTGCGGCAACAATCCCTGCTGCCATTGTCATGGCCACTGTCGCGCTTCCAACGCAGATACGCACCAGTGTTGCGACAACGAATGCCACTACCACTATTGGCATGTTCATGGAAGCTACAGCGTTCCCAATTAGGTTGCCTATCCCTGAGTACTGGAGGACATAACGCAGAACTCCGCCGCAAGCTGTTACGAGGAGTATTAACCCTGTAGGCTCAAGCGATTTTGTCATTATCTTTTCGAGCTGTTCCATCGTATAACCGTGTTTAAGACCAAGCCTGTACATTGCGAATATCGTGGCAATCAACAGAGCAACGAAGGGTTCACCCAAGAAATTGAACACCGGCATAACGCCTGCCATTGAAGGAATTACGCCGAAAACTGACTTCAGGATAATCAGAAGGAGAGGGATTAATATTATCCCTGCGATTGTTGAAAACGGCGGGAGTTTAGCCTCCTCAAAATCTGCCTGGTTTCTTATGGATTCGGGAACAGGGACGAAGTAATGTTTCCCGCAGTACGCACCCCATATAGGCCCAGCGACAATCATTGCCAGAGTTCCGCAGAATACGCCGATAAGTATGACGAAGCCCAGATCTACGCCAATCATGTTAGCGACAAGGACAGGGCCGGGAGTCGGCGGGATAAATGCGTGTCCTACTGCGAGACCGGCAAGAAGCGGTATCGTGTAGAACAGTGCGCTTCTGTTCGTGCGTTTTGCCAGTGAAAACGCAAGCGGTATGAGTATGATTAAGCCAGCGTCAAAGAATACTGGTATTGCGACAACAAGCCCCGTTATTCCCAAAGCCCAAGCCGCCTTTTCATCGCCGAACTTCCTCACCATTGAGACCGCCAAAGTCTGTGCGCCGCCTGACGCTTCGAGTATTGCGCCGAACATTGAGCCAAGTCCAACGAGAAGGGCTATTCCTCTGAGCGTTCCTCCCATGCCGTCATTCACTGACTGTATGATTAACGGCAGCGGCATTCCCGCAATGAGGCCGATAGCTATTGCGCCGACAAGTATCGAGATTATCGCGTGAACCTTGTACTTGATGATGAGCAGGAGGAGAATGATTAACCCTATTAACGCACCTGCAACTAAGCGTGTTGAATCTAAAACTACGCCTTCCATTACTGCAAAGCCTCCCTATGAGAATATAGATTTTGTGAAACATCTGATGTATTATGGGTAAGTAAATTATATCCTCAATTATTTAAGCGGTCAATGCTACATTTCCTCTTTCATAAGGCGTAAAATCATCTGACGATTATATATCAGGTGCATTTCCATAGCACATTTAGCACCAGTGTGGTCATGGCGTGAAATTGCGTCAGTTATTGCGCGGTGGGTTTCTATGGTTTCATGAAGCAGTAATCTGTGAGTAACGTTTGCGAAAGTGAAGACAGCCGACACAATAAGCGGCACTAACTCCTCAACTACCCTGTTTCTGCTGCAATGGGCTATCTTTTTGTGGAACTCTATATCTTTGCGAACGTGGTCATGTCCTGCCAGATATAACTCCTCGACTTCATTACAGAGCCGTGTAATTTCCGCGATGTCCTCTGGAGTTGCATTGAGTGCAGCTCGTTCTGCTATGCCAGGTTCAATCATGAGCCTTACATCAAAGAGTTCGAGAGCAAGCTGCAGCCTGTCGGTGTAACGGGATAATCTGAGAGGGTCATCTTCTACTGTGCTTGTGCTGAGTACAAATGTACCTGCCCCCTGCCTGACTTCGAGTACTCCTTTTGAAGCAAGGCTTTTCACTGCCTCGCGTATTGTGCTTCGTCCAGCGTCAAATATTCGGGACAAGTCAAACTCATTCGGTATTTTTGTGCCGACTGGTACAGGGTTAGTCTGTATGTATCGTAATATTTCGTCCTCTATCTGTGATACGAGAGGTTTGCGGTCTGATTTATGGGAATTCATGAGCATAATTCTACCAGATACCAGGCCGCTTCAGCATGAGCCTGATTACTGCAAAACTATTCTTCCTGCTCCGTCAGTTACGCCTGTCTCGTAGAAACTTGCCTTCCTTCCTGTGAGCCTCTCATACTCAGAGCCTATATGTTCCCTGAACGCCTGCACCCTGTCGCTCTCAACGATGCTCACGGTACAGCCTCCAAAGCCGCCGCCGGTCATTCTTGAGCCTAATACTCCCGGAAATTCCCACGCAAGCCCCGCAAGAACATCGAGTTCCGGCACAGTAACAGCGTAATTGTCCCGCAATGATACGTGAGAAGCATTCATCAGCCGTCCAAACATGGCCAGGTCTCCGGATTTCAGTGCTTGAGACGCTCGAATTGCTCTGGCGTTCTCGCTGACTGCGTGGACAGCACGGCGAAGATTTACTGGGTCTTTCACAGCGTATGAGACTTCATCGAGTTCGTTGGGAGTTAAGCCGCATAAGCAGGATATTTCCCGAACCTTCCTGATGTCGGAAAGTGCCTGTTCGCATTGCTGGCGGCGGAGATTGTATTCACTGCCAACGAGGGAATGCGGGACGTTTGAGTTTGTGATTACAATTCTGCAAGTGCCAAGCTCAAGTGGGGCATATGAGTATTCGAGGGTTGAGCAGTTCAGGAGTACAGCGTTATTGCGTTTGCCCATGCTGACGGCGAACTGATCCATTATTCCGCAATGCATACCGACAAAGTTATTCTCTGCTTCCTGCGAGTATAATGCAGCTTTCACGCCGTCAATGTTGAGGCCAAGAATGTCGCTGAATATCCGCACAGTAAGAACTTCGAGTGCTGCTGATGATGATAACCCTGCACCGTCCGGCAAATTCCCCTTGTAGAGAATGTCAAGGCCAGATGTCAAAGTATGGCCGTATTTCATGAGAATGTTTGCGACACCGAGCGGGTAATTCACCCATGAACGAGAACCGTTGAGTTTTTCCCGAATGTCATCATACGAAATCTCGAACGGGCAATCGTATCCGCCGTCAAAGTTCATTGAGTACAGCCGCAATGTGCCATGTGAGTTTTTCTGCGCGAGGGCGTAGATTCCGAAGTCGATTGCGCAGGGGAAGACGTATCCGCCTTCGTGGTCAGTGTGTTCACCGATTAAGTTCACTCGTCCAGGCGAAAAGAATGTTTCTGTCCCGGTGTCAGAGCCGAATATTTTTCCGAAAGCTCCGTACATTTCTTCAAGCATGTGTTTTTTCTCCTCTCAATAAAAATATATTCTTTGCCTGATATTATGACAGAGGGCTTGAATTTTATGTAGTTATGAATTATTTTTACCGCATGAATGTTATCCTCATTACAGCTCCCCAACCCTCAGCGGCCATGCCCCCCCGTCAACCTCATTCATCATTTCCCGAATACCCTTCCCGCTAACAGGGTGTCTCCAACCCTCCGGAACAATCTGTTCCAATGGCACAAGCACGAACAGTCTCTCAGGTATCCTCACATGCGGAATGTCCAGCTCCTGCGAATGATACGTCATGTCATCAATAAGCAGTATATCAATGTCAATCTTCCTTGCTCCCCATCTTACGGAAGGCATCCGCCCAATTTCGCGTTCAATCTCCTTAACCTTCGCAAGAATTTCAAGAGGCTCTGACACTGAAGCATTCTCTATTTTCACACAGGCATTGAGATAATCAGGCTGTTCAACTCCTCCCCAAGGCTCCGTACTGAATACATCGCTCGACCTCAATACATGGCCGAATGTTTGCAGCCTTCTCACTGCCTCTCGCAAATTCTCTAGCCTGTTCCCCAAATTCGAGCCTAGTCCAAAATATATAATCACGGAAATTTTTTACTCCCTGCATTATAATTTACATACTTATATTATCCCCAAAAATTCTATTATGGAGGCAGTATCATGGGCAAATTTGCTTCAGACGCTAAGGAACTCCTCGATGCCATCGGCGGAAAGGAAAATATCGTTGCAGTCTCTCACTGCATAACCCGAATGCGATACGTCCTCGCTGATCCAAAAAACGCGGACATTAAACGCATCGAGGCCATCAAGAGCGTAAAAGGTACGTTCACTCAGGCAGGACAGTTCCAGGTCATAATCGGGAACGAAGTAGCTGACTTCTACAAGGACTTCACGGAAATATCTGGCGTAACAGGAGTATCAAAATCCGAAGTCAAAAGCATGTCAAAGCAAAACCAGAATATTCTTCAGCGTCTCATGACCTCAATCGCTGAGATATTCGCTCCGTTAATACCGGCTATCGTAGTAGGAGGTCTCATTCTCGGCTTCAGGAATGTCATTGACAGCATGGAGATTTTCGGCGGGGCTACCCTCGTCAGTCAGAGCCAGTTCTGGGCAGGCGTTGACCACTTCTTATGGCTTCTCGGCGAGGCAGTATTCCATGTCGGTATCCCTGTCGGAATATGCTGGACTATCATGAAGAAAATGGGCGGCACTGAAATGCTCGGAATAATACTGGGCCTTACACTCGTATCCGCTCAGCTCACAAACGCTTACGGAGTTGCTTCTGCCTTAGCCAACGGCACGATTAACCAGTGGAATTTCGGCTTCATCAAAGTGAACATGATCGGCTATCAAGCGCAAGTCCTTCCGGCAATGTTAGCGGCATTCACTCTTGCATATCTTGAGAGGTTCTTCAAGAAGATTATTCCGCAGGTTGTGCAGATGATTCTTGTACCGTTCTTCAGCCTTCTCTTTGCGGTAATGGCAGCTCATTTCGTTTTGGGGCCAATCGGCTGGCGTATAGGCTCGTGGATTTCTGCGGCAGTTTACGCGGGCATTTCGGGGTCATACCGTGTTGTGTTCGGTGCGATTTTCGGATTCTTCTATGCTCCACTCGTCATTACGGGACTCCATCACATGAGCAACGCAATCGACATTCAGCTTATTGCGGATTTCGGCGGTACTATGTTGTGGCCTATGATAGCTCTATCGAATATTGCTCAAGGTAGCGCGGTTTTAGGGATGATATTCTTGCAGAGGAGAAGCGCAAAGGCAAAAGAGCTTAACATTCCCTCGTGCATTTCGTGTTATCTCGGTGTAACTGAGCCGGCCATGTTCGGAGTCAACCTCAAATACGTATTCCCATTCATTTGCGGTATGACTGGCTCATGCATTGCCGGAATCATCAGCACAGCAACAAGCGTTACAGCAAGCGCAATCGGTGTAGGTGGTTTGCCGGGTATATTGTCGATTCAGCCGGGGTCAATTGCATGGTTCGCTATATGCATGGCCGTAGCAGTGTGTGTACCGTTCGCACTGACATACGCCGCCGGAAAACGTAAAGGCATTGACGCTGAAGCCAACGACGAAGCCATGAAGTATTGCACAT
>CALAUZ010000394.1 GCA_937892105.1 uncultured Fretibacterium sp. | reverse complement strand
TAACTGGACAAGCTAAACATGTAGCAGAAGTGACGGCAACGGCAACTAAAACACATGATGCCGCAGAACCCGTGAAAACAGTTGAGAAAGCAGAGCAATCGTCTCAATCGGAGCAGGCCAAGACTTCTGAACAGGCGCGGTCGCCAGAGCCAACAAAACCAGCAAAGTTATCAGAGCCAGCAAAATCTTCAATAAGCCTTGATGACATTACGAAAGTTATCGTCGAGAAAATCAAGCAGGATCGTAACAACAGAGAGAAAATCGAGGCGATTGTTCACAATTACGGCGTGTCAGTGATAAGTCAGCTCCCAGAAGCAAAGTATGAGGCTTTCCTAGCTGAACTTGCAAGTCTGTAGGATATAGTTAGTCTTTGAGCTACATTTTGTCATGTAAGAACTTAATCTTAATAATGATGTCGAGAAAGTTGACGGTGGCTTTCAATACCCACTATCAAATGGAGGATTTACACTAATAGATGAAGAAGATATTCCTAAACTTGCTGGACATACTTAGTATCAACACATGGGCTATGCTCGGGCAAGAAAACCAGGAACTAATGGAGTAGAAATCCACTTAAGTCGCATTATTATGCCATGTCCTGACGGCTTATTTGTGGATCATATCAACCGAAACAAGCTAGACAACCGAAAATCAAATCTTCGGATTGTTACAAGATCACAGAATAACGCTAACCGCAGCTCGTTTAACGGTTCGTCATCTCGCTATAAAGGTGTACGCTGGAATAAAAAGATGCAACTTTGGGAAGCAAAAATCCGCAAGGATAACAAAGTGCTATGTCTTGGCAGCTATGAAGATGAAATAGCAGCCGCCAGTGCATATAACGATTACGCCAGAAAAATGTGGGGCGAGTATGCAGTTCTTAATGACATTGAGGAAGTTGATTACAATAAACTACGTCGTTTCGCAAAATCAGAGAAGCCACATTCTCGGTTTCTAGGTGTAACAAGACGCGCAAACGGAAAGTGGGTGTCAAGGTTAACAATCAATGATAAACAAGTGACTCTCGGGTATTTTGACACTGAAGAAGAAGCGGCAATTGCATTCAATAATGCCTACATGAAATATAAAGGGAGGGATGCTCCGAATGCAATCTAATTTTAATGATGGGACTGTGATGACGGAGTTATG
>CALAUZ010000393.1 GCA_937892105.1 uncultured Fretibacterium sp. | reverse complement strand
AGAAGGCCGTCTTACTCACGACTAAAGTCGCGAGAATGCGACGGCCATTGTTCAACACAATATATTCATTCCCGCCGTAATGTCCCTGACATGTTCAAGCTCCCACCCCTGCAAGTCCTCCCTGTCCCTGAACGTGATACCGATAACGTCAATCCTCCAGAAACCACCCCACTCTATCGCGTTCACATACTCCATCGACGACCGCACCAATACCCGCAGTTTTCTCGCACCAATCGAGTCCAACGCACCCTGAATTTTCCCGATCGTCCTTCCGCGTACCTCAACGATTACGAGTTCTTCCGGGCGCGTCTTAGTGTCTATCGCGATTATGTCAAGTTCCCCGAAATGGTTTCTTGCGTTGCGTTCAAGTATCTTCCAGCCAAGAGACAAGATATATTCCGCCGCAATGTCCTCCGCGTAACAGCCTAACTCCTGCGCCTTCGTCATGTCTTCATCTTTGGAGGCGGGGCAGCTTCCTTGTCGAGTTTGTACACCCATGCCAATACTCTCGCAACAACTTCATATAGTTCTGACGGTATCTCTTCTCCCAGTTCCAGCGATATTAACGCTGACACAAGAGCTGCATCTTCAACAATCGGTACATCAGCTTCAATGGCACGTTCCACTATCTTGCGCGCAATGAAACCCTCGCCCTTCGCAACAACTTGGGGAGCCGCCATCTGCTTATTGTCATACTTTACCGCTACAGCCTTATCTGGTTTATTGTTGTCTGCCATAATCTACACCGTTATATCAAGTCCGCGCCCGGCTAGAAGAATATCTCGTTCTGCCTCCGGTGCCCTCATCGCTATTCCTATAAACGTTACCGGTATACCTGCACCCTGAAGCTCCCTGCGCAATTCCCTTCTACGTTTCTCGATCAGCCTGCATGTTGAGGCTTTCTCTGCGTTCAGTGTGAGGTTGCAGCTTTTGCCGTCGCTCTCCACAAGCCCTCCTACTTCACCCAGTGTTGAACCCGTAATCCCAAATCCTACCTGCCAATACTTCTGCCCGTCATCGTCTGAAACTGAACGTCCAACGTAAATTTTCGCGGTCATGTTCTGCTGTGAACTGTCCATTAGAGGCCAGAATGGTGCCGCCAATAACGCCGGGTTCACTTCATTGCGGGGGGACTTCATCAATATAGACTGTGCCTGAAGAAACTTTGCGATGTCATCATTGCCCTCCTTCATGGACTTCAATGCTTTAACAGGATCATTGTTTTCCTTTGTGCGTTCACGGAGTTCCCTGCGTATCTTGTTCCACATTTCTGTAGCCTCTGCTCCGTTCATTGCGGCATATTGCGACAGTAATGACGCATTCTCCATCGTCATGGGAACATCTCGCGCCCAAAGTTCTATGAATGAAGACAATTTCCCGTCCTGGCCTCCTGACTTCCTCCAAGCGTCCTTTATCGCCGTGAGTACTTCATCGCTCAGAGGCAGCCCGCGCGCAAGCAACGCTGTAGCAAGCTCCCTGTCCCTTGCAGGAATTTGGCTCAGGAATGACAGTTCACCCTGCGACAATCTCAGCACAGGAACACCGTCAGTCCCGGAAGCGTCCCAAACAGCCCTGAAATGTTCACCAGGTATCAGCGATAACGTAGCCCTCGCCCTAAGTTCCTGCGGCACACCGTTTACGTCAACCCGCACAAGGTATGTACCGTCCTGGTTCTGGCTCAGTACGCTTCCTTCTACTACCTGCCCTGTACGTACTCCCGCAAGTCTGGACGCAATCTGACCGGGCTGCTGTATCTGAGGCTGTGTCGAAATCTGGCCTTGACGCGCATTTGTCGTAATGTTCTGCTGGGATTGGCTGTATGCATTATCTATATTAACGTTTATTGACGGCATTTATTATTCCACCTTCCTGTACTATCTTTCGGCAGAACGTCCTGCGGTGTATATCACTCATGCCAATATCCCTCACAGCTTCCATGTGCATTCTTGTGGGATAGCCCTTGTTCTTCGCAAAGCCATACTCAGGGTACTTCTCCGACAGTTTCACCATAAGCCTGTCCCGTATAACCTTCGCAGCAATTGAAGCCGCCGACACTGAAGGAATGATATCGTCCGCCTTTATCAGTACCCATTGAGGAGACTTCAGGCCGGGTATCCTATCCGTTCCGTCAACTATTACACACGCCGGTGAAACTCCCAGTTTCCTTATAACACGCGACACTGCCATTCCCATTGCCCATAATGACGCTTGAAGAACGTTCGCGATGTCAACCATTTTGGGACTTTCCATGTATGCCCGCCAAATTACGCCGATATCATTCATGGCCGAAAACAGTTTTTCACGTCCTTTTGGAGTTACACGCTTGGAGTCCCTGAGTTTCAGCCTGAGAAGTTCGCTCTCCTGTTCCGGTGTAAGATATACCGCCGCACCTACTACCGGCCCTGCCAGTGCTCCTCGTCCAACCTCGTCAGTTCCTACTACAATTCCGCGTTCCCTGAGCTTTCCCATGAAACATGCCGCCTCGTCTTTATCACAGCGCGGGGGGAGTATTAAATCATCAAACAAGGTCAGCTGCCTCGCCATCATGAAAATCTATCGCCCTCTCTCCTCCAGGCAGCTCAAGGCACACTTTCCCCAATCTTCCGGAACTGAACGCCTCTATGAGTTTCTGTCCGGCAAGCTCCATGTTCACTCTTCCGCCGGAAATAAGACAGCCGTACTTACGCCCTATAAGTTCAAGTGTCGATGATGCAATTTCGTCATGTTCTACGGGGATTAACGAGGACATTCCCTTAGCGTCAAGATACTTTATGAGGGATAATGCTGCGTTCTCCCAGCCTCCAACAACTTCTGCCTTTGAACACCCAATCCATGACAATATCATGTGCGCTCCAGGTTCTGCATGGGAGTCGAGTATTCCTGGACTGTCAACGATCAGCATTCCATCATTCTTGTACCAGCTTACGGATTTCGTTATGCCTGGTATGTTTCCTACGGCTGCTCCCGACTTCCCTATGAGCGAGTTCAATAGAAGGGACTTCCCAACGTTGGGTATTCCTATGACGGCTAATCTGGCTTCACGATGCTGCGGCTTGAAGCGCAGTATTTCACGGCGTATGTTCGGGAGGCCGTCACGCTTTCTCAGGTCTGCGGCGTATGTGTGCTTGAGGGTGCTTAACCATTCCTGCAATTTAACGTCATCTGCAAGGTCTTTGCGGGAGAGAACGTGTATTACCGGCCTGATTTTTGCGATTGCTTCCACAAGCGGCGATGATGTTGACGCAGGGGCGCGCGCATCTCTGACCTCAACTACTACATCGAGTTTTCCGGCGGTCAAAAGCTCTTTGAGTTTCCGGCTGCCTTTGGCCATGTGGCCTGGATACCATACTGTTCTGGGCACGGCGGGTTATCGTGGTATGCCTATGCGGTTCAGCGGCCAGTATCGCAGGAATACAGGCCCCCTCATGTCCTCGATGGAAGCAAAGCCCCAATACCTGCTGTCTTGTGAGTTGCTTCTGTTGTCGCCAAGCATGAAGTATTTATCTTCCGGCACTGTGAATGGCACTTCAGGGAATATGTTGTTCTTCCTGAGTGTGAAACGGTCATGATTTTTCACGTATGGTTCATCTGTAGCAATTCCATTGATGTATACTACGCCGTTTTGAATGTCAACTGTGTCGCCTGGTACGGCAATAACGCGCTTCACAAAATCCCTCTCATGGTCAACCGGATAACGGAAAACGTAAAGTGAGCCTCTCGATGGAGGGAAAAACCTGTTCCAGAATTTTGCTACCAATACCCTGTCGTTAATCTCAAGCGTGGGTATCATTGAGCCGCTCGGTATCCAGAATGCCTGCACTATGAACGTTCGTATAATCATCGCAAGGACAAATGCCCATACGACTGTCTCGATAGTCTCACGCCACCAGGGCTTCACTGCCTCTGCTGCCATTTCTAATATAACTCCTCTGTATGTTATGTGAAATTTTCAGTGTAAATGATAACGCCTGAAAGTTTATCGCGCAAGAAAAAACAGCAGGCCGCATTCTTCATGTGAAACCTGCCGTAATGTTATCGTGCTACCTTGACCGTCTCTGAACAGTACTGTATGTTCCGTCAGGGTTGTAGATGTAAGTCTCCGAACGTTTCGCCGAAGGGTTGGCAATGCCTAAATCCCTCCCGTTGAGGACAATCTGAGCCGCCGCAGGTCTGCCTATGACTACACGGGCAGGCTGGGAAAAAGCCTCCATATCCCATCGCATTACCTCGCCGCGTTTCAGCGTCCTCCTGTATACGGGCTGTGCGTTCCCAAAAGCAACACTGAGCCATACATCATTGACCGCGTGGATTTCGAGGGACGGTTTGACTTCTGGTTCAGGTTCTTCCGACACAACATCATCAACTGACACTGGTATCGCGGCAACTTCTGCACCCGCTTCTGTGCCAATGTCGGACGAAACTGTTTCGGCAGGCGTTACCATACCGTTTCCGCCGCCGAAGCTAAAGAGTTTCATGTTGCGAAGGTCTAATCCCCCGTAATTCACGGCATACCATACATACGCCCCTGTTCCCAGCAATGCTATAACAAGTACAAGGAATAACCAGAAATGCGATGCCGGCTTGAAACCTGTTGGCATTGACGAGCCGTTGCCGAGTATGGTGTTCATGTTCTTCTGTTTCTGCCGCACTTCCTGGTGCTTCTTGTGGACTGACTGCTGTGGTGTCTGGGTTCTGTCGAGCTGGGACATGAAGTCGTCCTGCAAATCCTCCGCGCCTATGAGATGAAGGTATGTTCTGACAAATCCCTTGATGTACACAACTTCAGGGAAATTCTTGTAGTCTCCTTCCTCAATACCGCGCAGATATTCAGGGCGTATCTTCGTCCTGTCGAATACAGTATCGAGTGTCATTCCTATGCTTTCGCGCCGTTCCGTTACCATGCGCCCAAGTTCCTTCAGGGCATCATTGCGTTCAGTCAAAATCCTTCAGTGCCTCCTTTATCTTCTTCCGCACCATCGCAAGCCATTCTCCGGGATTTTCGCTTCTGAAAACCGAGCTTCCCGCTACAATAACATCACAGCCTGCAAGTACGGCAGGGATTATATTATTCTCATTTATTCCGCCGTCAATCTCGATTACGTAATTATATTTCCGTGCTTCCCTTATGCTTGCCAGTTCCCTGACTTTTTCCAGAGAACCATCAATAAACTTCTGTCCGCCGAAACCAGGCGTTACCGACATAACAAGCACTAAATCCGCAAGCCCCAACATTCCCTCAATACTCGCTATACTCGTCGGAGGACACAGAGAAATTCCAGCCTTAACGCCCGCATTGCGTATTGATGACAAGTTTGCGTGGAGAAGATGTGCTTCCGCCTCAGCATGTATCGTTATGAGCGACGCACCAGCCTCAATGAACGACGGCATAATGTTTCCTGGTATGTCGGTCATGAGATGAGCGTCAATGAAAGCGTCAGGGTATTTCTTCCTCAAAGCACGGGCAAATTCCGGCCCAAACGATAAATTACGCACAAAATGTCCGTCCATTATGTCGAGATGAAGCCAGTCATAATTCCCCTTCATACTCTCAATGCTCCCCGAAAGGTTCAAAGGGTCAGCCCCCAATAATGACGGTGCTAATATCACTTTACGCATACTCAATAAATCACTTCTGCCTTTCCTGCCATACAAATTCGCCGCCAAGATACATTGTGATTACGCATTCCTGAGTGTAACTCGCCGTAGTGTTTATGCTCTCACCGCTCCTTACCTGCCTGTTCATTATGTCGCGCTTCCCTGAAGGATCGGTAACTTCAATACGAAGGTTCATGGGACGTGCTATGGGCGGAACAACGTAACGTATCTTTGCGGTCTTGCTGCCTCCCGATGAAGCCGGACGCGATGTTGATTGCTGTGTCTGTGAGGACGATGGTGCTGCGGCTCTCTGGGGTGTCTGCGCTGCAGCGGCCGTTGATGAACGCGATGGGGCTGACGGGGAACCAGGATAGTCGTCCCCGATGAACTCATCAGTCTGCGATGCTGCCGGGGTTGATGGCTTTGCGGCCTGAGACGGGTTGACCGCTGGTGTCGATGGCTCAGAGTTCTGCTGACTGGTTACGCGTCTTGCTGTACCGCCGGATTTTTGCCCGCTTGATGCTGTCGATGAATTTGCGTCCATAAATCCTGCCGGCCTCCTCTGGGTTGCCAGCTTCAGAATTACTCCCTGACCTGCCCTTATCGTGCTTCCTGCTTCCGGCCGCGTCTCAATGGCTAGTCCTTCCGGCAATAACGGGCTGTATACACGGTCAACTCCCTGTACCCGTACTCCGCCTGCTTCAAGAACGCTTCTTGCTTCCTTCTCGGTCATTCTGTTCACGTCGGGGACAGTGATTACTCCGTCAGCGTTTGCTCCGTCCTGAACGAGCAGGTCTATCTTTCGTCCCGCAGTTGTCTGTGCCGGAGATGATGGGCTTTGCGCAATGACGGTGCCTGCCTGAATGTTAGGCTCATGTATCCGAATTACATCTCCCAGAGAAAATCCCTGTTCCTTAATCTCGTTCTGCGCCTTTGAGAGCGTCATTCCCTTAACGTCCGGAACAGCGTGAAGTTCTCCGCCCCTGCTGACCTGCAGCACTATAACCTGGCCTTTGCGCAATTCTGTGCCTGGTTCTGGGGACTGCGCAAGTACCCTGCCTTCAGGGAGAGTTGACGCAACAGGCTCAAGCTGTACGACAAGGCCAAGCCTTTCCGCTTCAGCCACAGCATCAACTGTTGGCCTGTCCCGAAAAACTGGAACCTGTGATTTCCCTTCCGGCTTCATGAAAACGGTGTATACTGCTATTGCTCCTGAAGCGAATATTACTGCCACCACCATGAATAGCGTAAAAAGCACTATGCCTCCCTTATTCCGCCGCATTTAAGCCTCCCTGTCCAGCTCTTCAAGCCTGTGCAATACATCAGTGCCCTTGAGCTTGTCATTTTCCAGCGCGTAATCAAGTGCTGCTTTTCCGTCCTTGTCCCGCGCCTTAACATCTGCCCCAGCCTTTATCAGTGTGCTGACAACTTCGGGAGTGTTCATCATGGCCGCAAGTATCAGTGCTGTCCTCCCATTGCTGTTCGCGGTGTCCTCTGAGCCTGCCTCGATGAGAATGTTTATCACTTCGGGGTGCGGATTGTCCATTGCGGCGCGGAGAAGTGCTGTCATTCCTATGCTGTCCCGTGCCTTAACGTCAGCACCGGCTTTCAGAAGTATCTTTATGGCTTCGGGGGTATTCTTCTTTGCCGCACCCATCAGCGGGGTAAGCCCGTCATACCTTGCGGCGTTGACGTTTGCACCAGCCCTCACTAATACGTCGATGACCTCCGCTGTGTTGTCTGAGGCCGCCCACATAAGAGCTGTATTTCCGTCATATGCTTCTGCGTTGACGCTGGCACCCTCGTCAATGAGGAACTGTACAGCTTCGGGGGTATTCTCCCTTCCGGCCATGAAAAGCGGTGTTGAGCCAAACTCATTTGCAGCGTTCACGAAAGCATTGACATTAACGCCCGAACCAAGAGCCTCCTTGATTTCATCAATACTTCCGTCAGCGCATAACTCGATAAAATTCTGTTCCTTAACCTTCTGGAATGTTGCCAAATTAAATTAACCTCTCTTATCTCTTCATTATCAGCGAGCAATAGAACCCGTCAAGCCATGAATTATACGGCCATATATACACACCATAGGGCCTTCCCTTCTTGAACATATCACCCTTCCAGTCTATAAGCCCCGAAACTTCCGCGCATTCCGAATGGCCGGAAAGCACTTCAGCAACAACATTCTCGTTTTCCTGCCTGAGAAGACTGCATGTAATATAGAGGATATAACCGCCGGTACTGCATAATTTCACGGCACGTTCGAGAAGGTTCTTCTGCGTCATGACGATATAATCCAGCTTCTTCCAGTCAAGCCTCCATTTCGAATCCGGCTTCCTGTTCCACGTCCCTGAACCCGAACACGGAGCGTCAAGCACCACAAAATCCGGCACTCCCTCCGGCTCAAGGGTCAAAGCGTTGCCAGTCTTCAGGGCTGCACGCTCACTGACACCCAGCCTCTCAAGCTCGCGTTCAGCACTCTTTGAGCGTCCCTCCGACAACTCCCAGCATTCAGCGTTTGAGGCTGGACACTCCTGCAGCATCTGCCCCGCCTTTACGCCCCTTCCAGAACACATATCGAGGATTAAGCCGCCATGATGGAACTTGCCCGCCAGTGAGGCAGCAAGTATTGAGCCTTCATTCTGGACAGTGCATAAACCTTCGGAAAAACCAGGAACGCTTGAGGGTATTACGGTTTCACCGAGCCTCAACGCACCCGATATGTCCGACAAACTGTAACGGATATCCTTAGCGTCAAGCATACGGGACAATTCATCATTTTTGCCTGGCGATACCCTGAGAGCAGAATATGATGGAACGTCCATTAGTCCGAAAAGCTCATACATCTCCTGCCTCTTCCATGTCCTCGACCACGCTGGCAATGACCACACAGGAATGCCTGCTCCCATTGCACGTCCTTCCAGCGATGGCGAACTCCTGAACTTCTCCAGAACCTCACCGCCTGCCTCTATGACTTTGTGCAGCACTGCGTTGACAAGACCGGCATATTTCGAGGTTGACCTGTCCCGCCTCAAATATTCTATTATTCCGTTCACCAGAACACCTTCGGAAAATCTCCGCAATTCGAGAAGCCCGCCTGTCCCCATTATTATTCCAACGTAAACTGAAATGGGCAGTTTCTCTTTTGAGCGTATGTAATCGCCCGCTATCTTTTCCCATAATTCTTTGCGCCTCATGTAGATGTATATTAGAGATGACGCAAGAGATATGTCGGCAACCTTCATGTTTTCGCGGTCTGCAAGTTTCCGCAATGTCTCTGATGAAAACTTTTTCCCTCCCGCACTGTCTGACGTTAAGACCTTGAGGGCAGCTTCTATTCCGCGCAACTTTTAACCCCGCCTCCGGGATCTGCTTATCATGATGAGCCTGACGAGCTGAAGCAGCGACATTAAAGCCGCAGCTATGTATGTCCATGCCGCCGCAGTAAGTACCTTCTTTGCCCCCGTAAGCTCATCGGGCGTGAGAGTATGGGTCTGTTCCAAAAGTTTCAAGGCACGTGAACTTGCGTTAATCTCAACTGGAAGCGTAACAAGGTGGAATACTAATGCTCCAGTGAAAAGCATTATGCCTATGTTCACAAGCATGAAGTTGCCCACTACAAGCCCAAGAATGAACAGCGGCATTGACGCTGACGAGCAGATATTGACGACCGGAACTATGGAGTTTCTGAAGATTAACGGGGAGTATGCTTCGTGATGCTGTATTGCGTGTCCCACTTCATGAGCTGCTACTCCGATTGAGGCTATACTTCTGCTGCCGTAAACGCCGTCTGAAAGATTGAGCGTTCTGTTTCTGGGGTCGTAATGGTCAGTGAGATTTCCTGATACGTGATTGATGGGCATGTTTGCCATTCCGTAGAGTGTGAGGAGCATTCTTGCAACACTGTCGGCTGTTACCCCTCCTCTTGCGGCAACCTGGCTGTACTTGTTGAACGTTGATTGAACTTGTGATTGCGCCCACATTGAGAGAAGGAGCGCGGGGATAACTATAATTATTGTAGGGTCAAGTCCATAACTTAACATAAATTCTTTCCTCCTGTAATGAATTAGAGTGAGTATAGCACAGCACAATGCGAGAAGTTACAGTGTCCTGAAGATAATGACTCCGAGAAGTTCATCATTATGGATGCTTCAGAACTTCGACATTGACGGCGAGACTACGATGGCTGCGCCTGGAAGCGGTTTCTACGCAGAACCCGGAAAGGGAATGGACGAGGTGAGAATGGCGTATGTTCTCAAGAAGGAAGACTTACAGAAGGCGTTGCACATTCTCAAGAATGCTATAGCGGCGTATTAAGGAGGTTGACGAAAGCGAAAATGTGTGCATATAATGTTCGCAGTTCGCAGTTCGCAGTTCGCAGTTCGCAGTAGCTTAATCTGTGCTGTAATAACTCATCAACAGTTTGCGTGGTGGCCGTCATGTCGATAAATTCGGTCATCAGGAAATTTTCACCCTATCTACGCGTAACCCTAAAAAGCATTCTTCACCCTTGTAGGCTATCTCGTATGTTCTGTGATATGGTCCTTCATGCCCGTAACCATGATAGACATACGGCCATTACCACAAAAAGTGGAAGGTCTGAATTTCATACAGGCAGATGCAACCAATCTTGACGGTATTCCAGATAAAACCTTACTTTCGCTGTCATCTCTATGTGCTCCTGAACATTTCGGGCTTGGACGTTACGGAGACCATATAGACCCAGAAGCCTGTTTCAAGGCACTAAAGTCAATGCAGAGGGTTCTTGCACCAGATGGACATCTATATATTGCTGTGCCCGTAGGAAACAAAAATGCTGTAGCTTTCAACGCTCACAGGATATTTACGCCAGAGATTATCGCAGAAACGCTCAATGAATTAACGCTATCAGACTTCTCTGTAATCAATACTACGAAGTATATTGAGCATATCGGATTTGAAGAGTTCTACGCTATGGAGCTTGGAGTAAATTACTGGGGAAGTGTTGACGGACTTTTTGAGTTCGTGAGGGAATAAAGAAATTCCCCAGCCATGTACTGACTGGGGGATTATTATTGTTTACTACTTCGTGGCCTCGTCAATCGCAGTGTTAAGCGCACAAACCGCGCATTTCTCCTTCACACTGTGGACGCTCCCGCACTTCGGGCACGTTACCATATCGCTCTCTGCCGCATACAGCCTTATTCCATGACACTCTGGGCATTCATATATGTCAACATGAACCCTGTCTGCCTTCAGAAATGCACTACCCATAGGATAACCTGCTTCCCTGAGCTTCAATTCTTTATGACATGAAGGGCAAACTTTCTCTGCCATAATTTACATAACTTCCTTTCACGGTGAAAATTTTTTCCAAAATTATATCACGGCTTATGCTTCTTTCGTTTCGGGTTCTCAGGAAACCAACCGCGTTCAACCCTCTTCTCCTGCTGTCTAAGTTCCCTAATGCTCCACAACATGCAGAACCCCAGCACTCCGGCAATCCCAGACAATGTGTCATTCTCAATCATCAGCGACAATACGCAGCACGCAATTCCCATCGCCAGAAACACTGGCCATATCCGCGCGGAAAAGTAATATTCGCACTTAATCACAATCGGGTGAAATATTCCGATTATGACGAATGACGCAAGTCCCGTAATTATTCCTGATGTGTTCATGGCTAAAACATTGCCTGAGACGGCGGAAATATATACAGCCTCAGCACACCGAAGACCGTAAATACCACCGTAAGAACAACCAGCGGCTTCCTGAATTTCCCGGCAATCATCTTGCTGGCCTGATAACCCAGCAATGTCCAGAATGACATCATGGCCATGTTCTCCAGAATTACGAGTATAGGGGATTTGTCGTAGTCCAAAAACACAAACTGATCAGCCAGCGTTATATACGAGAATATTCCGGCATCAACAAACGCAAATAATCCCCACCCTGAAAACAGCACTGCTGCAGCTTCAGGCCATAATGACTTCACACGGCCGGCAATCATTCCCCAATGAAGCCCCAAATGTACGCCCATTAATACGAAGCTGAGATACGAACATGAAAGATGGGCCAGTCTCGCAAATGATGTAAATCTCTCGATGTTAAGCGCGGGGAAATTCTCGGACATTATTATCCCGCTGAATGCCGTTGTTATGAATGAGGCAAGAAGGGAGAAATTTATCACTGTTGAGAGTGAGCGCAGAAGCGTGTATTTCCCTCTGAACAATGCACCGTACCATCTGCGGTTGAGATACTGGTGAATGATGAATAACGCGAACATTGCAATGCCGATGTACTCATGAGCCGTCTGCTCCGTAACCTGTGAGGACATCAGAAGCATTAATGCTGCCGTCATAAGTACATCAACAATGCGCCGAATGTTCATTATGAGTTTCTCTTGCGTTCCTTGTCGATTGCTTCCCACAGACCAAGAAGGTATTCTGCTCCTAATGCCCTGTCATAAAGACCATAACCGGGTCTTCCCTTCTCGTCCCAAATCATTCTGCCATGATCCGGCCTTATGTACGTGTCAGGACATGTCTCGTAAACCGCTCTGACAATCTCGTAAAGGTCAAGGTCTCCTGTTGATGAAAGGTGAGCAGCTTCCCTGAACTTGTGGTAGCCGAGATATTTTACGTTTCTGATGTGAAGTGCGCCAATCCTGTTCATGCTGCCGAAATGCCGGATTATCGCTGGAATGTCGTTATCTGGATTTGAACCGAGAGAGCCGGTGCAGAGGCATACGGTGTTTGCCGGTGAATCGTGGAGCGCAACTATCTTGTCGTAATCCTCCTGAGAGTGCGCAATTCTGGGAAGACCGAAAATCGGCCATGCCGGGTCGTCAGGGTGGCAGGCCATCTTAACGCCTGCTTCCTCGCAGACAGGTATAACAGCGTCGAGGAAATACTTGTAGTTCTTTCGGAGGCCGTCAGGTGTCATTCCCTCATACTGCTTGAGTGTCGTCTCAAGGAGAGCGAGCCTTTCGGGTTCCCAGCCTGGAAGCGAGAAGCCCTGCGAACTTTCTGCTGTCCTCTTGACAATTTCGAGAGGCCCCATGTCTCCGAGTTCTTTCTCGTCAAAGTATAGAGAGTTGCTTCCGTCTTCAGGAATTTCGCGGGCAAGGTCAGTTCTGAGCCAGTCGAAAACGGGCATGAAGTTATAGATTATGACTTTAACGCCGTGCCTTGCAAGGTTCTTTATGGTCTCGATGTAGTTTGTGATGTATTCCTCGCGAGAAGGCAGACCCATTTTGATATCCTCGTGAACGTTTACGCTCTCGATAACTTCAAGTTCGAGGCCGGCATCATGAACTTCCTTTACCAGTGCGGCAATCTCTGCGTCTTCCCAGAGAACTCCTGCGGGTTTGTCGAGAAGTCCCATCAGTCCTGATACTCCTGCGATCTGCTTGATGTACTTCAAGGGTATGGGGTCAGAATTGCTTCCGTACCATCTGAATGTCATTTTCATGATGAGTGTTTACCCTCCTGTAATTTTTTGTGGAATGTGAATTATTATATATCAAGTAGAAATATGTGTTGTTCAAAAACAATATGGTATAATAACTTGCAAATAAATCCGTAGTTTTGAGGAGTGAAAAATCTATGGCAGCACTATACTCGTCAAATCAAGTTGTAATGTTTTGCCTCTTTTGCGGGTAGTACTTTTCCTCCCAAAACGTGCAGACAATCGGATACACGCTGGGCGATACTATTCTTTCCTTCCGGTACAACGGTAAGAAACGTATCCTCCTTATGATTGAGAGAAAACCAAGCGGTTCTGGCGGCCTAGCAGTTTATGGCCCTGACGGTTACGCTACAGCCTCAACGCAGAAAAGTGTTACCGTGAACAAACGGGGGTAATTTGGCTTTCCCGATCGAGGTACTTACTGAGATGGTGAAGACGAACAAGGCAATGAAGGTATACCTTGCAGACATGGGAATATTCCTGGACTCAGGGGTAAATGTTTCTGCACTTCCTGCCGGTCTGTACGAGGCACAATTATTCACTATGTCGGGCGAGGAAATAAGCACGTGGCCTGATACAGTACTGGCGGTAGCAGAAATTCCTGCTGGGACATTCAGCATTCATGTAGCAACGCCATTATCACAAGGCAGTACAGAAACTAATACCAACAGCACAGGCTCATCGGGTGGCGGCTGCGCAGCTGGAGCATCAGCACTCCTAATCGCTCTTTCAAGTCTCGCAATCCTCAGAAAGAGATAGCACTCAGAAAACACACAGGCTCTCCGCAAAAAACGGGGAGCTTTTCTTTTTCCCATTAAAGATAATCCCTTAAAGTACCGAAAAAATATGTAAATTGAGAGCGTCATGCAAAATCTTTCAAGAAGGAGGAGCGTAAAAATGATTGGCAGAATATCAGGGCAGTACAGCACCGAAGCCCTGAACGGCAAAAAATCAAGGCGTAATGTTTCCTGCAACAGCGGATCTTTCACTGAGACCGACAACGCAAACATAAGTTCGTTCGGTTCACTGCTGGCTAAGGCAAACGCTGAGATGAAGAATATTCCCGAAGTCCGCGAAGACGTTGTGGCTGACTTCAAATCGCGCATAGAGTCGGGAACTTACAATCCCCCGCTCGACAAACTGGCTAATGTCCTCTACATGGCCGGAATGCTTGAAGCCGCAGAAGAGTAACCCGCCATGCGTCCCGAAGCTGAGGAACTGATTAACGCAGTTCTTGACGAGGCGGACTGCATAGACGATCTCATTGATGCCATGCGTGAACAGCGGGAAGCCATGCGCGAAAGAGACACGGAAACTGTCAACTCTTTGATGGACGAAGCCCGTAATCTCTCGTTCGAGGCACAGTCGCAGGAAAATACACGCAACGAAATTGCAAGGAAATTCGCCGCAAAATATTCATGCGGGCTTTCAGCAGGTTCTCTGGCTTCAGTGATGGATAAAGATGAACAGGAACAATTCAACGGGGCTGTGGACAGATTAACGCAGTCCGTTTTTGTGTTAAAGTCAGAAATGATGATATTAACCGGCCTTATTGACCAGCACGAACAATATACAGCTATGCTGCTTTCTGAATGGAGGAGGCTGAACGGAAATAACGTTTCGCACTCTGGTATGGCTGGTACGCAGTATGACGATACACAGTACGGTTACGATTTCAGGGGGTAGGATAATATGAGCAGTACATTCGGCGGGCTCGAAATGGGCAAATCCGCTCTAAACGCTTTCAGGCTGGGAATGCAGACGGTCGGGCATAATATCTCCAATATGAATACCGAAGGCTATTCCCGCCAGCGTGTCATCTTCAAGACCGTAACGCCTGAGAATATTCCGGGCGTAGGACAGCTCGGCAATGGTATGACTGCCAGCACAATAGAGCGCATACGTGATGAATTTCTGGATTTCCAGTTCCGCGATAATCAGGCAACATTGGGCTACTGGGAGAAGATTAACGATTTGTATGACTCTATCCAGAACTATATATCAGAACCCAATTCTTCAGGAGTACGTGCAGCAATGGATACGTTTTTCACGAACATGCAGGCACTCCAGCAGACACCTGAAGACACATCGGCGCGTCAGGCACTTGTTACATCGGCTAACTCTCTGGGAAGTATGCTGTCAAACCTCGTAAACAGCTTCAATACCTACAATGAGAGCATAAATATGGAAATCAAGCAGTCCGTAGATGAAGCCAATGGAATGCTTCACGATATTGCGGCGTTGAACAAGGAAATCTGCGAGGCTGAAGCACTTGACCAGAACGCCAACGACCTTCGCGACCAGAGGGACGTAATCATAGACAGGCTCTCCAAAATGATGGACATATCCTACAATGAGCCGTATGAACATGATGGCATAAGGGGAGAGTTTTTCCTGTCAGTGAACGGGAAAGTTCTTGTTCAGGGGATTAACGTCCGTGAGCTGAAAGCACATGCGTTTATGTGGGATAACCAGGTATATTATGATGTCCAGGTTGCGGAGAATGAATTTGACATAGTGGATAACACTAATATTGCGGAGGCACTTGCAACAGGCCCTGAAGGTTCATATCAGCTTGCAGTTGACAGGATAGCCAATGGTGCCGAATGGACGGCTGGCGGCGGTAATGCTCACTGTCTCGAAACGTACGCTGTGAAGACTTCGGAGTTTGAGGGCGGCGTAATCCTGAAAGATGACAGCGCGGATATACCCTACAAGCTGCAGTTCAGGGTGCTTGACACGAGTGAAAACCCCAGCATTCTCACGGTCAAAATCGACAAGACGGATACGGGCTGGAAACTCAGGGCGGAAAAGGACGGTACTCCTGAGACGGACGCAAGCGGAACAGTAGTATCTCAGACAGTAACAGGAGACCTCACGGCCAGCACGCTAAAGGACTTCATCAACACGAAGGCAGGCAGTCTCGGTGTAGGCGTTAATGCTGCTCTGGACGGAAATTCACTTGTCTTCACTGCTGATGCGGCTAATTCTCCATTAGAGCTTACGGACTACAGCGGTATGCTTGGCGCACTGACTGAGGCAAAACGCGAACTTTCCAGCGTAAACATGAGGACAGATCCGATAAATATAGATGACCCTCTGAACATTTCCGGCTCATTCAGGATACAGGTAGGAACTCAGGGAACGCGCATAACCTCCAACAACTTCACCTCAAATCCCGGCAAAGGTCTTGCAGAAGGCGAAATATTAACTCCTGGTGAAGCGGGAGACAGGCATACTTTCAGGGTCGGAGTATCAGGGGATCAGGTGGATTTTTCAGCGACATGGAATGCCTCAACGGAAAAATGGGTGTTGAGTTCGGACTTAGGCACAAGCGCAACCGCAGGAAGCACCCTCACCGTGAAGGATCTGGCTGATTTCATGGCCTCTACGTTCGTGAAAGCAAGCGGATCGGATAACCCCGCACTTTCGGGAATGAAGGTTGTAACGGGCAAATCATCATCAGGGGTGGTTACGCAGTTCTACATTGAGAGCAAGGACAATTACCTTCTGTCAATCTCTGACGTTGAGGGCAGCCTTGCAAAATCTATGGGAATGGTGAACGACAGCCCCGTAATTACAATAGACGTAAACAACTCCGACAGCCTCATAACGATACGAAACAAGATAAACGAGAAGTATCAGGAAGAATTTGGCCTTACTGAGCCGGAACAATGGGTACATGCCTCAGTTGACAACGGGTATCTTGAGATTTCAGCAAACGTTGCAGGTGAAGCACAGAGAATAACGCTCATGGGTTCAGAGGACGGAAACATGCAGGTTTTGCGCAGGCTAGGTCTCACGAGAAACCAGCAGATTACGTCAGATATCAAGGACGACAGCGGCAACTACATTCACAGCTTCAGGGAAGTTGCATATCTTCCTGAGACTGGAATTGCTCAGGACGCTTCTTTCAGCCTTAACGGTATCCGCTATCTCTCATCGGACAACAAATTCAACGTTGCCAGAAGAATACCGGCAGTTTCAGGAGATACCCGCAATAAGTACAACGCTACGGAACTTACGCAGGTACAGGAGGGTATGTGGCTGAACCTCAAGAGTGCAGGCACAACAACAATCACAGTCCGTCACCACATCAAGGACGGAAGCATAAAGGGTCTTGAAGAAGCAAGGGACGAGATGATACCCAACCTTAAATCGGAGCTTGACGAGATGGCTTACGGCCTCGTCAGGACTGTCAACGCATACCAGTATTCGGGCTATGGAGCTGGAGGGGACATCACAACAACGGGTGTTGCGTTCTTCAATGCTTTAGGGCACCAGTCAGGAGCTTCCGAGAAATTAAGCGTTACCGACAGAGTGGCCTATGACCCCTCTCTGATAGGCGCGGCAATGGGCAAGAAGAATGAGGACGGTCTGGCAGTCTCAGGAGTAAGCGGCGGTTCAGGGGACGGGACGAATGCTTCAAGAATGGTTGCGCTCAATTTCGCGAAAGTCCTTAACGGCGGAACTATGTCTGTCGGCGGAATATATGATGCCATGCTCTCACAGATAGGCACTGAGGCAGGACACGCAAAACTGATGTACACGACAGAAGCTACGGTTTCATCGCAGATAGATTCGCAGCGTCAGGCATGTTCGGGAGTTAATCTCGATGAGGAACTTATGGACATGGTGATACTGAACAGGGCATTCGGGGCAATGTCGAGGTATATTACGACAATGGACGAGATGCTCAACACAATAATTAACGGTATGGGGCTTGTGGGCCGATAAATATAACATGACCCGTTGAGAATTTTCACCCTCCTGAAGGAAGCGGGAGGGCTATTTTTTTACACAGAGGAGAATGATTAACATGTACAGCCGCTTAACTACAGCAACAATGTATGGAAGTCTTCTGGATTCGCTATCACAGAGCCAGAGGAATTTACAGGATTTGCAGAAACAGATAGCTACCGGAAACAAGTACAACAAATTATCAGATAACCCTTCGGCTATATCGCAGTCCCTTGCGCTTCAGTCAGCCATGAACGCAAACGACAAGTACCAGGCCAACACCACCAATGCAGTAACAATGCTGAGATATGCGGACAGTGCGCTCAACAACGTACTTGATGCCGCACAGTCAATACGCAGTCTCATAATCCAGGCAGGGGACGGTGCCCTTAATTCCGACCAGCTCCAGGACATAACGGCGCAGATTG
>CALAUZ010000392.1 GCA_937892105.1 uncultured Fretibacterium sp. | reverse complement strand
CAGGCATTATACGCTGGCGGTTTGTGATTATTCTGCTCTTTTTAGGTGCTGCCGTCTACTGTGTGCTTTCCATAGGCAAAGTAAAGGTTAATTCAGATCTGACGGCCTTTCTGGCCGCTGATACCGAAACAAGGCGTGGCTTAACCATCATGGAGGATAATTTTGTCACCTACGCCTCGGAAGATATCATGATTGCGAATGTTACCAATGAGATTGCCGAAAACCTCGCAGATCAGATCCGGGAGATCGATCATGTCTTTTCCGTCGCTTTCGATGATTATGCACGGGTCAACGCTTCCTGCAATCGTCATTCTTGGTGCAATTTCTTTCACGACCCCGGATACACCTGAAAAAATTGGAGCTGATACGAACGCTTCAGTGTCTGCAATTTTTTGACCTACAAGAACCCTATCACCTTTAGCTGCGACAGGTGAACAGGGTGCGCCTATGTGTTGTGATAACGGATAAATGACCTCTCGTGAATCTTCGGGCCGTAAAATTTCGATGGCCTTATTCTCCGTGAGAGCTTTGCCTTCAGGAGGATGTACTCCCCCTAAGAATGTAGGCAGGTTCATCGTGATACAAACACTCCCCTCAATAGAATGAATTGTGATTGTTAAAAACTGAATGATTGTATTATAGCGTAATTAGCACGAAAATTTCTGACGTTAATGTTAATATTGGAGCCTGTCCACAAAACTATGTAAAACTGAAGAGAAAGCCTTGCAAATTCTCTATGTGAGATACGGAGGTAGATTTATTCCCCCGCCATTTCTAGACAGGGGATTTTCTTTTTCCGGTTATTCTGCAGTTACCGCCTCAAGCTGAAGTGCAGATACATTCCCGGAAAGTTCAGGCACATCATTATCCGTGAAGATTATCTCGGCTTCCATTCCAGTCGATGCCACAACTGAGCATAGTATCTTCCTCACGTTGTCATCGGAATGTGCAAGTATCCCGTTCTCCAGCTCATGAACTCTCACCTTCTCAAGGTCTGCGTTCACTTCCCTGTTCTGATCCTCCAGCTTAACACTCGTGAATATACCCGCGCTCTGGTCGTATACCTCGAAGCTGTGAACATCTGCGTATATGTCCAGTATCTTGCTATGAGGCAGAGTAATCCGCACCCTGTTCACATCAAACCTCTCCGACACTTTTGCCTGCGACAAATCACAACCGCATACTATCGTACCGTAATACTTCAGCATGAACTTCCGCGTTGTTCCAGGAACATTCATGTTAAGACCGGGTATCTTGATACCGTCAGAGAAAGATACGATTGACTGGAAGCGTTCACGTATTGTTGCAAGTTCGCTTACGTTCCGAATGCCGGATAATATCGTCGTGCGCACCGATCTGTTCTGCGCCGCCTTCTTGCGCAAAACAAGCATAACATTTATCGTTATTGATACTACTAAGGCTAAAACTAATGCGATTGCCGCTGTCAAAATATTTTTACCTCCTGACAGATATATATTAGAATAATGACATGCACATAATCTTTTGGCAATCCGTGAAATTTCATGAAAGGGGGCGTACCGCATAGACAACGCAGAAATAATAACCAGCCTTCACACTCTTGGTCTTGACGCAGGAGCAACTATGGACGATATACATTCGGCGTTCAGAAAGTTAGCACGCGAACTTCACCCTGATGTTACGGGGCAGAAGAGCAATTACAGGTTTCAGCAGGTTACGGGAGCTTACACATTCCTGAAGAATGTTGCGCCTGAAGAACTAGAGGCTTTAACGCAGAATATTCCTGCCCATGAGAAGCTGAGAATACAGAAGGCTGAAGAAAAACGCAGGGAAGACGCAGAAAGGGCAGAATATACCGCGAAGATTGACGGAATACTCGCGAAATATGAGGCATACTTCAAAGATTACTGCTTCAACCGAAGGGGCGATGATTCCGACTTGAGGGAAGTAATACTGCGAATGAAATCCCGAAAGCCAAAAGTCATTAACGCCGCGTTAAAACATTCCGCACAATTCGTGAACAAGGTGGAGTTCCGCAAGGCTCTTACGGAAATACTAAAGCGGCCCGAGATTGATACGACAACTGCTGACATTGCCGGCGCACTTCCATTTGACGCAACGACAAGGAAACTCATAGCGTTGGATACAGCAAGCAATGCCGCAAACTTCCCAACAGGATTAATCATAAGCCTCATAGGTTCGGACGCTGATGTCATGGAGGGAATGCTCCTTCACGTTTCGCCTGAGAATGCCGCCGTAATTCTGAGACGCTGGCCAGCCGGAAAAACCATGAATGCCGGAATATTACGCAGTCTTCTCGCTTCAGATGACGCGCGTATACTGGTGCCTGTTCTGGGTGCAATGACAGCGAATTTCCCGCGTTCGGCCTCGCAGCACAGAAAGAGGTTGGCGGAACTTGGAAACCACCCTGTTGCCGCAGTTCGTGCATGGTCTAGGAAGTTATTATAGTCAGGAGGAATGATTACGATTATGAAGAAAGTTTTATGCGCCATTATTATTATTGCGTCAGCAAGTTCATGTTTTGCGGACAGTATCCCGCCTTACGCCGCCATCGAGAACGCCTCAGAAATCATGGGAGGCAATGATGCTGTATATGTCAGTGCGAATGACGGCACAAATACTGACGGTTCACCGCTGCCCGACATCACCATACTTACACACATACGCTCAACCCTTCCCATAAGGCGCGGCAACATTCCAACCCGTGAGAACAGCCTGCTTAACCCTCATGACCCAGTGGAGATTACGGCACAGAACGACACTATAACCCTCAGCGATTGGGGAGGGGATAACGTGTATTCCGTGAGGCTGTTTGACGCTAAAGGCGAACTTGTCGAGGTAAATTCTGAGGAGGACAGCAGGAAATACCCCGTAACCGTAAAACTGTCATCACAATCTGAGGACTATTACCTTGAGTTCATGCAGAAGGATTTGACTGATGAGGACGCTGAAGGTGATACCGAGTATTGCTATGTATTGCTGAAGGTTAAGCGCGGAAGTGAGAGCGGCCATGACCCTGCGATAACTTCACGCACTGGAGACCCCGTGAAGGCAATAGACGATATATACAAGCAATACAGGCAGGAAGCAGAGAGCAATCCATACTAGCCTGAAACTTACGGGGCAGGAACAGTAATTATTCCCGCCCTTTTCGTTTACATTGAGACTGAGACTTCTGAACCGTCCATAACACCTTTCTTCTGCATTCTTATTGCAAGGTCTTCCGTAAGGC
Organism: uncultured Fretibacterium sp.; assembly: GCA_937892105.1. Next base: position 14,993 of record CALAUZ010000392.1, on the reverse strand, counting down.
TTCTCATATCCTCGTCAGTCCAGTCCTTAGAGGCACGTCCTCCCGTAACCCTCTGCATTGCCGCCTGTGCAGCCCCTGTATCCTGCCCGAACAAGTCCATGTAACCGCGATAAAGCCTGTTGATTGTGTTCCTGATGTCCTGAGCGTCAGGCGGTACGTCTGCACCGGATTCAAGCCATTTCCGCAAAGTTTTGCCTGTATCCTGGCTTATCGTGAATATCTGGCGGTCGAACAAGCTGGTTCTGTCCTTCGAGACCGTTACAGTATGTTCCATGCTCAGATCGAAAACTATGGTGAACTCGTAATCCATTCCGTCCCGTTGTACTGGTGCGAGACCTACTTTCTGTACTTCTATTCTGCCTTTGTCGCCCTGTGATATTGCGTAATCGGTCTTAGTTCTCATTGTTGCGATAATGTGGCAGCGGGAACTCAACATAGTTTCAATGAGCCTGTTATGCCATGGGGTAACTTTTCCCCACGCTACATAACTGTTACCGCTCTTCATGCTCTGAGTTATCTGGTTATGAACGTCCAACAGTCCGCCTTCACCGCTCCAGGCATGGCTTAAACTGTCAATGATGAGAACGTCATAATCTGCTTCTTCAGCCTCATGTATCGCTGCGAGATATTTCTGGACGGAGTAGGGAGCTGTGAGGGTTTGAACGTCATAATCGCAGAAATCAGCATAAAGGTCTCCAGAGCCGTTTTCAGTGTCAATCAAGGCAATCTTTCCGCCTAATCCCTGAGCTAAGAGCAGTGCGCCATAAGTTTTCCCTGAACCAGCGGGGCCAGTGATGGCGAGACGTAATTTGGCTTTTCTTCTTTCAGCCTTCCTGAACATGAATGAGAATGCCTCCTGTGTGATGAGATAGTGTAAAACTTTCGGGTAAATGATAACATGCGATTTGCAAAATTTGAGCCATGATAATATAATATCCGTCGTTGCTTTATCGTTAGTATTTCGAATCGCTAGCTCAGTCGGTAGAGCACCGGACTTTTAATCCGGGTGTCGCGGGTTCAAGTCCCGCGCGATTCACCACTAGTACACGGTCCCATCGTCCAGAGGCCTAGGACACAGCCCTTTCAAGGCTGCGACGCGGGTTCGGATCCCGCTGGGACCGCCACAAATCTCAAAAGTTATTCACACACAAAAAATTGACATCACAAGCTCAGACGTATGTAATTATATTCATATAGGAGAGTGTGTATGTTGTTGCGTAAAAATTTACTGGCGTTGGTCGTGGTTACTATTTCCGTGTACGTCATGGCCTGTGTTCCAGCGTTAGGTTTCCTTGAGGATACACCTGACGAAATCGAAAGGAACGTGCAAAATCTCGTCCGGCGGGCAAAACAGGGAGATTCTGCCGCGAATCAGAGGCTTTATGATGAGCTTGGGCAATATCAGAACTTGGACTTGCAGAACCATTCGAGCGAGCAAATCATGAATTACATTCGCAGGCTTGAGAAGTCAGGAAGTTTTCCGGGCTATGTTTTTGAGAGAGGAAGTTACAGCTATGGTTCGGGGACAAACTATCTTCACATAACAGGCCGTAATGTAAGCATGTACTCATTGCCTCTAATGGAAGCGTCAGTACGAATTGCGAGGTTCAACACGTCCGGCATAGATTACCTGATATATCTTGGCGAATGGAAGCCTCAGAAGGGGGACGCGTGGGTTTTCGCGAGAATGAGGGATTCAGGGCAGCTTGGGTGGATAGAGAAGAGGAGTACCCAGCTTGTTCCGAACTCTGCATTCAGGCGGCTTATATCTGAAATGCATGGAGGACTTCAGGGCTATAATCTCACGACTGTAAGGACTGCGCAGAGGAATGCTGAGGCGATAAATACTGACGCTGTGAATTACAGCAGATTTACGAGGGAAGTTGAGAAGAATATCCTGAACATGATAAAGTCAGCGAGAGGCGGGAATGTTACAGCGAGGCGCGAGCTTGAAGGAATGCTGAAGACGTGGCAGGGAATAGCGACAAAAGGGGATCTTTCGCGGAAATCGTGGGAGGAGAATGATGCCTATGTTCAGCAGCTGATAAAGGGCGGGAGGATTGACGGGACGCTTCTCCGTGCAGGGTATAAGTATGACGAGAGCGGAATATTCCTTATATACCCCAGAGAGTGCAATAGTTAGGGTTAAGCCTGATTCTGATTCTGGAAGTGTAATGACAACGAAGGCAGGCCAGGTATTAAGATATTTAGGGGAGAGACTGACGAGAAGCGGCGTTAAGTTTTACCTTGCAGATGACATGAGGGGAAGTATTGGCTGGATAAGCGAGAGAGTAGTTGAGGTTGTACCTATAGACGCGGCAAAGGTATTCAGGAAACAGATATGGGAGAGATGAAAGCCCCTTTGTGGCGCAAGTATTATGTTATATGTTATAGGAGTAAAAGAAAGAGTAGCGGATTTCACTAGACTCATATTTTGAAATTTCCCTGAAAGATACCTGTATCAAACGTGATGAAATTCAAATCTGTCGATGTATCGAGAACACCGGGCATGATGAAACCGCTAAACTTGTAAAATAACTCACGTCGCAAGAAAGGTAAGACACGTCTCCCCATATTCCCTCGACGATATGACCTCGAGATTATAGGGATTGTCCTTCAAGGTCATGGGTTCACGCACCGAATGTTCAACCACCATCACTGCATCATCAGCGAAAAGTTCGTCAAGTCCGTGTAACGCTGGCAGTGTTTCAGCCCAGCCCGAACTGTAAGGGGGATCAGCAAATATCACGTCAAATCGCATTCCGCGTTTCAGCAGCCACGACACAGCCCTCCTAACCTCAAGCGACAGAACAAGAATATTACTATTGCCTGCCTGCTTCCTGATGTCCTCAGCACGTCCCTTCACGTTCTCCACGAATACTACACTCTCTGCCCCTCGCTTCAACGCCTCAAGCCCAACCCGTCCTGTCCCGGCGAAAAGGTCAAGGAACTTCGCACCCTCAACCTTCCCGCCCAAGATGCTGAACAGTGCCGACAGAACTCGCCCTGATGTTGGACGTACTTCCTTCATGAACGTGATAATCTTTCAGCGGCATCACTCATTGCCGAACGAACCGCAGGAGTTAGGAATGCCAGAGTTGTTTTGTCAAGCCTCAGAAGCCAGCCTTCTTCTTTGGGAGCTATGTGAATGTAAAACTTCTGCTCAAACTCATCATCACTCGTCAGCGTCTCAAGTAAATACATTTTCCCGTCAGTGAATGAACGCCCGAACTTCCAGAATGACTTATCCTTCTTGCCCTCTGTGTTCTTCAGTGTCTCAATGTCGCCTGATGTTATGTTACGGCCAATCTTTATGTGCATTTCCTGCTCCGTCCTCCGTGAAACCGTGAACGCTCCCGATTTCCTGAACGTTACGCGGTAAATATTCCTGCCTTCTGAAAGCCATTTCCGCTCATACTTCGTCGTAATCTCACGCTGTGGGTTGACCTCGAAATTCTCAGCCTCTAATGCCTCATGTACTCCCAGAATGTTCCAGACCTCCTGCGCGTAAGGCTCATCGTCCGTAACCATCTCGAATACACCGCCAGTCTTCAGCACAGCAGCCAGACCGTCAGCAAAATCCTTCGCCGTAACCCTCTTGTGAGCGTCAGCATTCTTTGACCACGGACACGGGAACTGCATCAATATCCTCTGTAATGTTCCGTCAGGGAAAAGTTCCCGAAGCATGAACCGGGCATCTGTGTTTATGAGGCGTAAATTGTTAAGACCTCCGGCACGCCTAGCACACCTTAGAACACACGCCTGTGAGATTTCAACGCCGTAAAAGAATATGTCAGGGTGAAGCCTCGCATATTGCACAGTATATTCGCCGTTCCCGAAACCTATCTCCAGTTCCGTATGTTCATGAACAGGAAGGGGTAAGCCGCTGTCAGGGTGAACGATAACTCCGTACTGCGGCCGGGCTTGTGTTGTTGCCGATGTCAGAATGTCCATGTGAAATCCGGCAGTCCCTCAGCAATAACCCGCGATTTTATGTCATTCATTATGCGTTCAAGTGCCTCCTGCGTTTTCCCCTCACAACGGACGACCATAACTGGCTGAGTGTTTGAGGCTCGTATTAATCCCCAGCCGTCGGGGTAAAGTATGCGCACTCCGTCAATATCGCTGACTTCATGTTCCTTGCGTGCTTTCTGAATTATGCGTTCTGTTATCCCGAATTTCACGTCATCGGGGCAGGGTATGCGTATCTCCTCAGTTGAAGGGTAGACGGGTATCGACATCATGAGGCGCGATAACGTTTCCCTTCTTTCGGACATTATGCGGAGTAATCTTCCCGAAGCGTAGAAAGCGTCATCATGGCCGAAGAACTCATCAGCGAAGAACATATGTCCCGAATATTCACCTGCGAATAACGCTCCAAGTTCCCTCATTTTAGCCTTTATGACGGAATGCCCTGACTTCCAGAAGAAAGGTTTTCCCCCAAATTTCTCCGCCAACTCAGGAAGTACCATGCTGCATTTCGGCTCAACAAGCACTGCCGCCCCTTTGTGGGTTCCAAGTATCTCCTTCCAGTAAAGCGTCATGAGCCTGTCCCCAAATATAACTTCTCCCTTGTCGTCTACAACTCCAATCCTGTCCGCGTCCCCGTCATATGCAAAGCCTACATCAGCCTCTTCTGCCTTCACACGCTCAATCAGTGCTTTAAGGTTCTCGCGTTTCTGAGGATCAGGGTGATGGTTTGGGAAATGACCGTCAGGCTCATCGTAGAGGGACACGCAATCACAGCCAAGCATAGTGAAGAATTTGTGAGCTGTAAGTCCTGCCGCACCGTTTCCAGAATCGCAAACTACCTTGAAGCGTTTTGAGAATGGCAGAGTGAATTTTGAGACCAACATTTTCAGGTACTCATCATTAATATTTGCGTGAGATAATTTCCCCTGACCCTGCTCAAAATTCCCAGCCTCAGCAATAGCGTGAATGTTCATCACCTCACTGCCCCATAATGTTCCGCGTTCAAAGCATAACTTTATCCCGTTCATGTCTGGGGGATTATGTGAGCCAGTAATCATTACACCGCCGTCGAAGTTAAAGCGTATCAAGCTCCAGTAAAGCATGGGTGTAGTAACCAGTCCCACATCAATAACGTCCAGCCCTGCCGATAATATTCCTTCAGTCATGGCCGACTTTATGCGGGGAGTTGAGAGCCTTGCGTCGCCTCCTATGGTTACGCCGGAAGTTGCCCCTGCGCGTATTAGCCATGAAGCGTAAGCCTTTCCGATTGCTTTTACTGTTTCATCGGTGAGTTCATGGTCAGCATTGCCTCTTATGTCATATTCGCGAAAAATATTTTTTGGTATATTAGTCATGGATTTTATCAGCTCCCTTTTTGCCTATATTAGCACAAAAAACAAAGGGAACAGACTATCAAAGCCCGTTCCCTCTATACTTAATGGCGTTTATTCAGTCAGAACTTAAAGCATGTACAGTGAAATTCCATAGATTGCCAGAACTGCCGCAATACCCTGAATTAACGTTGCAACCGTCTGAGCCTTATACGCCGTATTGAGATCCATATCGCTGAACTGAGTTACAACCCAGAAGTACGAGTCATTAGCGTGCGATACGACCATAGCACCGCTGCCTATCGCAAGAACTGCAAGTACACCGCCCATAGGCGAGCCAAGCCCTAATGATGCCAGCATTGGAGCAATAATCTGTGCTGTCGTAACGATTGCTACGGTTGAAGAACCCTGAGCCGTCTTGAGTGCCGCCGCAATTATGAAGGGAAGGAATATCCCGAAGTTGTAGGACGACAGAGCCTCGCCGATGTAGTTGCCGACACCTGAAGCCGCAATAACCGCACCAAGTCCGCCGCCTGCCGCTGTAATCATGATGATGTTAGCTCCGTCCTTTACGCCCGCGCCAATCCAGCCGTTTGTTACTTCTTCAGTGAAGGGTGCGAGGAAGAAGCAGAGTATAACTCCAATCGACAACGCTATAACCGGATTACCCAAGAAAGTGGAGACTACATAGAGGGTAGTTTCTTTGCCGCCGATTTTAGCGAGTGTTGAAGGGTAGCTGATGAACGAGCTGAACGCGATTAAGATTAACGGTACAATTATGGGAGCGAACGATTTGAAGGCAGAAGGAAGTGTGCCGTATTTCGCTTTGAGTTCCTCATATGAGCCGCCTTCCTCAAGATTTGAGTCGAAGGGAACGGGAAGTTTTGGCCCCGCAATGAGAGCATAGATGTAGCCTGCGAGGACTGATACGATGGATACAGCGATACCCCACATTATGACCATTCCCAAATCAGCACCGAGTTCGTTTGCCGCCGCTATTGGGCCGGGTGTTGGGGGAACGAGGGTATGTGTTGCGTAAAGTCCTGTTGATAACGCTATGGCCATGACGGAGAGACGTACACCGCTTCTTCTGGCCAAAGACTTATTGAGGGACGATAGGATTACGAAGCCTGAGTCGCAGAATACGGGTATTGAGACAACCCAGCCGATCAAGCTCATTGCGAGTGCGGGACGTTTCTCACCTACAACCTTCAGAACCGAGTCAGCCATTGTGAAAGCTGCCCCTGACTTTTCCAGCATTGCGCCGATTATAGTCCCCAGAAGAATGACTATGCCTATCCCCCTGCAAGTACCTCCGAAACCGTTTAGGATAGTGTCGAGGACTTTTGCCGGAGACATACCGACAGCCAGACCCATTGCGAGTGCAACAGCGAACAATGCCACAAACGGATGGAACTTCATCTTTGAGATGAGGAGTACCATTAATATTATGGCAACGATGAGGATTACCACTAACATAGAACCCTGAACCATTGTAAAAATTTTCTCCTTCCTGAAATAATTTTGTGAATGGAAACTTTATCGTGTAGAATTATAACAGTTTACGAAAAAGGTGATTGATGCATTTCATGAACGAGCGACAGAAGATGACTAACGGGGAGTTATACAACCCTGCTGATGATGAACTATACATGCTGAGGGCGAAAGCGCACAAGCTATGTATGATGTATAACCAGCTTTTCGACACTGATGAAGAGGAAAAGTATAAGATACTTCATGAACTTCTGCCGTATTCGGATCGTGAGGCATACTTTCAGGGACATATATTCTTCGACTATGGAATAAACATTCACATCGGGAAGAACTTTTACGCCAACTTCGGGACAACGATACTTGATGTATGTCCTGTGAGAATTGGGGACAATGTAATGCTTGGAACAAACGTATCACTTCTAACGCCAATGCACCCTCTGAGATGGCAGGAACGAAACGCAAGGACTGATGATGACGGGAACGTTATACAGCTTGAGTACGGGAAGCCTATAACGATTGGGAATAACTGCTGGATTGCCTCGAATGTTACGGTTACGGGAGGGGTAACGATTGGTGATGGCTGCGTGATTGGTGCTGGAAGTGTGGTAACGAGGGATATTCCTGCGGGTGTGTTGGCGGCGGGTAATCCTTGCAGGATCATAAAGGACATAGAATAGAAGAAGACCTCCCCCAATTTTCGAGGAGGTCTCAAAGGTTCTACATTTTCAGGAAGTCAGGCAATACCCCTTCAAGCTCACTGAAAGAGTATTCCCCGACTGATTTTCCCTCACGGAATAACACCGCTCCTATTGGCGTTCCAGCAATCCCGAACTGCGCATGTCTGGCCTCCTTCGGCCCATTGACCTCGCAACCCATTACCGCAACGCTCACACCATCAGGAAGATTTTCCAGCAACGGCTCAACTATCTTCACCAGACGCATTACATCAGCACGCCTTCTTCCGCATGTTGGACACGAAATCAGGTTTACCCCTTTCGTCCTAAGCTCTAGGGCCTTCAGTATCTCGTAGCCTACACGCACCTCGCGTTCAGGTTCGTCAGTCAATGATACCCTCAGAGTGTCGCCTATTCCTCGCATGAGGAGTGCAGAAATACAAGATGTCCCCTTTACTATGCCGCTATCTCCAGGCCCTGCCTCAGTAAGGCCTATGTGCATGGGAAATTCGGGGTATGCCTCAGCAATAAGCTCGTTTGCTTTCACACATTCTGGAACACTTGATGATTTCGCAGACAGAATGATATCCGTGAAGTTACGCGACAATAATAATTCAGCCTGTTCACGCACAGCAATGAAAAGTGCCTCTGCTCTTTTGCCTCCTGCCTGTTCAAGCTGGGACTGCGATATGCTCCCGCCGTTCGCGCCTATGCGGATTACTGTACCGTGAGACTTGGCGCATGATATTACGTCATCGAGGCGTTGAAGGGGCATGTTCCCGGGATTGATGCGTATTGCCTTGCAGCCTGCCTCAATCGCAAGAATGGCAAGTGCAGGGTCAAAATGTATGTCAGCCATTATTGCCAGCTTTGTCCCCTCAACGAGTGCCTTAATGTCAGGTGCAAATTTAGCGTCAGGAAGTGCAGCCCTCGCCATCTCACAGCCAGCGTTAATCAGCCTCTCACACTGAGCAATACATTCCCCGCGTTTGTCCAGAGATACTTTGAGCATACTCTCAACCCTTACAGGAGCATTACCGCCTATCGTGAGACCGCCTATGTTGACTTGCCGTTTACTGTTCATGCCATGCCTCCTAATGCGTAATGAACAGGTTGTAAACGTCCTTGCAGGTAATTAGTACCATGAGTGAGATTAATACTACGAAACCTGCCGTGTGTATCCAGTTCTCGACTTTATCTGGAAGCCTCCTGCGAAGTATCATTTCAAGCAGGACGAAAAGTATTCTGCCGCCGTCAAGTGCAGGTATTGGGAAAAGGTTAAGTATTCCCAAATTCAAAGCTATTACTGCAATGAAAGTTATGAACCCCCACAATCCGGATCTCAGAGCCTGTCCCGACATTGACGCGATACCTACCGGCCCCGTAACGTCAGCCTCCTGATATCCCATAATGAGTTCGGCAAGCCCGCGTAACATCATGACCGTCATTCTGTAGGTGTAACTGGCCGAGTTCCTGAACGCGTCATAAATCCCGTAGCGCATGTATGATGGGGAAATTCCAAGCATTGGCCGACCGTATTCTTCATTATTTGGAACGTTCACGGTGAGTGTTAATGTTTCATCACCGCGCCTTGCTTCAAGGGTTACCGCCTCATTCTTTGCTGCCTCAACGCGTATCTTCTCGGACATTTCGCGCCATTTTGAGACACTAACGCCGTTTACTTTCAGGATTTCGTCCCCAGCCTGAATACCTGCCTGTTCTGACGGGAAACCGGGCATTATCCCGCCTATGCGGGTATGTTCCATGTCAAGAACGCCATGACCCCAGAGATATATTGCCATCAGAAGGACAGCAAGAAGAATGTTGAATGCTGAACCGTTGAGGAGAATGAAAAATCGCTTCCAAGCTGGCTGCTCGTTGAAACCGCGTCCTGGTATGACGGTTTCGCCATCGTCCTCCTCGTTCATTCCTGCAAGACGGCAGAAGCCTCCAACAGGAAATAACCTCCATGACCATAACATGTTATTCTTTCCCCTGTGCTGAAGGACTGCCGATCCCATTCCGAACGCAAATTCGTGAACCTGAACTCCCAGAATTTTCGCCGTAATATAGTGGCCATATTCATGTACTATAACGCATACTGCAATCACGATAATGAAAGCAACAATACTCATGAGCAAATGCAATATTTTTTCTCTCCTTACGTTGCAGAAAATTTCACGTACATATATTAGCACACCAAAACACAGGCGGAGCGGTAGGTAATCATCTTTTACTTCACGTACCTGCTATAAGTCTCCTTCATTCTATCGAGTGCCTCATGAATATATCTCGTCGGGCAGGCAATATTCCATCTCTCGAAACCCTCTCCCTGCTTCCCAAACATATATCCCTCATCGAAGAACAGTCTCGCTTCTTCATGGTTAATGCGCTCAATCTCCCTGTAATCCAGCCCAAAACCATTCCAGTCCAGCCACAGAAGATATGTACCCTCAAGGCCATACACTTTAACCTGCGGAAATTCTCTGGCCATGAAGTCCATTACTGTCTTCCTGTTCGTGTCGATTACAGTTAGACACTCATCAAGCCAGCCTCCACAATGCTTATACGCCGCCTCACATGCTCTGTAGCCGAGAATGTTGCACTTTGGGTGAGGATTGGAGAGCATTAGGGCATCGAGATACTTCTTCCGCAGTTCCGGATTGGGAATGAAGATGTTTGATGTCTGTAGTCCGGCAATATTGAATGTCTTGCTGGGTGCTGTCAGAACTAGGCAGTTGTCTGCAAACTCATCACTTATTGACGCGTATACAGTATGAGAATGTCCCGGCATAATAAGGTCAAAATGTATCTCGTCCGACACAACGAGAACTTCATGTTTCAGGCAGATATCCCCTATGCGTTCAAGCTCATTACGCGTCCAGACCCTTCCGCAGGGATTATGAGGGCTGCAAAGGATTAACATTTTTGTTTTTGGGTCTGAGGCCAGGCGTTCCATACCGTCAAAATCAATCTCGTAGCGCGAACCTGCTTTCACGAGCGGATTGCCGGCAATAACTCTCCCATTCATGCTGACAGCTCCGTACATCGGGTAATACACAGGTGTCATCAGAATAACCTTGTCCCCCTCACGCGTATACGTTCTCACAGCCTGAAAGAATGCGTCAACTATTCCATGTGCGGGCATTATCCATTCAGGTTTAGCGTTCCAGTTGTGGCGTGTCTTCAGCCATAAGCATACTGTATCGAGGTATTCAGGGGTTGCATTGGCATATCCCATGATTGAAGTGTCAAGCTCATGTTTCAATGCCTCGACAATTTCAGGCGGGGTAACGAATTCCATATCCGCGACAGAGAACGGTATAATGTCCTCGTCTTCCTTAACGCCATGCATTGTCAGCTCGTTCCACTTGAATGACCCCGTGCCGAAACGTTTATGCACAGTCTCAAAATCATACTTCACTGCAAAATCCTCCTTACGTCTTTTATGGACGTAATTCTAACCTTTTATCTCCTTTCATGCCAATTTCATTATGCTGTCGAAGTTCTCCTGAGTTATCCTCCTGAAATCCTCATTGCCTATTGCCTCCCTGACTTCCTCGATGTTCTGACGGTAATACTGTTCCGCCGGAATATCGTAGAAATACCTCATAACAGGAAAATCACTCCCCCAAAGCACTCGCGAAATCAATCCTTCCTCCTTGAGCCTAAGAATACTCTTTACGGACATGAACGCGGTATCAGCCCAAACATTCGGGCATTCCTTCATGACTGCAACGCATTCATCAACAGGACGGCCATGTGCGAGGATTATTCTGACATCGTGGAATTCACGGCAGATGTTCATGTATGCACCGGCATTACTGGCTTCCCTTCCTCCCGTGTGGAACATCACAGGAACGTTCTTATCCCGCGCAATCTCGAAGACGCGACGAAGCTCTTTACCGGCAGGGTTCCAATCTTGATGATAGCCATGAATCTTTATCCCCGCGAACTCACGGAAGAAATACGCGCTCAAGTCCGGCGAATGTTTAAGCATCTCAGGAGACACCCAGAGGAACGGTATAGCCCTCCCCTCACTGAGTGAGAATAACTCCTCGATTTCGCGCCTGACTTCAACGAACGGGACGCTGCCAGTTGAAGTTGACGAGAAATAGTAACGCTCAACGTTTAGTGCCTTCATGCCTTGTGCGACTTCTTCGGGGGAAAAATATAACCCGTCCTTGAAGTGTCCTGTGTGAACGTGAAAATCAAACATGATTATGCGCCTGCCTTCCTGTAATCCTCAACAAGCCTCTTATTGATGAATGCGACATCACAGAAATGTTTGCTCACCTCAAAGATTGATCCCGTCTCATTGAGATTCCTCACCATACACATAGCGCAATACGGTTTAGCCTCACACTTCATGCATTTGGGAAAATCCTTCCATGCCACAGCCCGCAACGTTTTCAGAGCCTCAGAATCATTCCACACCTCAGCAACCGTAAAATCATGAGCATTCCCCAAAGGCCAACCCTGAAACCCTGCACACGGATAAAACTCACCATTCGCGGCAACACACATCGAATCAACGCCCGCCCCGCAAATATGCTCATCAGGATTCAGCGTAACAGGTTCAGGATTCGCATCAAGAATAGTCCTGTACTCTATGTCGTAATTGATTATGTCCCTCAGAAGCGACTCGGTCTCATCAAGCGTGAGTCTGTTCGCAAGATTGTCGGTTGATTTGTCCGTCCTCGCCATCATGATATAGTCCGTGTAGCCTTTAATCCCGTGTGAATACGCCCATTCAAGCACAGCTTTGTACGACTCGTAAGTTTTTCTCATTGTCGGGCAACTTATTTGAACGGGAACATTTGCGGCTATGAGTCGTTCGAGGCTGTGAATCGTTTTTGCGTGTGAGCCAGGAAATTGCGTTATATAGTCATGCTCTTGCGGCTTCATGCTGTAGACTGAGGCTTGAAGGAGGTCTATATTTGCGTCTTTGAGGGCTGAAATTATTTCGTCAGTGAGAAGCGTTAAGTTGCTTAGTATTGATATGGAGAAGTCATTTTCCCGCGCATGTTTCAGAATTGGGATAAAGTCCGGGTGCAGGAGGCATTCACCGCCGGAAAACGTAACTTTAAGCGTACCCATTTCGGCGAGCTGGTCTAATATGCTGAACACTAAATCCGTTTCCATGTCGTGAAAATCTCTTGAGCCGGGCAAATAGCAATGTCGGCAGCGTTCGTTGCACCTGCTTGTGAGTTCAAACTGGAACGAAAAAAGATGAGGATCATTCCTGAAGCGTTGCGCAAGAAATTCTGTCGTGGCCATCGCATCAATTGATGGGTCAAAATCTGTGCGAGGTGTGGTTTTTATGTCGGGCTGGCCATAACTGAAGCGGGGCATTTTCGCGGCTATTTCGTCCTCCGTAATTCCTGAGACAATGAAGCCGTCAGTCTCAAGGTCATTCACGAACTCTGCGAAATCTCCGGCTAATTCTTCGCGGCTGACTCCTGCGTAAATCTTCATGAGCGAGTCAATGATTTCGTCTGTAGATTTGGGCTTGCGTGTGAGTTGCTGAAGAAATATTTTCCCGCTGGTGTCATAAATTCTGTCCTGCCTTGTGAGCTGATTAGTTATGTAGCCAATATCCCCGAATGAACGAACAAAAGAGTCATTAGCGAGACAAACTAGCAATGATTATTCCTCCTCCGAATAAAAAAATTTCCCGGAGGATAAACTCACTTCGGGACTGACTGAATACTATTTTGTTCTTTCACACCGCTTGCACGCACCTCCACCCGTACCTTTTTCCGGGCAGCCTGCCACAAACGATGACTTCTCTGCGCTCTTGGCTACTGTCTTAGGTTTGCTGTACGCCATGAGAATCGCCTCCTTCCCTTTGTGAAGCCATGTTTGAAAAATTACAAGCACACAACTATCAATCATCTTATGCTGTACTGTGCTATAATGAATACAGGACAAAATAAGACTGTTGGCACACACCAAAAGTCATGTGCTTTTTCTACTCTGACAAGTAAGATTATAGCATAGATTTTTGTCCTTGTTTTATATTGTGCAAAATTAAATTCGCGTCCCTCCCTCAAATATATTCCTCCGCATGTCATTATAAACACACCCTCAAATCATCAAGCTGTTGCAGAGATTCCCCCCTCATGATAAAATTCATGCCCTGTTGAAAATCTTAATCGCGCAAATCAGTTGTTAATCCCACAAAACTATAACCACATAGTAAGAATAATCACGGAGGATCAATTAATGACTCTCAAATCGACTTTCCCGATTATTGATGTGCGTGAAACAGGGCGCAAGATTGAGACGCTCCGCAAAGAGTCCGGCCTCACAGTGAGAGACCTTCAGGAATATTTTGGCTTCGAATACCCGCAGGCAATATACAAATGGCAGCGCGGAGAATGCCTCCCAGCTGTGGATAACCTCCTTGCGTTGTCGCAACTTTTGGGGGTGAAGATTGAGGATCTCCTTGTGTACGAGGACAGGGAGATAACTTGGTCGGCTGCATAGTTTTGGGAGGGGCTGCCTTGATTACGGGGTGGCCTTCTTTATTTTTGCCTCACACATTCAACACGATTCCCCAACAAAATCACAGCACAAAAAAAACGCCTGAACCCGGGTTAATTCCCCAAGGTTCAGACGCTGGAATTTTCGTTGCACCGCGAATACCATTCATGACAGTTTGGCGTATACATTTCTGTGTCCGCCGCTCCTGAACACGTCAGGCCGCCAAGTGATAACGTACTTGGAACGTTTTTCGACAACAACCGTGCCGAGTCGGTAATGCTCCTGTGAATGTAATCAAAATGAGTTAGATGCAGTCATGAAAACCGCTGCGATGCCGTATTCAGAAGTCCGATTGCTTTCCCCCTGAACACGCGAGAAATTTTACCAGCCCCATAACGTATTGTCATTAAACTTCAGGTTTATTGCGGACATGCCTAATCACGGCTATCATATCCCACGCAAAGACGCAGGGAGGCGCAAACGTAATGACATATCAAGGAAGAAAATGCATTGAGCTTGCCAGACTCATGAGGAAAAAATCTGCAATCGATGAAGAATCCCTCGTAAAATCTTACAGACGCGGAACAACTAAAGCAGGAAAAAAAGCACGTTACATTAAGCGACATAACAGGAAGATTCTTCAGGAACTCCGAATAACAGAAGCCACAACAATATGTGAGACTGAAGCCCCCGTAATCGACTCGGAATCAGAAATGTACAGTCCTGACTCCGTGATTAACTTCATGGGCGGAGTGTCATACAACGTTAGTCCGCTTGAGACTCTGAAGATGATTAGTGCAAGCTCAATTTTCGGTGAGCCTCAGTACTACAGGGACTGAGAAAATTCACGGGCAACAATTCTCGATGGCAAATACAGACTTGACCGCATTTTCGCTGAATATAGCTTGAACGTTATGGACAACTTCCAGGGACTCAAAACGTCTCAGGTTATGGAGAAGGCAATTAGATTTAAGGCGTATTGGAAGAATGGCGACAGCGATCAGGTGTGGGTCGAGAAGTTTATCGCGTTTAC
>CALAUZ010000391.1 GCA_937892105.1 uncultured Fretibacterium sp. | reverse complement strand
AAACCCTCAAGGAAGAGGCAGGTTATCAGAGTGAAATTGACGAATATCACCAGCGACAGATTGACGCGGCAATACTCTCAATCCTGCAAAATATCCTGACCCTGAGCGAGACCCTTTCACGGGGCAGGAAGGCTCTGCATCGTGAGGAACAATCCCGCTATGAGGAAGACATAGGCATTCAGTCTCAGACACACACGAACGCCGAAGCGGTCATGCGCAACACCCTGAACATTCAGGAGGAAGCCAGCAAACGCCGACAACTTTTAGCCCGCTTGATTGAGGAGAAACATGACAGGGGACAATCACTACAAGACCTTCGTGCGGAGATCGGGACACTCTACGAGATACCATTGCCCGGCCTGTATGAAACTCTTTCGGGGTTGCAGGGACAAGCTGACAGGAACGCCGAAGCTGTAATCCACAACGCTCTAAATCTTCACGATGAGGCCGAACGCAGACGCGAAGCAAGCGACACACTAAAAGCCGTCATCGACTATCAGCAGTTACAGATAGACGAGCTAATTCACGCGATTCTTGAGGACGCAGTAAATCTTCATGATGAGGTAGTCCGGCGCAAAATCTCCGAAAGTGGAGAGCGTCAAAGCCGGTTCAACGAAGATATAGCCTTGCAGAAGCAGATAAACACAGCGGTGCAGGGAATATTGCGTAACACATTAACACTGAGCGAGACACTTTCCAAGCAGCGAGAAGTTCTCAAGCAGGAGGCAGTTACCCGTGCGAAACAGGACGATGGACTTCAAACGCAGATGAATCAGCTTGCCATAGCAAATATGTGGATAGCAGTCCGAGAACATGAGACGCGCCGGAAAATGAAAGATATAGCCGGCGAAGTAACAGTAATTCCTGGCCGGGCAGCGACAGATGAAGAGTTTGATGAAATGCTGGACGAACTCTACAACAAGCCATGATGTTAATACGGCGGTGCACAGCCGTTTTGACATAAATACACCAAAAATCAGGAGGTAATTATTTTGGCATACGATCCAAACAGCGCAATATTAATCAAGCAGTACGAAAAAGCCCACGCTAGACTTCAGACAGACATAGCGAATCTGCGAGAGGAAGTCAGCAACACAATAACGAGCGTGTACAAAGCGGCAGGCTCACTTCCATTCGCGTCCCTGACCAGCGCGTTGCTAGTGAAAGCAAATGAGGGCAAAGTTTATAACATTACGGATGCATTCACATCGACAGCGGATTTTGTGGAAGGGGCAGGCAAGAAATACACAGCCGGCACGAACGTTGTAATAATCGAGACGACAACGGCGGTATTCAGCGTTTCATCGGACAGCACGGTGGACGCGGAGAAGACGTACTACGTGAACCAGAACGGCGGGTACAGCGTAGTAACACCAGCTGGCAATGAAGACCCCGCAACGGAAGGCTGGTATGAGCTGACGACACCTGCGGTGTACAAGTTCGATGTTCACGCTGGCGATCTGTCGAACATGATGACGCTGACAGTTCCGGCCAAGCCGAACAGTATTCCTGTACTTAATGAACATGGTCAGGTAGTGGACAGCGGCATAAGGATAGCGACAGACGAGGAGTTTGACGAAATGCTTGCGGGCCTCTACGGGGAGTAAGCAACGGCAAATAAGGAAGACAGCGGCAGGCGGGGAGTAACAGCCCCGTCTGTTGTATATCAGGAGGTGGCCTATTGGTGCAATATGAGGACATTGCGCCCACCGTAAAACACATCGAGAAATTAGCGCAAAAACTAATCCTAACAATCACAGTGCTGAAAGCCCGACTTGACGCACAGGTAACGGCTTCAACAGACGCGGACGCAGATTATGCAGCGGAAGTGGCCGATGCCCGCGCTGACATATGGGGCAACGTATGGGGTAGCTTAGGAGGAAATGTACGCGGCGGCCAAAGTCGGCTGATGGAAGCTCTGACGGAAATGCAGACGTTATTGCAGGGAGAAATCGAAGCATTAACGGAGTCCCGAATGGAGGGGCTGCTGAATATTTCGGACGAGGCGGAAAAGAGACGGCAAGGGCTTGAGCGAGAGGAAGAGTGCCGAATTTTGACAGACGACTCATTGCAGAGGCAGTTGAATACGCTGTCAGAGGCGGTGCTTGAAATATTAGCAATAATCTCAGAAAAACGCGAGAGACAGACAGGAGGATAAGAATAATGGCGGAAATAGCGCATTTAGCGTGGTATCGTCAGGGGCTTATAGGAGTAACGAACGGCAGCACGAAGGTAACAGGAAATGGGACGAAGTTTCTGACGGCCGGAATTAACGCTGGAGCGACATTAAGGCTTGACGCGAGGGGAGATTACGCACTTGAAATCGACCGAGTAGTGAGCGATACAGAAATCCAGTTAGTGAAGCCGTATGTAGGACAGACAGCGAGCAATCAGGCGTACTCAATCGACCGTAACCACCAGTCAACATTACCAGCGGACTTATCAGCGCGGCTTGCGAAGGCGATGGGGAACTGGGAAGCGCGTTATGACCTTGATATGCAGACGATAACTGGAAAATCAGCATATGAGTTGGCAGTAGAGAACGGATACACAGGTACACAGGCGCAGTGGTTAGAATCTCTGAAAGGATCAGGGGACTACACGCCGTTGAAGAACTTGGTGACACCGTTATTGGTGCATAACGCTGGAGCGCACAACGCACTTTGCCCGTGCCGAAATCTTGGAGTATTCTCGGACGCACAGAGCGCGGCAATCCGAGCGGGAACATTCGGAGGGACATATGGCGGAGTGTATGCAGATGTATATCCCGGCGACTGCTGGGTATTCAGCAATATCCCCTACACGTACATTGACGAGAATGACGAGGAAAAGTCGAGTACGTACAGCGGAACGATAAGGGTTGCTGATTTGGATTACTATCTGAGATGCGGGGACACAGACCTTACCGCACATCATGCAGTAGTAGTGCCAGATGCGCCTATGTTTAATGCGCCGATGAACGCTACCAACACGACAGAAGGCGGCTATGTAGGGAGTAAAATGCGAACGAAGTATTTGAGGAGAGCGGAAGCGATCTTCAAGGCATGTTTCGGAGAGAATCACGTACTGAAGCACCGAATATTGTTGACGACAGCAGTAACGGACGGTAAGCCAAGTGCGGGAGCGTGGTGCGACAGCGTGGCAGACTTGCTGAATGAGCCGATGGTGTACGGGAGTTATATTTTTGCGCCCGCGAATGATGGAACGACAATCTCTTACAGGTACACAGAGAGCAAATCGCAGCTTGCGTTGTTCCGACACAGGCCGGATTTGATTGTTAGCAGCCGAACATGGTGGTGGCTAAGAGATGTCGTTTCGTCGGCGTTTTTCGCTGATGTGGCCAACCGTGGTGGTGCTTACTACTATGGCGCATCCGGTGTCTCCGGCGTTCGCCCGGCTGCCCTTATCTACTAAAATCAGTAATCCGACTGACTTCATGTCAGGAGGATTTACTCGTTACGTAACTCTATTTATATGTTAGCTTTTCGATTGTTCCACCGCTTGTCGGTGGTCGCTGGATTTTGATTTTTGCGGAGGTCAAAAATTGTCAAAGAAAAATGAGAGTTTCGAGGCTTTACGGGACGCGCTTATAGTGAGGAAGAAAATCACAGCGGTGCTGAAGGTTTTGGCGTTGCAATCCCAAAAGCGCATCGAAGCCCTTGAAGAACTTTTGACAAAAGCAAAGACCGATGAAGAAACCCAGAAAGCAAAGGAAGCTCTAAGAGAAGAACGTTTCAATCAATGGCTAATCAAAGAGGAATGTCGGACAGTAGCGGCGAAGGGTGCGGAACTGACTGGAAATTTGCGGACAGCAAACACAATCTGGCCGACCTACATGGCCGAATACACAGAGCGCAGGGTGTATATGGACAAAGCAATGGCAAGCTGTAACGTACTCCAAGACGAATTGCAGTACATAGCGGAGGCCGTATACGCGGACAAAAACAAGTTCACGGCACTTGTGTTGGAAATTGAGACGTTATTCAAAAAGATAAAGGGAGTAAGACAGGCAGATAACCGCTTTTTGAAAGATTTGAAAGACAATCCACAAAAAGCGTAAATCTAAAGATTTAGGGTATCCCTTGTAGTCGTTTCGTCGGCGTATTTCGCTAATGTGAACAACAATGGTAATGCTAACTACAATAACGCATCCAATGTCAACGGCGTTCGCCCGGATTCACTTCCTGTATATTTTGGGCTAAGTTCCCGCGTACAGGTTAAGGGAAGGAAGGGGTATCCTTTCCGCTCACAAGGCGGATAAATGCCAATCATCTTAGTACAGTTACGACTGGGACTTTCGCGTCCGGCCTCTTTGCTATACGGCGCAGGTGGTTTAGACTTTCCCTTTTGGAGGCAAAGGGGGTTTTTTTCATATGATTTTCTGCGATGCTAATGTAATCTATGAGGCTATGCGACTAACCATAAAAAGCGGTGATAGAAACAGATATGTTACACAGCTGTATCAAGTTAATCACCTTCTTTACACAGCAATGTTGCAAGAGGCGTTGCGCGATGGAAGCTACAAGCCCGAAAAAGGGAATAAATTTGTCCTTAAAGAGCGTGGCAAAACTCGTTTCGTTACAAATAACAAAATGGTTGACAAGGTGGTCAATCACATAATTTGCGATGAAATACTGACACCGGCTCTGAAACGTTTTCTGATACACGACAATGGAGCGTCTCAGAAAGGTAAAGGAGTGAGCTTTCACCGGATGCGTTTTGAAAAGCACTTACGGGACTATTTCAAGAGATATGGGACTAACGAGGGCTATATACTTCTTGGAGATTTTTCCGGATATTATGCTAATATCAGACACGACATCTGTGGCAAAGTTTTGGCGCATTTCTTGCGGCGTTCTGGATTTGACCGTAATGATTTGCAAATGGCCTGGAGTATTCTGTCATGGATTTTTGATACTTTTCGCGTTGATGTCAGCAGGTTTTCTGATGATGAAATTCGTGCCATGTACACTAACAAAGTTGATGCAATGATGAATTACGGCGTTGATGAAACGTTGCTCACAGGTGAGAAATTTCTTAATAAGGGCGTTGACATCGGCAATCAAACTTCACAGAATATCGGCATTATTTTTCCGTATCGGCTGGACAATTACGCGAAAATAGTTTGTGGTAATAGGTACTACAGCCGTTATACTGACGATTTTAAAGCGATTGCACAGGCACGAGAAGAACTGCTGGATATGCTTGACGGCTTCAGAGCCATAGCAAAAAACTACGGGATAATAATTAATGAGCGCAAGACTAGAATTGTAAAACTTTCCAGCTTTTATCGTCATTTACAGAATGGATACAGTCTGACGGAAACAGGGCGTGTGATCCGCAAGATAAACCCAAAGAGCATAACCCGCGAACGCAGGAAGCTGAAGGCCTACAAGCGTTTGCTTGACGCAGGCAGAATTACATTAGACGAGGTAGAAAACATATTCAAAAGCTGGCTTGGCGGCAACTATAAACGTATGTCGCATCGTCAAATCTACAACATGACCCAGCTATATATCACACTATTTAGGAGGAAACCAAAATGGCAAAAGGGACATTCACGGTTACGCTGGCTGATGGAACACAGCTCAACGGACTGGAAATGAACGGCAACAATTTCTATAGCAAGACAGAAGTAACCCCCGCGACATTTGCGGGCAAGTTGTCGAAGGTAACAATTACCGGCGATGCAGAAGCAGACGGTGCAGGAATGATCGGGGAGCATCACAACATGGAGCTTGTGCAGGTAGCGCATTACACGCAGGCGACTCACGGCATGGCTGATGGGTACTACTTTGTGCTGAGGGACATTCCCGCTGACGAACTGGAGAGAATGCAGAATCGCGGGGACATCGACTACATCGCCATGATGACAGGCATTCAGCTGTAAGGAGGAGCAATCATGTACGAAAAAATCAAGAAATACTACGAAGCCGGCGTATGGAGTGAACAGAGGGTTCGTGAGGCAGTTGCTAAGAACGTAATCACAGCAGACGAGTTCAAGGCAATCACGGGAAAAGGTTTGCTCGGAGAGTAAATCTACCATTTCGTTGACATCAACGAAATGATAGAAAGTAGATACGGGGAGGCTTTAAGGCTTCCCCGCTTTTGTATTTTTAAGGAGGCGTTTTACGTGAACGAAAATGAGATGTTTGAACGCTCTATCGCATTTTCTCTGAAGTGGGAAGGCGGACAAAATTTCACCATCGTCAACGGAAGACCAGTAATCAAGGGCGCGGCTAAGAATGACACGGGCGGGGCTACTGCTTACGGCATAACTTGGGCAACTTTGAAGGCTGCCCATAAGGCAGGAGTCGTTACACACAATGATATTTGCAAACTAACAATGGACGAGGCAAAAGCTATTTATCGCAAAAATTTCTGGGACAAATACGGCTGGGAGCATCTTGAATGGCCGGTGTGCCTGTGCTGTCTGGACTGTTGCATTAATCACGGCGGGTTCGCGTTTATCTTGCAGAGGGCGGTTATCGAGTGCGGACAGTCAGTCATCGTTGACGGTAAATTCGGTCCGAAAACTTTTGCCGCTCTCAAGGCTTGCGATCCTCTAATACTCGCAGGTGCAATTTACCGCCAGCGCGTCAGGTACTACGAGAAAATTGTCGCCAGCAACCCAAAGCAGAAAGTTTTTCTTAACGGTTGGTTGAGACGGGCTAACGACATGGCCGAAGCTGCAGGAGTGATGCCATGAATGATGAAGTGTCAGAATTTATGATTGCCGGAATTGTTGGGATATTGGGCTGGTTTTTCGGCGGGCTGGACGGCTATATTAAGGTGCTTATTGCTTGTACTGTGATTGATTATGTTACTGGTATTTGCAGGGCAGGGCTTGAGGGTAAAATTTCAAGTAAAATCGCGTTCAAAGGTATAGCGCGAAAAATAACCATGTTTATGCTCGTGGGAGTCGCAAATATTATTGACGTTCATCTGCTCGACTCTAAGCAGGCTTTCAGGGTAGCAATTATCCTGTTTTATATCGGCAATGAGGGCATAAGCATCATCGAAAACGCTGACAAGCTTGGAGTGCCAATCCCGAAATTTTTGCGCGGAAGATTCTTGGAATTTACCAAGAAGAATCAGCAGGAGGCTGAAGAACAGATTGCTTCATAACTTGCTTTTACTCCGTTTCAGAGTGAACATATACAAAGATTGATTACGGAGGAGTGTTATAACATGAAGAATCCAGAAATTATGAACGCAAACGGTATCCCGGAAAGCCTGTCAATCATGTTTCACAGAGAAAACTGCAGTGTGATTGCCATTCAAGACGCTACAGAAGACAGTGTTACGGGGTCTGACTTAGTATCGAATCTGAACAGATTACGACTTTTCAGCCGATTCCAGCTTGACCGCGAGACCAACGAGTATGCCCGCCTGATTACTACTGACTGCTGGGGCAATACGCATTATTTCCGGGCATGGAAGTAATTTGCAAGTACACAGGCTAATCCCGCCTCTTATCCTGTGCTAATAACTTTTCGAGGCGGTTGAATTTCCTAGCGAGCATTTTCATTCCCTTCAAGATTTCACGCTCAAGCTCCTCAATGGATTCATCGCCAGTCATTTCACCGTCAAGCAATTCATTTTCCTGTACTTTTTCGGCCTCGTGCCTGCGCTGCCATATTGCCGCGAAGCCCTGTGGCCCCTTTTCATAATTTTCCACTGTTGCTCGCGGGATCAGCCACTGATGTCCGATCCTGAACGCGCCGTCCAATTTCCCCTTGCGGCACAATAACGTCACGGAGCTTTTCTCATACCCTAAAATCTTTGCGGCTTCCTCGACTGACACCAAATCTTTAATATCCATTCGATTATCCCCCTTTGTTTTTGTTGCGCACATTTTATCATTATTTTAGAATAAAATATACTTGCATTAAATTTTATTAGAGTTATACTATGTCCATCAACAAAAAACGCAGTAACCATCAGGAAGGAGAACAAAAAATCATGGAAACGAAAACGGTATACATCGAAAAGTACGAGAGCATTGTGGAAAGACTCATCAGCAGCGGGAAAAAGTACTGGAATGTCAGCGATGACGAAGCCAACCGCACAATGTTCAACGCCTACTGCAACAGCAAAGGGGACAACAGGGCAATGCTGGATTTCGGCGATGTAATCTGGGACAAAGACGTTGAACCGATAGCGGAAACGTTGCGCGGGGCAGACATCAAGGAGTTCACAATTTCGGTTAATCAGATGAACATAATAGAAATCCTTGCGGCATTCTCCAATGTCGGAATAGTCATTCAAGGCATGATCAGCATAAAAAAGCGTTGCTGTGAGGCTGATGAAGCTCCGGCATTCCTCATGAAAGTTATATAGTCAGCAATTCAGGTGGGGGGATTTTTCCCCTCTTTTTTATTATTATTTACCGTAAAAAGATTAAAAAATACTTGCATTATATGTGTTTAGAGTTATACTACGTACATCAACAAAAACGCAGTAACCATCAAGAATGAGAACAAAAATTACGGAGGGATAAAATATGCAGTTCAACGGAAAGGTATTAAC
The DNA here is from genome assembly GCA_937892105.1 of uncultured Fretibacterium sp. The sequence goes on along the minus strand of CALAUZ010000391.1, from coordinate 21,044 downwards.
ACTGACAAACTTGGGAGAAGTAAGCGAGAAAGCAAAGGCATCATGGGACTACTTCGGTTTTGACCGCGTGGCGGCAGCAGACACTCTGTGCGCACAAGCGGGATGGAAGGGCGGCTGGCGTGCCCTGTTAAGCGGCAGCGAGGCAGTAATCGTGGTAGATGAAAGCCTTGATCTGAACGGGTCAATGGTTTTCCCTGACAAGGACGTGTTCATTCTTTGGCTTGAGCAAACCTACGATGACAGAGAATAGCCCGTCAAGGGCTTTTTTGCTTCTGATGTACTGATAACTGTGATACTGGGCTGCCTGTTTGAACAGTTCTATTTATATATATAAAAGGTTAAAATAATACTTATATAATACTTTTTTAGAGTTATACTACGCTCATCGATTGGAAACGCAGCAACCATCAGGAAGGAAACGCAACAATGGCAGATGAATGGAATAGCGAAGCAGTATTTGATACATGATACAGGAAATCGCACTAATTCAGGATAAAGACAGCGGGGGAATTTCTCCCCTCTTTTTTATGATTATTCGCTGTAAAAAGAATAAAAAATACTTGCTTTTTATGTGATTAGAGTTAATATACGTTCATCAAGGAAGCGGAAACGCAGTAATCATCAAGAAGGAGCAAGTAAAAATGACAGACAAGACAGCGTTACAGATAGCGAACATGAAGAAGCAGACAATCGGTGTAGAAGTAGAAATGAACGATATCACCCGCCAGACCGCCGCAAGGACAGCCGCAAATTTCTTCACGACAGGACGCTACGAGTTCACAGGAAACCGCAACGGCTACTCAACGTGGTCAGCATGGGACGCGCAGGGCAGGGAATGGAAATTCCAGCGCGATGTCAGCATTCACGGCAACGATGACGAAAAGTGTGAACTAGTTACACCGATCCTCAACTACGAGGACATCGAGACACTGCAGGGATTGCTGAGGGCATTACGCAAAGCAGGAGCGCAGAGCAGTGCATCAAGGGGCTGCGGGGTTCACATTCACGTAGGTGTGAAGAGCGAAGCCGGAGACCACAACGCGCAGACACTGACAAACCTTGCGAATATAATGGCCGCGCACGAGGAGCAGATTGGACGCGCTATTAAAATCGCGCAGAGCAGGGCAGAAAGCTATTGCCGGACAGTAGACCCCGATTTTCTGAACAGCCTCAACGCCGCAAAGCCCCGCACAATGAGCCAGCTTGCGGACATCTGGTATCAGGGCAATCACGCCAATTACCGCAGGAGCGAACACTACAACGACAGCCGTTACCACATGCTGAACCTCCACGCGACATTCACAAAGGGTACAATAGAATTCAGGCTGTTCCAGTTCGATGAGCCTCATGACGGCAAAAATGGCGGAATTCATTGCGGACAGCTCAAGGCCTATATTCAGCTTTGCCTCGCCATGAGCCAGCTTGCGAAAGACTTGAAACATGCCAGCAACAAGCCTCAGCAGACGGAAAACGAAAAGTATGCGTTCAGGTGCTGGATGCTGAGACTGGGTTTCATCGGTGAGGAGTTCAAGACCGCAAGAACTTTGCTTTTGCGCAATGTCAGCGGAAATTGCGCTTGGAGGCACTAATGAAAAAGTACAGAGTCGCTGTAACGGAGATCTACCGCAAGGTGGTCTCCGTTGAGGCCAACAATGAGAGTGAAGCCCACCAGCGGGCATGGGATGCTTGGAACAACACCGAAATTATTCTCGACATGGACGATTTCGAGGGCGCGGAGATGCATGTTATAGATGACGGGCAGGAAGTCTGCGGGGAAAAACTCACGGAGGACTCCTACATTGAGGGTTATGATTACGGCTTCGGCAAGGGAAAGGGTACGGCAAAAAATGGCAGGTAAATACTATATCGCGTATGGTAGTAACTTATCGATAGAGCAGATGAAAGTGCGAACGCCTGATGCTGTGATTGTCGGTACGGGGTTGCTCAAGGATTGGCGGCTGTTATTCCGGCAGTTTGCAACTATCAAGAAGTGCAAGGGGTATTACGTGCCTGTGCTGGTCTGGAAAATTTCACCGCAGGACGAAAAAAACCTCGATAGGTACGAGGGCTACCCACGCTTTTACGTCAAGAGAAACATGAAAATCGCGGTTACATCGCTTGACGGTCAGAATTTGGGCGATATTACCGCTATGGTCTACATCATGACGAGGAAGGCGACCGACTCTCGGAGCATTAACCCCCTACCTAGCGAGCATTATTACTCAGTGCTTGATACGGGGTACAAGACGTTCGGCTTTGATGGTAAAATCCTCACTGAGGCACTACTCGAAGCCGTGAGGCAGTGTAGCCCTCAAAGTTAGTACACAAATACTCCTTTTTGTGTACTGCGTTTTCGCTTGATTGCGGTCTCCTTCTCTGGGAGGCCGTTTTTATTCATTCCAACACGCCAACACGGGTAAAATTAGCGTCCTACGAAATGTTGAATTACCGCAAGAGCTATAGGCACAGCCGTAACAAGAAAACCTAACACCATGAACCAGCCATTTTGTGTCTTTGTCATATCATCAAGTCGTTTGTCCATGCTATCAAGTCTCTTGTCAACACCGTCTATACGAGCATTTAATGTTTTGATTTCGCCTTTGACTTCTGCTACGTCTTGCTTTAATCCATTCACATCAGAACGAACTTCAGCAAAATCATTCCTCAGATTCGCAATCTCTTTATTGAGAGAGCTAATTTCATGTTTACTACCTTGCTCATGTTCGTATAGCTTCTGTTTAAATTCTTTGACACTTCTATCTATACTCTGAATCAGCGGCAACGAACTAACTTCGCTCCGTGAAAAATCCGCATCTGGAAATATCATAGGAATATATGCTACTTGTTGCGTTGTAGTAGGAGTATCTGGCATTCAAGATCAATTCCTTTCAGTTCCGCATTACATACTTACAGTTGTATTAAGTATCTTTAATCAACTACTGTACAATTGCTTAGTACCAATGCTCCAATCTGGAAATTCTCTTTTCCCTTGTACGTCCCTTTGATTCGTGGGGTATCGCCTTGATTAAGTTCCAGTAGTTTACTTTCCTGCGTAACCGGGAATCTGCACTCGATATAATGGAACGGGTTCACCGCAAATCCCTGCTCACCAAAAAGAGAAAGGACATAGCCGCCGTTTTTCTCATCGATGTTTCCCACAAAGCCCGTAACGATGATTTGTTTCCCCCTATACTTCTTGTCAAAGCGCATCTGATTCTTTCCTACCTCTGTGATTAACGTACCTGCAGGAATACCTTTACTGGCCTCAATTTCATCGGTAATAGCTTTTAAGGCTTTCTGTCTGTAACTATCATCTTTAATTCTTTGCGCAATCTGAGTCGCTTTTTGCAAATCTTGAGGAGTTCCGATGCCATATGTGTAATATAAACAAGCCACATTAGGGACAATGTCATCATCCTCAAGGACGAGATGTTCTATTCCATGAATGAGCTGGTAAGCCTTGTTAAGGTCTTGTGGAACACCTAAACCTAAACGGTAACGTTCAGCAAAGGACGCATCAGATGCAGGATACCCCATATCTGTCGCTTTATTAGCCCACTTTATTGCGTTATCAATGTCAGGCTTTATACCATCACCGCCAATAGTATACATGCTTCCAATTAGAGCTGCCGCCCATGCATCACCCTCTTCAACAGCTTTTTTCAGGGTAATCATGGACTCTGTATACTTACCGGCCTTATACAGTTCACGCCCCCTTGCGAAATATTGAGAAGATGGGCTGTGTACAACGTATTTAATAACGTCCGCGCTTATTTCTGCCGCATGAGTTTTTGGACAAAAACACAATAAAAGCAACAATGACAATACGATAGCTTTCTTCAAATTACAGCATCCTTCCTGAAAAATTTATACCCTAACTAAGCCATGACTGCAGCTGGCTGAAGTAGCTTTTTTCCAGTCTTTATGCGTTCAAAGAAATCAAAACCTTCAGGAGTTGCAGGGATAAACAGAAGATTTTTGCCATCTTCATAAACCACCATAGAATTGTTCCTAATCAGCCGTTCCATGAATGAAACACTTTTAGTGTAGTCGTTATCCACTCCTGTTGATAACGTAGCCTGCATAGGAAACGGGTTATCTGTTTCGCCAGAAATATATGCAACAGTAGTATCAAGCACCTGTGCTATGTTACGCAACATCTCCACATCTGGAGAGCGTTTACCTTGTTCCCAGCGCCTCACACTATCCACAGACACATCGAGTTTTTTTGCTAGTTGCTTCTGGTTTAAGCCTCTTTCTTTCCGTAGTCTTGCGAGTCTGTTTGAAAACATTATATTCATCTCCATTCAATTTAGTTAATAATGCCATTCAGCATAAAAAAAATCAAGAAGCAAAAAAGCAATTTACCCCCTGCCGTTTGGCTTTTTACTGCTTGACAACGCTAAATAGCTTTATTATAATGCTCGTTGTTCGGAACGACATAAAGTAATTGATGTTGTTACATTGTAAGAATAGGCGGTATCGCTAGTGCTAGGAGAAGCTATTAGGCATTACAGGAACAAACTCAATATGACACAGCAGGAATTGGCAAAACAGATCCCGTGTTCTATTGACAGCATAAGACGCTGGGAGACCAATATACGAGAACCACGCACATCCGATCTTGTAAGGCTTTGTGAAGTGTTGCAGTGTTCGGAAGCAGATTTATTGAGCGGGTCAAACCAGCAGGAGTTCGAGGTCAAAATTATTATGGGGGTAAAAAATTTGGCAAACATAGCAGGTGTTGAAATCACAGACAATTCTTTCATTTACGGTGTTGATGACGAAAAACCGCAGATTCATATCGGCGGTAAAGTCAATATAGGTACACCGCAGGAACGCGAAGATGCCTTGAAAAAAATCATTGCTAACTTCCAAAAGGCTTGTTGGATGTTCGACCACAAAGGTGAAGCGGAAGCAGAAATGATTGATTTCAATGCGATTTTAACTGCGATTCAACCGGCATAAGGAGACGTAATAATGTCGCATTACTCAGGTATAAGAGAAATAAAAGTTCTCAGCGACCCCGATGCAGTCAATGAATTACTCGATGACTTCTGGGAACTTCTTGAATTTTACAAAGCTGAATGCGGAATTATGTTTGTTCTTGGGCGAAATTTCTCTGAATCCTTCAGGGATTTTCTGAGCAATTATGCGCGTGAGGGAACTGAGTGAACTATGACTCACAAAGCAAGATTCCTTAGTCATGAAGAACGTCTCGCAATGACATGGAGACATTCAAAGTTGTTGCAGGAGATACGTAACGGAAAAAATTTACCGCCTCCTGCATCAGGCGCAGAAGAAATCAATGAGAAAAATCTCAATGATGAAAAGCGTTGCCCTGTTTGCGGAGCGGAATTGATTCACATTGAAGTTTGTTGCGCTTGCCCCAACAAATGCTGGAGCAAGTGCGGTTAAAAAATGAAAGGAGAACAAGTCATGTCCAGAAAAATTAAAAGCCCCTCCCTGTTCAGGAGAGGTTCTTCGGTTCACAGACGGTTTCACTTTACGAGCAACTCCGTCAGTGAACGTGTGTATTCTACCAGAAACGGGGAAGTAAAAACAACTCACCTCCCTTCCCCGTCCTACCAAACCGCCGCAAAAAGGCGCGTATTGTCGGGGGTGTTAGCATGAGCGGATTCACGAATGGACTGTGGAAATATCGCAAAAATCCCGAAGGGACATTCTCAGTCTTTCCGGCTGACAGTCTCACCGATGGAGGGTACGCAAAAACTCTAATCGCTGAAATTTTCACGGAAGGAATTGACGACCCTGAAGCTAACGCAAGGCTCAGTTCTTCGGCTCCTGAAATGTATCAGGCTCTTATCTACACTAATCAGGTATTGAGGGCTACCGAAGTTTTTCTGGTCGCTCAAGGGCTGGACGTTCAGGAAGTCAATGAAATTATCAGCACTGTTGAGGATCTGCTCGACAGGATTGACGGCGAACTGGAGGCTTAACTATGAGGACTTGGCAGGGACTCTCTTTATTCTCTGGGATCGGTGGTCTGGATTTAGCTTTTGAATGGGCCGGCGGAGTGGTCTCTGCCATGTGTGAAATTGAGCCGTACTGCAGGAACGTCCTGCGAAAACACTGGCCTGACGTTCCTTTATTTGATGATATTAGGAGGCTTAATGGTTCAGATGTCGGAGCAGTTGATGTTGTTTACGGAGGCTTTCCATGTCAGCCCTTTAGCGTGGCTAGAGTCCAAAGAGGGAAAGACGACAGCCGTTACCTGTGGCCGGAGTTTTCGCGTCTGGTCGCAGAGATTAAACCTCGTTGGATTGTTGCTGAAAACGTATCTGGCATTTTGCGTATCGCGGCTGACGATGTTTGCTCCGATCTGGAGCGTCAGGGCTACTCGGTCGGGATATGGGATTTTGAAGCTGCGGCTGTCGGCGCAAAACACAGAAGGGAAAGAGTATTCTTTGTGGCGCACTCCAATAGCTCACGATTCAAAATCTCGAATGAACGTAGAGAAATCACAGCAACGCTATCAGAAAGGGCAGTTTCTCGGCTTGAGCGATCAGGTTGCCTGCCTAATGCCGACTCCTTTTGGGGCGGTGGCTGGTGGGAGTCTGAACCCGGAGTGGATAGAGTGGCTTATGGGCTTTCCCATCGGGTGGACAGACTTAGAGCATTAGGAAATGCGGTTGTGCCTCAGCAGGTCTACCCGATTTTTAAGGCAATTATTGACGCTGATGAATGTTCAGAAATTTAACCGCCGGTTTAATTCAAGGCGGAAATCTATAGAACGCTGGTACGCCATTGTCAGCAAATTCGCAGAGTTCGAGAGCATCATTACTTTTTATGATGGGGCTTCGCCGGATGAAATCAGGACTCTCAGGGCAATTCATAAAAAACTCTACGACTGCTGTATCACTGCAAAAAAATTTTTGAAGGAGGCTGAAGATATTGCAGGGATTTTTCGGTAAAACTTATCGCTACAAGGACAAAATCATCGGGGTTTGCAACACTCTTAATCCCAGTATGTACATGGTCGGGCATCAGACTACAGGTGGACACAAACGGTTGAAGTGGCTTCCCATTTCAGACAGTGCTGACGAGGTTCAGGCCGCTTTAGACGCTTGGGCTAAATCTAAAGGGCTTGCGGAGGTTCTGTTAGCTCAAACTGACGGAGAGGGTGAATATTATGACCGATAGGCAAATTATCAACTCTTTCGACTCTTGGTACACTATAGCAGACCATATATCTTTTGCTCTTAACTCTGTTCAGATCTTGAGCATGAACACTCAAGAGCAAAAACGTTGCCAGCTCATATCTGACCATCTTTTTAAAGCGTTCAAGCTATCTAAGGAGGCTTATATGGCTTATAGAGATGGAGCAAAAATGACGCTTGATGAGGCGATACAGCACGCCCTTGATGTTGCTAAAAAATCCTGTGGTCATTGCGCTGTAATGCACAGTCAGTTAGCTGGCTGGCTGATAGAGTTAAAAACCTTCAGGAGGGAGGCTGACCATGACTGAAAAACTAAAGCCCTGCCCTTTCTGCGGCGGCAAATCCATATCGTGTACACACGGCATTACGAATAAGCCCTTTTTGTTTCTCAAGTGCAAAAATAAAGATTGTGGTGCTGTAGTCAGCTTTGATAACGATGTTTGCAATTCGTTCCCCGCAAAAGCTAGAGACTGGTGGAACAGGAGGACTAGCAATGACTGAGACACTGAAACCCTGCCCGTTTTGTGGCGACGATGATATTGGAATTTGGTACGACGATGAAAACTTTGACGGGTATCAAATTTATTGCGAGAGTTGTGGCAGCATGTCTAAATGTTACGACACACCCGAAGAAGCTCGTGAGGCATGGAACAGGAGTGAACTGCCATGACTGAAACACTGAATCCCTACCTCCTCTGTAGTGTCAAGGCTGGTACTACTAATGGCAGCGTTGGCTACCAGTTTCCCTACTCTCGCTACGAAATTGCCAATTCGCCAGCGGCGTGGAGGTGGGACTGTCCCGATGATAGTAATAATAAGGACGACCAGTCTTAAGACAAAAGTATTTGACTAGGAGGAATAAAATGATAAAATTTCGCACTCTCAAAGAAGAAGAACGCAAAGATTTTACATTCCCATTAGACGGTATTTCCATAGAGGGAAAACCGCTCAGAGAGTTTTTATCCGATAAGGACGCGGATACTATCACCTTTACCACCGTTGGTGAATACTATCCCGACCCAGAGCCAGAGCCTATTCACCATATGGTAATAGTCCCTAACAGCGATTTGCCTTTTCTGTGCTCAGAGCTGTATAGATCAGGAGGTCAAGAATGACTGAAAAACTGAAGCCCTGTCCGCTTTGCGGCAGGGATTATCTAAATATACGAAAAAGAGAAATTGACTCTGAAACAGTTTACGTTGTTTATTGTGAGCATTACAAAAATCGAGGCCGCATGAGAACAAGCATAGATGCGGCGATAGAGTCGTGGAATCTCACAATGAGAGAAGAACATCTCGCAGACTATGCGCCGGAAATGTATGAGCTGATGAAAGCCACTGCGGAATACATCTTTGAATGCGAAAAAGTGTATAGGCCATTCCCTAGTGAATTAGTTACTTATGCTGAGAGGATACGGGAGCTTTTAGCTCGCATTGACTGGGAGGAGGATAACTCATGACTAAAGAACTGAAACCCTGCCCGTTCTGCGGCGGCGAAGCTGAAATATTCAAAATGACCTCCGAGAGCGACAAAGAGTTTGAATGCTGGTACGTAATCTGCGAAGAATGCACAATTCAGACACCTGCTTGCATTACTAGAGACGAAGCCTCCGAAGCATGGAACAGGAGAACTCCAAAAAATACAGAGGAGGCGCGATGATGAGAAGTCAGAAAGTTACAGGACTGCGGTACAGCAAGGATAACTGGTTCACTTGTATCGACAGCATTGTGCTTACAGACAAGTATTTATCCACTAACGCAAAAAACGTCTTTTTTGTGCTGTGTATGCTCGCAGGCTTCGGCTACCGCTCATGCTCGCCAACTAACGAAGAGGTGGCTGAGATTACATGCAATTCCGTCAATAAAGTACTTTGGCTCTACAAAGAATTAGAAGACAGAGGGCTTATTGTCCGTGAGGAAAATACTATCCACCTCATTGGACACAATGCGCCTTGCTACAGCTAGGAGATGGCACAATGAAAAATACACGCGAAGACAGTCAGAATTATTGGTTTTCTAAAACAGACATTGTCGTTGTGAGAGATCTTTCTTTATCTCCAATGGCAAAATATGTTTTTACGGTACTATGCACGTTTGCTGACAGAGAGACACGTGGCTGTTGGCCAAGTAATGATAAAGTTGCCGAAGTTGCAGGCATTTCTCCTTCCACGTTAAAGCGTGCTTACAAAGAGCTAGAAACTCGAGGTGTCATCGTTCGTGAGGCTCGTTTCGCGAATAAACAGCAAACCACATCATACACCCTCATAGTAGGATATAACGCCCCATGCTATGAGGGGTTCATCAGTGAGCTGCCGGGGGGTTCACCAGTGAGCCACAGAACAAGAATCAATGAACTAGATATAAAAGATTCCCTTACGGGGGAAGCCAACCTCCCCAACTCAGCAAAAATACTTAACGTACCCCAAAACTCAGAAGCATTACCCCCAAAATTACCACTCCCAGAATCTAAGCCTAAAAACGCAGAAAACGCAGGGGAGAATCTTCAACCCTCCCCAATCAAGCCAGAGGATTCATGCACACCAGAAGATGCCCCAGACATCATGCGCCCTACAGCACGTTATTTCTTGTCCTGTACAGGGAAAACAACACTCTCAGAGGACGATATTTCGGCCTTACAGGAACTTTCTGTAAGACACTACCCGGCTCGAGTCCAGAAAGAAATTGACAAGGTCTGCGAACGTTTCCGGCGGAAAGGAGATAGTCTCAAAACGCTGACACTTTGCTACATAGCATCGGCACTGCGCTACCAGAAAACTTGGGGCAAGCGGTCTCGGTCAAAGCCGAAAGCGAAGTACAAGCCTGATCCAATGAGTCTGACCAGCGCAGACATAGCAAAAACGCAAAGAACCTTCACGGAGGAAGAAGTGTTGCGACTTGAGGCGATGATGAGGGAGGCAGGGTGCTGATGAGCGAGGTTAGACTCTCAGAAATCATGAAGTCATCAGGACTGCTTGAGGCTGACAACGCTTCGGACTGGAAAAAGCAAATCCAAGCCCTGAGAACCCGTGAGGACAAGGAAGCCCTAGCGTATTTACGAGCGAAATTTCCCAGCGTTGAGGAAAAGGTGTTTTACACCAGCTACACAGGCGAGGTCAGCAAACGCATCACCGATGTTGCGTCAGTGCATGAGGCCGCAAAGATTGAGCGTTTATGCGCCGCTTGTAAGGGCAAATGCCAGCTTCTCGACCGTAACGGGAAGCCAGTAGTCAGCATTGAGAAAAACTCAAGAGGCGTGAATTACTTGAGCGTAGGCTGGACTTGTGGAATCACATGCCGTTACGACCCGTTAAGCGGCGAGTTCGGACAAATGTTCATGCACAGTGGGCTAAGCCGCTCACAGTTAAGGCAGACGTTTGACAGTTACGAGCGTTGCTCAGTCGAGGCTACTGTGGCAAAGTCTGAGGCGATGATGGCTGCGAACGAAGGCACAAGCCTGATACTCGGGGGCCGTCCCGGAACTGGTAAAACACATCTAGCGTCAGCGATAGCGATATACGCGATGAGACACGGACGGCAGGCGGTATTTCGTCTCACGAACAAAATGCTTGATCAGCTCCGAGAGGCCAACGTGAGAGACTGGGACACGTACAGCTCTTTGATGGGAACGTTCGAGGAAGTTCCCTGCTTAGTGCTGGACGATTTCGGCAAGGAGCGTTTGACCAGAGCCGTAGCGGATTACCTGTACAGGATAATTGACTGTCGTTACAGAAATGACTTGCAAACGATAATCACTACCAACGCTAAGAACATTGAGGAGCTTGAGAGCCGGGAAGACGAGGAATACAGGCAGTACATAACGCCGATGGTATCGAGGATTCTTGAGCGGGGCTCATGGGTAACGATAAGCAATTCAGAGGACTACCGACTGAAACGGGAGGTAAAAACGAGATGAGGATAGAATTTGATTTCCCGATGCCGAGCAATCCCGAAGCAGAACGAGCCATATTAGGAGCGTGCCTAGTGTCGAAAACAGCCCTTGAGAGTACGATTGAAATTTTACGGGCGGAAGATTTTTATGATGTCTACGACAGGAAATTTTTTGAGGTTTTGTCGGCGATGTATTCCGCCGGAAAGCCGGCGGATTTCGTAAGTGTTCAAGCGGAGCTGGAAGCGAGAGGAATATTCAGCGAGATGGGCGGTCAGCCTTTTTTGGCGCAGTTAGCCGGAAACGTAACGACAATCTCGAACGTTGAGTATCACGCTGAAATCGTGAAAGAGAGCGCGTTGCGGCGAAGAATGATTGAGGGCGGAAGGCAAATCGCTAAAACAGCCATAAGACTTGACTTGGACAGCGCAGGAATAGTCGGAGAGGCAGAGAAAATAATTTTAGCGGCCTCACAGAATCTTGATAAAACATTGCCTGTCTCAGCGCGTGAGCTATCAGGTTCAGTGATGAGTGAGATAGAGACTGTTTGCGAAACAGGAGGCCGAGAACTCTCAGGCTATTCATCAGGTTTCAGTAGCCTTGACAATATCATGGGCGGCTTTCAGCCCGGAAGCCTGAACATAATAGCGGCACGACCGTCAATGGGGAAAACGGCACTTGCGTTAAATATGGCTCAATTCGGAGGTGAACAGGGAAAAAATCCATGTGTCTTAATGTTCAGCTTAGAAATGTCATCAGGGCAGTTAATGCGCAGAATGTTCTCGGCGAAATCTGGCGTAAAACTTTCTGACATGACTGCGGGAAATTTGACCGTAGATGAGATGGCCAAGCTTAAGGAAACAGCGGAATACATGAGCGAGCGAAACATATACATACTGGACAGCTCTGAGTTAAGCGCGATAGATTTCAGGACAAAGTGTCGTAGATTCAAGACACGCCACCCCGAACTTGAATTGATCGTAGTGGACTACCTGCAGTTGATGCACGCCGATCGAAAACGCAATGACAACCGACAGCAGGAGACAGCGGATATTTCCCGAATGCTGAAAGCAGTAGCTGTAGAACTTGAATGCCCTGTGATCGCTCTGTCGCAGTTATCAAGGGAAGTGGAACGCAGGGTAGAGAAAAAACCCCAGCTGTCAGACTTAAGGGACTCAGGAGCGATAGAGCAGGACGCAGACACTGTGATTCTGCTTTACCGCGAGGACTATTATGATGAAGAGAGGCTTTATCCTAGCCTTGACAGTAAGGCTGAATTGCGTATAGCGAAGAATCGCAACGGCCGGACAGGTGTATGCAGTCTGATATTCCAGCGAGAATATACGAGGTTTGTGAATTACGCGAAGGACAGTGAATAAAATTGCATAAGCATATGTATCAGGATGAAGTGAGCATGAAATTTCTGCGGTCGCTGAAAGCTGAACGCCAGAAGCTGAAAATGACGCAGAAAGATTTAAGCATCAAAATAGGGCGCGACAAAAGATCTATATTACGGTACGAACGCGGATGTGCTTTGCCGACTCTGGACATTCTGATGAAACTGGCAGTTATTTTTGGCTGTGATTTATCGTCAAGCCTGAACTACAGGTATTATCACGGCGAAATCAAAAGCGAGACAATTAAGAGAAATCTAGCAGATTACGGGCTTACATACCAAGAGGTAGGAAGATTGACGGGGCGAGGCAAAGAAACAGTGAGAAGAGCGGCGAATCTCTGCGGTCATTCGTCTCTGGAATGCTTGTCGCTTGTGCTTGATGTAATTGATGCAGAACGAAAAGCAGAAAAATTCCGGCGAAAACTTTTGGCGAGGTAAAGAAACTAATAAATCTCAAAGAGATTTATTAGCTTAGAAAACTGAAAGGAGATAAAAAAATGGCAAGTGTTTATGAACCGCAAACGCTGAAAGAAGAGGCAACAAAAAATATGCTGATACTTGATACAGCAGTTGAAGTGCAGTCATTAATCCAGCTCCTAACCTCAAAAGGAATTATCGCTAACGTGGAAATGGATTACATGCGGAAACAAATCAAGGATTCGCCGAAATATAAAACCGTTCGCGAAACTGCTACAAAAATGATGAATGTAGCAGAACTTTACGAGCATAATCCGCAGGCATATTTGCAGGAACTTCTCAAAGCGAAAATGAACGGTACAATCAGATGAAACTTGAAAGGAAGGTCAATTATGATAGCAATGATGGATACATGCCCCCTTTGCGGTAGTCAGATTGTTTTTACACGCGTATCGAGGTCTACCGGAAGTGCATTTGATGGCTATATAGTACATTGCAGTGATCCTCAGTGTAGTGGACATAGTATGGCTACAGGGTGCGATACCTACACAAACCCTCTCATTTGGCGGCGCATTAGGGGTCATGAACCACAACGAGGCGAGTTACCTGATTGGACTGAGTTACCTGATTGGACTGATGTAGAAGCACTCAGGGGGTATACCATAACTGAGAGACTCAGAAAAGCTATACATGGCTAGAACGGGAGGACAAAAATGGCAGGCAAAATCCTTTGACCCTAAAGAGACATTTTTCTTAATCCCTCATTGCCCTTGCTGCGGCGGAGCAGCGCATGTTCGCACACCATCGTTCGGCTGGATAGGCGAGATTGGAAAATTTTCAATCGTATGCAGTAATAGTGATTGGTGTGGTTTTGGGACACGCGAACACGATGAGCTTTTATACGCAGTTGAAAAATGTCGCGATTCCGAAGAGGTCGTTACAAAGTTTTAGAACGTGTGTCCAATCTCGTTGAACTTTTGATTTCGTGTCATCCGCAGGGTTTCGGGATACTTCTTGGAGAGGTACAAGCCCCTTCATCACGCGAAATCCACGAAATGATGAATGCGGGACGCAGTCAACTGCCGGAAGATTTCAAGGCAACGATGCCCAATCTGGAAACGGAAGCTGAACGGATAGTGTATGACCGCGAGTATTTTGACAGGTCAGTCGAGCTTGCCGGAGGCTGGGGGCATATCCATTATGTGTCGCAGGAATGTCGCAAAATGGATTCTCGTAAGTGGTCAGTTGTAATGGATCACGTGAGGTTCGTGGAAAAATCAGCATCACGTTATATGTCCAAACTGGGATATATTGCGACAAGATACAGTTTAGCTCCGAGAACGGTGACTAAATATCGCAAGGAATTTCCGCATATACTGGCAGAAATGCTTTTAATATCGCCCGGCGAAGATGATAATTTCTATCTTTTGCCGGGATAAAGGTGGGTAAAAAATGGCAACAGTAACAGAACGTATAAGGCAGATTGAACAGCCTTATGGAGGCTACATCAGACTGTCAGAGTTTGAGATGATACACTTTGATGATGGTGTTATCCTGAATGCTGATGAGAATGTGGACGCTAGTCTTGTTGCTTCGGCTGTGGAATATTTGACGAGGTTCTGTTTTAGCAATCATGAAGAAAAAATTGGCAAACGCATTACAAAGTCTTTTGACGTATCACTGCGCGGAGCGTGTATAGCACAGGCATATTTTGGGCAAAAAGATGCTATAGATGTCTGTTTGAAACTTTTGGGCGCGATGGGTCGTTCTTCAAGCGTGAGAGATATTATTACGAACGCCCTAAAAATAGTAACGTTTGATGTCTGGTATCGCAATCCCTTCAATGCCGTACCTGATGGCTACAAGTCAGTGAAACCTAATAAGGCTACAATCGAAAATATATATACAATGCTGAAGCGGAGCAGAAATTTTTTCGAGAAGTACGGCCCTGTAACAGCTACAGGATTTGACTTCAAGCCTTCAGGATACACCAAGACGGTAGACAACGGAGATGGAGATTTTCTGACAGCAGACATGTTGTGTGATATGAAAGTATACCGTCCCCAGACAAAAATCACGAAGAAGGAAACCCTCCAAGTGTTAATGTACTGGATAATGGGACAACATTCAGGACAGGAAGTCTTCAAGGGTATAACGAAAATCGGGCTGTACAATCCTCGTCAGAACATAGCGTACATATTAAATGTGTCCAAAATTCCTGCTGAAGTTATCCGCGAGGTTGAGGAAAAGGTAATTTGTTATTGAGGGTTGAAAAGTCGATACCACATTAACGGCGGTTTTAACGACACTTGAAAATCAAAAAACGTGCTAGAATACTATCATTCCGAGAAAATTGACGACAAAGAGAGTTCCTAAACACAGGAACTCTCTTTTTTAATGTAAAGGTGAGACAATGGACAAGCTAAAAGTAGAATATATACCCCCCTCAGAATTAATCCCATATGACGGAAATCCGCGAATTCACAGCGAACAGCAGATACAGAAATTACAGGCCAGCATTCAGGAATATGGAATCGTTCTGCCTGTCCTTATTGACGCTAATAATGTGATAATTGCCCGTCATGCTGTAGTCAGTGCGTGTATTAAACTAAATATCTCCGAAATTCCCTGCGTAAGAGCCACGCATTTAAGCGAAGGACAGATAAAAGCCTATATTCTAGCGGATAACCGCCTTGCAGAAGACTCAACGTGGGATAAAGCACTGCTCAAAACGGAGATGTTAAAGCTCCGAGATGATTTTGGGCTTGAACTAGAAAATACTGGGTTTGAAAAGCGTGAAATATTGCGTTTGAGACTGGATACAGCCGACACCCCTAAAGATGAGGACGCAACTCCCGAAGAAGTCAGCAATCCCATTTCACAGCCTGGTGATTTATGGCTTCTTGGAGAACACAGGCTGATATGCGGAAGCTGTACAGACCCCGAAACAG
The DNA here is from genome assembly GCA_937892105.1 of uncultured Fretibacterium sp. Next base: position 5,214 of record CALAUZ010000391.1, on the reverse strand, counting down.
TCAGCAAACTTCTTGACGGTACACAGCCTCATCTCATGGTAACTGATCCGCCTTACGGGGTAAATTACGATCCTAACTGGAGAAATGAGTTCAGCGATACACAATCTGCAAGGACAGGACGAGTACTGAACGATGACAAAGATGATTGGCGCGAAGCATGGAAACTGTTTCCAGGCGATGTGGCATACATATGGCACGCCTCGTTGCATTGCCGGTCAGTAGCGGATAGTCTGGAAGCCAATGGTTTTGTGATGCGCAACCAAATTATATGGGTGAAGCCGAATTTTGTTTTATCGCGCGGCGACTATCATTGGCAGCATGAATGTTGCTGGTATGCGGTACGTGAAGATGATGGTGAATGCCCCGAAATTGCTAATTATTGTGATGGTTACGATACATGTTTATACGCAGTTCGGAAGAACCAGAAAAGCCATTGGCAGGGCAGCCGAAGCGAATCTACGGTGTGGGAGATAGGTTTCAAGGATCAGGACACGCAGACGACACACGGAACGCAGAAGCCTGTGGAATGTATGCGCCGGCCAATGTTAAACAACTCAGCTTCTAATGAAATCATATATGAACCATTCAGCGGTAGCGGGACAACAATTATAGCCGCCGAGTCGTGCAGACGGATATGTTACGCGGTTGAGCTGAACCCTGAATATGTGGATATGGCTGTGAAACGCTTTGAGGAATATTCGGGGGTAAAGGCCATTCTTGACGGCACGGAATATACGTTTTCAGACGTAGCCGGAATGCGGAGTGAGGCCAGTGAATGACCCGCGCACACAGGGCTTGTACCCAAAAGAGACAATAGCGAGCCTGCTGAACATTTCGGAACGCCGCATAGAACAGCTGGTGAAGAAGCGGATAATTCCAAAAGCCGGGCGCGGTGTTTTTGATCTTGGGCCGACAGTGCAGGCGTATGTTCGTTACTTGCAGGGACTTTGCAGCGGAGCGATAAAAAGTGGAGAACCGTCCGAGCTGGATAAAAGATTGCTTGAAGCGAAAGTCCTTGAACGTGAATCAAAAGCACGTCAGGCGAAATATCGTGCGGACGCGATGGAACGTAATCTTCAGAAGCATAGGCTGGAGATAGAAGTTCCCAAGAAATTAACAGAAAAATTAACAAAGTGCTGTTCCGACAAACAGGAAATCAAGCTGCTTGTGGAGCTTGTGAGTGAAGTTCTTGGTGAGGTTTCGTGAGAAAGAAAATCAACAAGACAACACAGCCGATACGTTCACAGTCAGACAGGGACGCACTATCGAGTTATTTTTGGAATCATAATTTGAGAGATTATGCGTTTTTTCACTTCGGAATAGCAACAGAGCGTAGAATTTCAGATTTAGTTCGTCTGACCGTAAGAGATGTTGCACGCATAGATCGCAAGGGGCGGTTTTGCATCGTGGAACGTTTTGAAGTCCGTGAGAAAAAGACAGGAAAATTTGCGAATATCATCCTTCACCCGTCAGCACGCAGGGCATTGAGCAAATATCTCAGGCAGCGCAGAAAAAAATCTGAATCGCTTGGAGCTTTGTTAAATGAGCCGTTGTTCAAGTCCAGAAAGCATGGACGAGATGGAGAATATCGCATCAGGGAGCAGCAAGCATGGCGAGTGTTGAATAATGCGGCGAGAGCTTGCGGATTGAATTACAAAATCGGGACGCATTCACTGCGAAAAACGTTCGGCTACATTCTTTACCAGAGCGGTCAGAGCATAGAGCTGATTCAGAAATTTTTGAACCACTCAAGCCCTGCGATAACGCTTGCGTACATAGGAATAACGCAGGACGACATGGACGAGGCAATATTAAGTATGGATATTTAGAGCATGTAAATACTGGAGTGGAATGAAATGAAGCATACAAGTTATATCACCGATGGCTTTTTCTGCCATTCTAATGGTGCGTCATCCGCAGCAGGATTTTCTTATTTTGAAGCTTATGGGTACAGCAATTATGCAAGAGCAAATCTAAAAGAATGTGAGGACGCATTCAGAAAGAGTTTTTGCGTCAGTATGATGTCAAACCTTTTGCAACGTTGAGATGGGGTAAGGCGGAAGTAAGCAGAGCTGATTTCTAAAAATCTGCGGATTCCGGCGATTGTGTGGAGGGAGCAATTTTGTAAACGCTCTAATAATCGTGGTTTACGCGAAAAACTGAATGCTAGAGTTTACCCTTTTTTCGCATTCGATTTTTTGAGGGGGCTTGACAAGACAAAGCCCGATGACTGCCCAGAAAAAAGGTACTGGGAGGCCGAGAATCGGTCGCGGTCAGCCCGCTGAGCCCGGAAGCCGTCTAGCGTCAGAAATTTTAGACTGGCAGTGAATTAACCCGCATGTAGACTGATTTAACGGAATACCACTGCCAAACGTGGCTAATATCCCTGCCAAAGGATTCAAGGAGGGGTGAATATGGAATTTTGGAGCATAGTTCTAAAAGTGGTAATAATACCTTGTGTGTGCATGTGCATGGCGTTTTTCCTCTGTATTCTTTTTGGCTGTATATGTTCGTTAGTTGCTTGGGGAGTGTTCCTGCTTCAATACCCATTAGGCCTTATGTTTTGGATATGTGAGAAAACATTTTCGCCGAACAAGAAAGAGAGTATCAATCGGCGCAAACCAGAGTCGCCCCCTCCCCCTAGTCCAATGAAGATAATTCTCGATAAGGAGGCAAGTCATGAGTGATTTCACGCCAGGAAGATGGGTAGTATGTGATAAAAAGATTTACGCCTTGTCGGATGATGATAGCGCGGTATGTATTGCGGAGCTTCACGGTGATAATGCCAGCGAGAAATACGCAAACGGAATCCTCATAGCCTATGCTCCCAAAATGTATGAAACTTTGAAGAGAATTTTGGAGACTGTTCCAATTTTAGCCGGGGCGAGTGAGCTTGATGAATTTTGTGAGGTTATGTTCAACGCTAGGCGACTTTTATCACGTTTAGACATAGAGTCCAATGCCGAGACGGAAGACCCAGAGCCGTGATTTTCGCACCCTCCGTGTAACGCCCTCAGAGGCCGCAGCATTTCTCCAAGTTCCTGAACGAACATTCTACAGACTAGTTGAGACGGGAATAATCCCCAAAGCCGGAGACGGAGAATACATACTCGGTGAAGTCGTAGAGGCTTACTGGCGGAATCAGTTTGACACCGAAGGACTCAAAGCCGCACAGACCCGACTGACGACAGCACAAGCCGAGCTGAAAGAATTGGAGCTTGCCGAACAGCGCGGGGAATTGCACCGAGCTTCAGCAATCGCAAAAGTGTGGGCAGATAATGTCTTGAACGCAAAGAAGAAACTGCTTGCAATTCCTACGAAAGTTCCGCCGATGTTAGTAGGTCAGGACGTTCAAACAATCCGCAAGAAGCTCGAACAGGAAATCAAAGAAGCATTAAGGGAGCTTGCAGACTATGACGGAGAAAAAATCACCAGAGCGTCAGCTATTCAGGGAAATTAACAGCGTATGGCTGCCGCCGCCTGATTTGACGGTCTCACAATGGGCAGACCAGTTCCGGCGCATTCCCCCCGAAGCGAGTGCAGAGCCAGGAGTATGGAGAACTTCACGTGCAGAATACCAGCGTGAAATCATGGACGCAATCAGCAATCCGCTTGTTGAGCGTGTTATCGTCATGACAGCGGCGCAGGTTGGCAAAACTGAAATCCTGCTTAACGTGATAGGCTACTTCATTGACCAGGAGCCAAGCCCGATTTTGGTGTTACAGCCGACTCTTGACATGGGGCAGAGTTTCTCAAAGGACAGGCTTGACCCAATGATACGTGATACGCCAGCGTTGCAGGGAAAAATCAAGGAAGCCCGAAGCCGAGACTCTGGCAACACGATAATGCACAAAAAGTTTTTGGGTGGCCACGTAACAATCTCAGCAACAAATTCCCCCGTCTCATTAGCATCTAGGCCGATTAGAGTTTTGCTTTGTGATGAGGTAGACCGATACCCGCCCTCAGCTGGCAAAGAAGGCGATCCTTTGACGCTGGCAATGAAGCGTACACAAAACTTTTGGAATCGGCGCATAGTTTGGGTGTCAACGCCGACACTATTGCAGACTTCAAGAATATACAAGGGATTTGCTGTGAGCAGTCAGGAAGAATGGTGTGTGCCTTGTCCGACATGCGGTGAATATCAGCCGTTTTCGTGGGAACAGATAGCCTTCAAGGACTTGCCCGAACCCGTTATGAAGTGCGTAAAGTGTGGTGCGGTACATAACGAAGTCGAATGGAAAGCTGGGCAGGAGCGTGGAAAATGGATAGCGAAGAATCCTGACGAGACGAAAATACGCGGTTTTCACATGAACGCTTTTGCATCGGCTTGGGCTACGTGGGCGGGGCTTGTGAAGGATTATGAGGAGGCATTCCGCGATGGTGAAGAGACATTAAAAGGCTGGTGGAATACCGCTCTTGGGCTGCCTTACGAGAATACAGCGGGTGTGATTGAGGCTGAAGCCTTAGAGTCTCACCGCGAGGAATATCCCGCCGAACTTCCCGATGGCGTGTTAGTGCTGACGTGCGGAGTTGACACACAAGATGACAGGCTTGAATGCGAGGTTGTCGGTTGGGGAATAGGTCATGAGAGCTGGGGCATTGAGTATAGAGTTTTCTACGGTGATCCAGGCTTGAAGGAAGTGTGGCAGGCACTCGATGACTTCTTGTCTAAGACGTGGAGTTATTCCAATGGCGATAATTTAGGGCTTTCATGTACCTGTATAGACAGCGCAGGACATTTCACAGATGAAGTTTATAAATTTTGTAAACCCAAAGCAAGGCGAAATATTTTCCCTATTGTCGGACGAGGTCGTGAAGGTATGCCATCAGTGAGCAAACCGAGTAGAAACAACCGCAGGCATGTTGTTTTGTTTACACTTGGAGTAACGACAATCAAGGGAGTTTTGTTCTCAAGGCTGAAAGTAGAAAAACATGGGGCAGGTTACTGTCATTTTCCGTTAGACGCAAAGAACGGCCATAGAGGATATGACAGCGTATATTTTAAGGGTTTATTGTCCGAACGAATGGTAGTGAAGCGTGTGAAGGGCAGGGACACAATCACGTGGGAACCGCGCAGTCCTGGAATACGCAACGAGCCGTTAGACACAAGAGTGTATGCGACAGGAGCATTAGAGCTTTTTAATCCAAATTTTGAAGGCAAACTACGACAAGAAAAATGAACTCCTCAAAAAATACGGTAATGATTGGAAACTC
>CALAUZ010000390.1 GCA_937892105.1 uncultured Fretibacterium sp. | reverse complement strand
ACAGGCTGTTCATCAATTTGGGGCGGTTCAGCACCTTCAATGCCTTACACAACGGACGCAAACGGACACGGGCCTGCATGGGGCAACTCACTGTTTGAGGACGCGGCAGAGTACGGAATGGGCATGAAGTTATCCCTTAACGTAATGACAAACTACCTCACCAGTGCAACTGAAGCACTCCTGAAGATGGACGAAATTCCCGCTGAAATGAAGGAAGTATTGCAGGGCTGGCTTGATGTTCACGAGAACGGTGAAGCGTCAGTGGCAGCGGCGGCAAAAGTTGAGGAATGCCTCGACAAGATTTGCTGTGGCTGCGAGGAATGCGGAAAGTCATTCGATGATTTCAGCGATGCAGCAAAGAAGGAAATTTGCACGCTCATTGAGTACCGCGATTACCTTGTGAAGAAGTCAGTATGGATAATCGGCGGAGACGGCTGGGGCTACGACATTGGCTACGGCGGATTAGACCACGTACTCGGAAGCGGCGAAGATGTCAATGTTCTCGTACTTGATACGGAAGTTTACTCCAACACCGGCGGCCAGTCCTCGAAGTCAACACCTACAGCGGCAATCGCACAGTTTGCTGCAAGCGGAAAGAGAACCCGCAAGAAGGATCTCGGTCGTATGGCCATGACCTACGGAACAGTGTATGTTGCACAGGTAGGAATGGGCGCGGACAAGAACCAGCTCATGAAGGCACTCAAGGAAGCTGAAGCACACAAAGGCCCATCGCTCATTATCGCCTACGCACCCTGCATCAATCACGGTATCCGCGCAGGAATGGGCAAGACACAGGAGCGCACGAAGCTGGCAGTCGAGAAGGGTTACTGGCACCTTTACAGGTACAATCCTGATGTTGAGGCCGGCAAAAACCCGTTCACACTGGACAGCAAAGCACCTAAACTGTTCGATGACGCAGACGAGTTCCTGAAGGCGTACAAGGAATTCCTGATGGGTGAAGTAAGATACGCTTCACTGAAGAGGGGCTTCCCTGCAATCGCTGAGAACCTGTTTGACAGGAACGCGGCAGAAGCACGTGAACGCTACGAGACCTACAAGGCACTTGCTGAGATGGGAGCAATTCCTGCGGCGGCGAAGTAGCGCAATCACAATAACAGAAATTTACAGCCGGGTGCAGAAGTGCATCCGGTTTTTTTATTATCATATGTTAATTGTTAATATTTTATAATTTCAGGAAATGAGGCAGGAGGATATATCTTAGGTAGCAATTCAATAGTTTATAGCGTAATATAATGTCAAAGATAACACATATAATATTGCACAAGCAGCACAGTATTTAGGCTTCAAGGTGAAAACTCTCCAAAAGTGGGACAGGGAAGGTAGGTTAGTCCCAGCTTACAGAACACCAACAAATCGCAGAGTGTACGCCAAGAGCCAGCTTGATGACTTCATAGGCCGCCAGACAGAAGATACCCGCATTATGGTAATTGCTTATTGCCGGGTATCAAGCACAATCCCAAAACCTGACTTGCTCAATCAGACAGCTATACTCCGTGAATACTGTAATAACGCAGGACTTCAACACGTAGAGTTCATCACGGAGATAGGTGGAGGTTTGAATTTTGAGCGCGAAAAATTCCTTGAAATTATGGATGCTGTTGAACGCTATGAAGTCAAGACACTCATCATTGCTCATAAAGACAGGCTGGTACGTTTTGGATTTGAGTACTTCGAGCGTCTATTGGCCAAACATCATTGTGAACTAATCATACTGAACAACATAAAGATGTCGCCTTAGCAAGAAATGTGCAGGACTTGATGACAATAATTCACTGTTTCAGTTCAAGGCTTTGCTGACTGAGAAATTATCGCAAGTCCCTGAAAGAGGCATTAGAACATGACACATCGAGCGTACAAGGTAGAGCTGAAGCCGACGATTGAGCAGATACAGATGATCGAGCGCACTATGGGTGTGTGCAGATATGTCTATAACCTGTTCATATAGTAAGCCCAATTATAAAACAGTAAAAGTGATAAAATACAAAAATAGCATATTCAAAAGATTATCGTAAAAGAGTAATAGAGTATCGCCAAGAGGGCCTCAAGTACCGACAGACGAGTGAAGTTAATAACCATTCAAGAATGTGAAAAGCAACTGAAGGAAGAAGGAACATAAAAGAAAAAGCCAGTGAAACGTTCATTTAGGAAACTTTACCCACAAAAGCTTGAAGAGTATTTAGCTAAACCTCCAGATGCATACTTACGGGAAATAGCGGCTGAGTTTGCCTGCTGTGAGACAACGCTTACGTATGCTT
>CALAUZ010000389.1 GCA_937892105.1 uncultured Fretibacterium sp. | reverse complement strand
GTGACGAAGGTCGTGCAGACGGATATGAGGCGTGATGTTGCGGAGTTTCTGATCCCGATTGAACAGGATGGTCAGGGAGGATGCCTTTGTCTGGAATATCAAGTCCGTAGGCTCCGGCTTGTACAGGCTGTCCAGATAGGCTTTGAATTCCTCTGCCAGCTTGTCCGTGATACCCACCACACGGCGACTGCTCCTCGTTTTCGGTGCCTGTATCACTTCGGGACAGCCGGCAGCCGCAATCCGAACCCTGTTCTGCACGATGTGGATTTCCTTATGCTCCAAGTCAATGTCACAAATCCGAAGCCCCATGAGTTCCCCGTTCCGCATTCCCGTCCAGACCTATGCGGCAGTTGATGCCATTCTGGCAGAACTGACGAGGGAGAACCTCTCTGAAATCACCATCGGAAACGTGGTATTTCAGAACGTAATCAACGAATCCGTAAATGTCCAGATGGATGACAACGGAAACATTGTCGCCATTTTCCTGAACCGCATGGGGACGGAGGATATTGTTCAGGACGCAATCGACAGCTATACGCTGGCACTTCTGGAAGAGGGGGTTATCTAAGATGAGCGCATTTGTGGAAAGTTTGAAGCGGCTTTATAACCGGGGATTCGTCACCACGGCGAAACTGAACGCACTGGTTCGGGAGGGAAAGCTCACTCAGGCGGAATACGACTACATCGTTGGCGCATGAAAAAGGCAATCGTGGTTGAGGCGAACGATGTGAAAGCGATTCTTGCGGAGCATTTCAATGTCCCGCAGGAGAACGTCATCAAAAGCCAGTACAGTTTCACGGTGATTCTGGAAGAGCCGGAAAACCGGGAAGATTAAAGCACGGTTTAAATCAACTGCGGAATCCAGTGCTGCCCACCCTCTGGGCAACCGTGACAGTCGGACTATTGATAGGTACAACATGATTGCACACGACGAACTGGAAGAGTGCATTTGAATTGACTAAGAAGGTTTAGAAGAGCAGATATATCTGCACAGTAACGGAGGTATAAAATGACTAAAGAATTTTGGAAAGCGGCAGCAATCAGGGCAATCCGCACAATCGCGCAGACAGCGGTTGCGACTATCGGCACAACCGCCGTGATAGAAGAAGTTAATTGGCTGGTGGTAGGAAGCTCGGCACTTCTCGCGGGCGTCCTCTCACTGCTCACATCAATCTCGACCGGGCTCCCGGAAGTGGATTGATTCAAACGACATGGCGGTTTACCGCCGCCATCTCACCTTAAATCAGGTAATTATTTTGAAGCGATAGACCAATCGCAGAAAGGTTACAAATAAATGGACGAACAGAATGAAAACCTGCTGGCTGAACTCTCTCAGGCCGATGTTGACGCGATGGGCGATGAGCTGTTTGACGGATGGGATGACGATTCCATAACGGCAGACGGCGAAGAAACACCGGAAGAAGAAAGCGAAGAAACAGGAGAACCCGCAGAAGATGAAGACGAATCCGAAAGTGCAGACCAGACCGAGGAGGAACCCGAAGACGAAGCGGAAGAAACAGACAATCCCGAAACTGACGGGGAGCCCGATAAAAAGGCTGACGAGACCAGTCAGCAGACATATCATTTCACACACTTAGATGATGATCCTCTTGACCTCACGCCTGAACAGATGGTGCCATACGTCCAGAAAGGACTGGACTATGACAGAATCCGCCAGGAACGCGACGCCATGAAGGGGAATTACTCAAGGTATGAAATGTATGCGGACTTCCTTGACCGGATTAAGGGAAAGTTTGAAAGTATCGAAGCCCTTATGGACGATACGGACGCGACACTCCTTGTCAAAAATGAGGCTGACAACGGCCGCACAATGACAAAGGAAGATGCTCTCAAGAAGGTTAAAGCCAACAGAGAGGAAAAGTACAAGAGTATAGTTCCCCCAAAAACCGCTGACAAGAAAGGATCTGAGGATGATCCGCAGATGTCTGAAGTGAAGGCTTTTACTCAGATGTTCAAACAGATTTTCCCGAAAGAGACTATCCCGAAGTGGGAGGAACTGCCTGCTGAGGTTCAGCAGGAGTTTGAAAAGACAGGGAAACTGACAGCACCGTACATCTCATGGCGTATGAACCAGAAAGAGAACGAAATCAAAACTATCAAAAATAATCAAAAGAATAAGGAGAAGTCTACCGGCTCCCGGCGCTCAAAGGGCAAAAGCGCAGCTATTGACCCGATTTTTGAGGGGTTCGGCGACGAATGATAGGCTTACTCCGATAAGGAGAAATTATGGCTATTAATCTTGTTACCAAATTTTCGGACAAAGTTCTTGAACGCTTCCACCACAAATCCTACACCGCAAGCGCAGCTTCCAAAGACTGGACGTTTGACGGCATCAAAACACTGAAAATCTTCAGTGTAGGCACTTCCCCGCTGAACGACTACACCCGCAGTGGAACCTCCCGTTACGGCAACGTCGAGGACCTGCAGGACAACACCCAGACGCTCACAATCGAGAAAGACAAGTCTTTCACCTATGCGATTGACAAGGGCGACAACAAACAGCAGCTCAATATCAAGAGCGCAAACCGTTCCCTCACCCGCGAGATTGACGAAGTAATCACTCCGTATCTCGACAAGTACAATCTTGAAGTTTGGTGCAGGGGCGCAGGCTCTCACGTGACTGACGGCGGCACCGCAATCAACAAAAACAACATCGTCGCAAAGGTTATGGACTGCACCGAAGCTCTTGACGAGGCGGCAGCTCCCGAATCCGGGCGCACCATGTGGGTAACCAACGCATATTACAAAGAGCTCAAGCAGAACCCCGAATTCCTCAATGTTGACAAGCTGGCTGAGAAAGCTCTTGTCCGCGGCGAGGTCGGTCGCATTGATGATATGCGTGTTGTCAAAGTTCCCAACTCCTATCTCCCGGCCGGCGTTGACTGGCTGATTACCCATCAGAGCGCACTGCTTGCTCCGATGCAGCTGAAGGATTACAAAATCCACACCGATCCTCCGGGAATCAACGGCGACCTTGTTGAAGGACGTTTCATCCACGATGCGTTTGTCCTCGGTGAGCGTGCAAAGGCTGTTTGCGTCATGCTGAACAACGCCTACTCCACCGCAAAGCCGACGATCACGAACGACACTGGCAACAACAAGTTCACCCTTTCTTCTGCTGCACAGTCTGTTCTGTTCTACACGACAGACGGCTCCGATCCTGCCAAGAGCGACAGCGCAACCAACGCAGGCGGAAGCTCCGCGACAATCAACTATGCAAATCTTTCCAATGGCGCGATTATCCGTGCTGTTGCCGTTCCGACGAACAACGCAAAGTTCAACTCCGACGAGGCAACAATCGCTTATTAATCGCTTACGGGGGCGGGGAAGTTCCTCGCCCCCTTCCCTGAATTAAACAGAAAGGCTCTTATTTATGGTCATAGATATCATCATTCCGTGCTTCAATGCGCATAAAACTCTTGACAGGCTCCTTGCTTCCATCGCGATGCAGACCGTGAAAGATGATTGCGTAGTCTATCTTGTGGATGACTGCTCTGAAAAAGGCTATGAGGAATTTCGGCAGAGATGGCTTGATCTTCTCAACATTGAGATTATCGAGCTGCCTGTTAACAGCGGCCCGGGTGCGGCAAGGCAGGCAGGACTTGACGAGAGCGACGGAGACTATGTTGTTTTCTGTGATGCGGATGATACTCTTGCAACCGCTCATGCTCTTGAAATAATGGCTAAGACAATGGTGAGAGAAAAGGCGGATATTGTTTCAGGGCGTTTTGTTGAGGAGCTTGATGACGGCAGTTTTCTCCCGCATAACAGCAATCTTGTATGGGTGTTCGGCAAAATGTACAGGAGACGCACAATCGAGCGTTTTCTTGTCCGGTTTAATGATACAAGAGCGAATGAAGATGTTGGCTTTAACACTGTTCTCTCCAATCTAACAGACAGGATAGCCAATATCCCGCAGACGGTTTACACATGGCACTTCTCCCCTTCCACAATTACGAGGAAGAATAACGGTGAATACACATGGAGTTCAGGGCACAAAGGCTATGTTGTCAATATGACATGGGCTATCGGCGAATTGCAGCAGCGGAACGTCAATAAAGAGATTATCAGGAATCTTGCGACAACAGTTTTGTGCAGGCTTTATTTCATGCACGAGAATATCTCAGAATACGCAATGTGGAATGTGGAAATGAGCCTTGAATCCATTCAGACATTTTACAATGCCTGCATTCGGCCTTTCGTGCTTGATGGTGCAATGCACTTTTCATATATTGCCGAAACGTACAAAAAAGTGGCAAAAGAGACATACAAATCAGAAAATGATGCAGAAATAATGCATAAACTTACATTCAGGGAATATTTGAAGAAGCTCGGTTACTACGATGACTTAAAAACAATGGAGATGAATTATGGCAACAACACCTGAAATGGTTTTGGAGTTAGCCCTTGCCGTAACGGACAACCTCGATGAAAACGGCAATTACAAAATAAGCGACAACAACGAATACAGGTATCGTACACTCCAAATCCTCAACACGCTCATAGGAGAACTTTATCCGTATTCAGACACATATAAAATTACTGCTGCCGGGAAAAGGCCGATCATAGAGTATTTGACTGCTTTCGATCAGGAAATAGGGCTTGATGATTACATTTGCCGCAGCGTCCTCCCTGAAGGGCTGGCGGCGCTCCTGTTCCACGATGAAAACCCGTCAATGGCGTCTACGCATTTGCAGTTGTATGAAGAACGGAAAGCGCAGCTTGCACAGGGTATGCCTGCCGAATCCGAATCCATTGTTGATATTTACGGCGGCGGGGATTATGACGATGACGGAAACTATCATAATTACTTCCCCTATAATGACATGGCTCAATGGGGGTGATTGAATGGCGACAATCAGAGCTTCCAACAATGAAGCTATCTACAAGATTGAGAAGTTCCTCGGTCTGCATGAGAACCCTGCCGGGGATACGAAACTGAAGCTTGGCGAAGCGTCAAAGTGCCAGAACTGGAAAGTTACGCGAGACTGGAATCTGCAAAAGCGCCCCGGCTCAAAAACGATTGCGGACACGTTCTCCAAAGCTCCTGTTGCCGGGATGTGGTTCGGCAATGTAAAAGGCTCAAAGACAGGGCTTGCAGCATCGGGCAATGTTATGTGGCTGTTCTATGAGGGCGATGATTTTCTTGACGCGCCTCAGATGCTCGGCACATTATCCACCGAAAACAGAGTTAATTTCTTTGCGTACAGCGATATAGTTTACGTGCTGAACGGAGAGGATTATTACCAGTACGACGGAGTATCTTTCCACAGAGTGATTGGGTATCGTCCGCTTATCGTCACATCAAGAACTCCGACAGGCGACCAGTCAACACTGCTTGAGGAAGTCAACAAACTTTGCGGATACAGGCGCGTGTGGTTTTCCCCGGACGGCACATCAACCGTTTTCTCTCTGCCCGAAACAGACCTTGTGTCTCTTGATTATGTAAAGCTCAACGCAGATGACAGCTATATTGACCCCGACGATTACACGTTTGACAGGCTGGCAGGAACGGTCACGTTTGACACCGCCCCGGCGCAGGGCGTAAACACAATCGAGATCGGCTATCAGGCGGCAGGAACATACAGAAGCGATGTCTGCCGTATGACGAATGCGGAGCTATTTCTCGGCGCACAGGACAACGCCGTGTTTCTGTATGGGAACGGCACGAACGAGGCTGTCTATTCAGGCATAGATTACTGGGGCAAGCCGAGAGCGGACTACTTCCCCGACCTGAACGAGATGGCAGTAGCAGACAGCAACACGCCTATTACCGCTATGATACGTCACTATTCGCAGATGATCTGTTTCAAAAGCGATTCCGCCTATTCTATCCATTACGGGCTTATAACAACGGCAACAGGCGATCAGGAATATGCGTTCTATGTCACGCCTATCAACAAGCGCATAGGCAATGCGGCACTCGGGCAGGCAAGGCTTGTGCTTAACTCCCCGTTTACGCTGTTCGGGAAAGACCTCTACGAATGGAAAAACACATCATCGTACAGCTCGAACCTCACGATTGATGAACGTCAGGCAAAACGAATCTCAGACAGGATATACGCGACGCTTGAAACATTCAGGGCGGCAGACTGTTACTGTTATGATGACAACGACGGGCAGGAATACTACATCTGCTATGGTGACGAAGCTCTTGTTTATAACTATGCCGCTGACGCATGGTATTACTACACTGGCCTGAATATTCATTCCATGTGCAACACAGACACCCTGCTTTTGTTCGGCACGGAAGACGGGCGAATCTGTTCCCTGTCCGAAGAGTATCTGAACGATGACGGCACAGTGATTGATTGCGTATGGGAAAGCGGGTCACTGGACTTTGGGAAGAACTATCTCCGAAAATTCATGAGTGAAATCTGGGTGAGCATGAAGCCGCAGGCACACAGCAAGGTAACTGTCACCGTGCAGACAGACAAGAAATCCGAGTTTACGGAGAAAACAATTGAAAGCCGGTTGGCCACGTTTGAGCATATGAATTTCGAGGACTTCTCTTTCCTGACAAACCGCAAACCGCAGGTAAAGAAACTGAAAATAAAGGCTAAGAAATTCGCCTTTTTGAAGATAATTTTTAGAACCAAAGACTTGTACACATCAGCTATTATTCTCTCTGCCGACCCGAAGATCAGAGAGACAGGCTATGTCAAGTAAAGGAGTTTGAAAAATGGCACTATCACTATTTTCCGGGGACACTGACGTAATATCCCAACTGGATAATCAGCCGAACGACAACGACGGGCTGTCTGCCGCAGAGCTGAAAGCAAAGTTTGACCAGTTCGGAACTGTCCTCAAGGCATTTCTGAACGGCACCCTGATACCGGAGCTTGAGACAGCCATCAATGCGGCGGCGGCTGGCATAGGCTCTTCCGGATTCAGCGGAGCAATCATCACAGACGGGACGATTGCCACTGAGAAGCTGTCCTCTACAAGCGGCATTGAGGCAGTAAGCACAAGTGTAATCAGAGACAATGCCGTAACCCTGTCTAAGCTGTCAACCGCATTACAAACGCTGATTAACTCGATCAGCAGCAAAGCTGTCGCTACGACAAGAACGGTAACACTTGAAGCAGGCGCAACAGCGTGGACGAAGACGGTCGCGGGAGTTACCGCAAGCAACGTCGTGATTGCGACAGGCGGCAGTGATTCCACATCACACAAGCTGTGGAGCAACTGTGACATCTACTGCACAGGGCAGAGCGCGAACACACTGACATTCGCGGCGAGGACGGCACCGTCATCTGGCGTTACCGCCAACATACTTATCCTCAGCTAAGGAGGCTTATTATGGCAACTACTGAAGAACTGTATAACGCTCAGACGGGAGCAGACACAATCGAAACTGCTACAACTACGGCAAATGCAACTTCTCCTTATGTGACAGGAAACTCTTCTCTTGATGCGTACAACACAGCCCGTTTTGACCAGATCAACAATCTGTATAACGCTCAGAGAGACAGCGCACTGAAACAGCTTGAGACATCGTATAATAAAAACCTTTCAGACGCGCAGGCGGCTTATGACAAAATCAGTCCAAAGTATCAGGAGAGCAGAAATGAAGCCGGTGCGGAATATGAGAGACAGAGGCGGAACAACAACCTTCAGGCAGCGGCAAACGGTTTGAATACCGGCGCAGGCTCCCAGATGCAGCTTGCGGCAAGCAACGTGTATCAGACAGGGCAGGCGCAACTGCAGAAGGCTGAGAACGAGGCGCTGAATGAAGCTGACCGTAATATGCTCACGTTAAAGGAGCAGTATGAGGCCGACATAAACAAAGCAATCTCTGACAATGACAGCACAAGGGCCGCGGCACTGTTGAATGAGTACGGTGAACAGTATGAAAGAATGATGGATCAGGCTAAACAGCTTGCCTCCTATGGAGACTTCTCACTGTACAAGACGATTTACGGCGACACTGCAGCCGCTCAGATGGAGCAGGCATGGCTGCTGCAGAATCCTCAGCTTGCATACACGTTGGGGAGGATCACGGCGGATCAGTATTTCAGCATGACAGGTTCCTGGCCTCCGGGATATGGCGTTGATGATTCATCCTCTTCCGGCAGAAGCAGCGGCGGAACACCGCAAGGCTATTACAGCAGCGGAACTGTAGCTGCTATTCAGAAGCAACTAGGCATTCGGGCAGACGGAATGGCCGGGCCACAAACTTATGCAGCTCTCCAAAAGGCTAATACGAATGGCCAATATGACAGCTATATCAACAAGTGGTACAATTAACGGAGGAAGAGTATGTCAAAGAAAAATTATCTTCTTGACGTTTTAGACGAAAGAAGAGCTGGCAGCAGTTCTGAAACAAAAAGCATCGGGATATATGACAATCAGGCACAGTCTACCGGGACTGTGCCTATTGGCAGAAGCATAGACAGCCAGCAGGAGGCATGGAATCAGGCTTTAAAGTCTCAGCCTTCTACGTTCAAGACATGGAATCCGGAACCGGAAGTAAAAAGCGTTGTAAAAAACAACAACGCGCTTCTTGATATTCTTCAGACAAACAGCGCAAAAAAGGAAGCTAAGGCAGAATCTGACGAGACAGAGTTTGCAAACCGCTATTTCCGTGAGCAGATGAGCGGTAAAAGCTATAAAGACATCATAACAGGCGGCGGCACATGGAACGGCGTAAAGTTTGAAGATTCACCGTACACAAAATGGGTGCGGGAGAATTACGGCAAAGAGAACGGCGATTACTCCATGCAGGAAGCAGATGAAGAGGAAGAAAAGAAGCCTGAGACGAAGCAAACGGAGCCCGCTGACAATTCATTCTACACAGATACTATGAGGGCGATAGATGAAGCGGCGAAAGATAATACTGCTGAATACGGGTTGGGAAATATCAACCTCAATGACAGGCCTGTTATTCAGAACGAAGACGGTACAATCTCAACTGTTGATTCAACGTCTTTCAATATTGGCGGGGAAGAAGTTCTTATCCCTACAGTCATTCAGGAGAACGGGGAATGGAAGCACGTTTCACCTGAAGAAGCTCTCAGGCATTATGAGGAGACAGGTGAATATCTCGGCAAGTTCGACACTCCCGAAGAGGCAGATGCTTACGCGCAGCAGCTTCATGAGGATCAAGAAAGAATTTACGGGGGAAAGAATCCGTTCAATTTCCTTGACTGGATTAAAAACACAGCAGTAGGCGCAGTGCAGGGCACAGCTTCTTCACTGGCAGGAGCGCAGAGGCTTCTTTTTGAATCAGGCCAGAAAGCAAGAACCGCACAATACGAAGAAGACAGAGAACAACTTCAGGCTGATTATGACAAAGCATTAGCAGCATACGACGAAGACAAGAAAAATGGCGTGAGTGAAGCTGACCTGCAAGCAGATCTTAACACTATCGAATCTATCAAAAGGGAGCTTGATGCTTACGGCAGCGTCGTTGATGAAGGTGTTCAGGAGGAGGCAACAAAAGCGACATCCGAACTGGCTAATGAACTTCAAGAGGAATCAAACAAATCCATTGAATATGCGAAAGCTGCTGCCGGTGACAGCTGGCTTGGTAATTTTGCCACAGATATAGCTGTCAATGCTTTACAGATGGCCGGAGATGCGGCAATGAATATTGTCGCGCCTGGAACGTCTCTCGCTACCATGGGCTTACGGAC
>CALAUZ010000388.1 GCA_937892105.1 uncultured Fretibacterium sp. | reverse complement strand
ATATCGTCATTACTGACACTTTAAAAACTTCTCGCGTCGGCGCAAGCGTATCACCATCTTCTAATGTCCTTGTTCTCAATTTTTCATCATAACTCTTATTTATATATGAGACTTTTGAGGATTTCGGCGGGAGTTACTCCTATTGCGGCGGCGGCATCGTCAACGGTGAATATTGTACTGTCCGAATGTATTATCTCGATGTCTGTTGCACCCAAGTTGTCGAGGGTTGCGCGGACTTTTTCTGTTGGGTTCATGATGGCAATTCTTCCTCCTGTGTGATGTACTGCATTGCTGTTATTTCGTTATATTCTACTGCTAATTCTACAGCTTTAATGGCGGTATTGACGAGCTTTTCGAACTTTCTGCGGAGGGCAAATGATTTCTGTACATGGCCGGAGATAGTTGCTTGTGTATCGTGATCAACAACTGGAATAATTACGCGTGATATGTCGTCAGGTTTCCAGTGCTTTATGATTGCTCCATTGGAGGCACGCTCTGCCTGAAGCTGTACGACCTCAGAGTTTAATACCAACGTAAGATAATCCGGTAGAACATCATCACGCTTAACATGCAGATGAAGCAATGCCCCAGACGTTACCGCTATCATATCCTCGTCAATCTTGTATGCAATCCCAATACTGCCATCCTTCGAGAGCAATATAGTACCCTTCTTCGGGTAAAGTGTCTCAATGTTCGGTATAATGTCGCTCGGTATCTTTATTTCGGGAGGAGTTATGCCCGTAGGAGTGATGTCGCTGACACGAATAAACGGGATACCTTCCGTGCCATAACATTCGCTTCCAGGTTCTATAGACTTAGTTATGCTGACTATTTCACCGAGCTTCATTGTCGGTAAGGTTTTCAAATAACTAAAAAGTGCGCTGTACTGTGGCATGAAGTACTCCGCGTCCATTCTTCCCGCACTGAATGCCTGCGAGAATGAGACAGTCGCAGTGTTTCGTTGGTCTTGGGGAACATTGCCGATTGAGTCTGTGAGGAGGGCTTGAGCTTGGGTGTAGAGGGATTCGGACTCGCGTTTCATTGCCACTGATGCCCTGTATAGCTTCTCGATTTGTAGCTGTATCTCTGTTACGTCAGGTATCTTCATCGCCAGTATTGCCGGAAGCGTCAAATGCGGCTGTATCGTCTGGCTTGCCGAGCGCATGAGTATACCCCGCCCGTACGAGCTGTGCAGGAACGCCCACAGGTAATATTTGTTCAGTCCTTTCAGTTTGTCAGTCCGCAGTATTATCACGTCTCTGCTTGTTGCGTAACACGGAAATTCATCAGTAACAAGCCCAACCTTCGCAATAGTACCGCCCTTCGCTATGACAATATCGCCCGGATATGCGACGGCTATAGTCTTGCAATTCTTGTCGATAATTTCTTTCGGCAGGAAAACTGTAGCACCCGTTATTGTAATCATTCCGTCGTTAATCTCATTCACCCTCAGAAACGGAATATTCGCCCTGTCATTGCTGTAGTATTTAGCAACAGAAGGATAGAACGCACTGCAATCAAGATAGCCGCCATAATCCGCAATAGTCTTCCTGCCTATGCTGTCGAGTTTTGCCTGAAGCTGTACATTCCCGATCGAATAATACTGCGCATCTATCCTCCCGCCAGCCATAATCTCACTCAACATCACTTCACTCACTTCCAGCCCGCTTACCAATTCCCTGTAACGTTCCTCAGAAAAGCGGGCATCACCGAAAAAACTCAATCCCTCCTTCTTCGCAAACTCTATAAAAGCCTCCGCAATTCCGTCCTCCGTCAACCCCTCGTGATTGTACAGGTCATGGCTCACAATCGGGTGAAAATGCGCGTCCCTCAATATATGACCTTCAGCGTCCTTCACATAAATCTTTTCGCCTGAATTGTCCTTGCTCGGTTTCCTCATTGTCGCGAAAAACAATGGATAATCATCACGTCTTGGGCACAGCTCATCGTCCCATTTCTGCACGAAAAGCACACTTGTCTTCGTCCCTGTGTGAGGCTTAAAAACATTCTCATGAAGCCCGACAATCGCAAGTATCCTGCACTGGTTAGCTATGAAATCACGGATATATCTGTCGCTGGAATTGTTGAAACGTCCCTGCGGAAGGATTATCGCCATTCGCCCGCCTGGTTTCAGAAACTGGAGATTGCGCTCAATGAAGAGAATATCACGGCCTATTTTTGCAGCGTATTTTCCTTTGGGGGCCTTCGCCAGTTCGTAGCGGGATATGATTTTGCCCTCCTTGATGTCGCCGGCAAAAGGCGGATTTGCCATCACTATATCGAACATAAATTCACGATCGCTGCCCTTCAAGGCTCTGTGTTTCCGCAAACCTTTCCAGCCTTCATTGTAAGTGTCAATCCACTCTTGAGACTTCACTATTTCTGACCAGTTCCCGAAATCAAGAGTGTTAAGGTGCATAACGTTTGTCTGTCCATCTCCTGCTATAAGGTTGAGGGTTCTTGCAACTCTGACAGTATTTTCGTCAAAGTCTATGGCAAAAACTTTGTCCCTCACGTATTCTTTGCACTCTTCTGGGATTTCTTCAGCTGTG
>CALAUZ010000387.1 GCA_937892105.1 uncultured Fretibacterium sp. | reverse complement strand
AATCCCCAATTATCTTTCAAATCATAAAAAAATTCTATTTTATATTATCATTTTTAATTAAAAATTCAATTAAATGCTATATTAATTATTAAAAGATGGCAACAATTAATTTTATTCTAGAAGGTAATCAATCTTTTAATTATATAGAAAAAGAAAAGGATTATATTGGTATTGATGATATTTTATTTATACTTCAAAAAAGAGAAATTCAAAAAAATGAAGTTGAATTTGTTAAATATCTTAATGAAGATTTTAATGCTTGGGAATTAGTAAATGATTATGAAAAAATAAAATTAAATAAGACAAAAGTTCTCCAATTATTAATTGAAACAAAAAATAAAGTCAAAAATGAAAGTCAAAACCGAAAAATAAAAGAATTAATAGGAAAAATGAAAATAATTGATAAAAAAATTGATGAAATAGTAAATAGAGAAATTGAAAAAAATAATAAAAATAAAGAAGAATCATCTACTTTGAGTATTCCCTATATCAAATCAAATAGTTCATTATCAATTTCTGAAGCGCCAGAAAGTGAAACAACAAATGATAATTTCACTAACTCTGAAATGGATTTAATAGATATAATAGTATTAACTGGAAACCCTCTTGTGGAAAAGTATGATGGAAATATAAAAGAATTAAAAACTATGAATGATTTTAACTTTGTAACATATTCAATACATAAATTTATTTTAGATTGCAATAAGCAAATTTTTGCAAAATTTTTACCGTTAACTCTTAAAAATTTTAATGATGCAATTTTACTTAGACCTAAAATTTTACATTTAATATGTAAAAGTACATATCTATCTAATATTAGTAAAAATGAAATGAATGAAAATTTAATAAATGAAACTGAAATTTTTTCTCCTTATTTACTATTTGAAAATGATAAATGTGAAGTGGAAAGAATAAATGAAGAAAGTTTTAAAAAAATGATAAAATTATTAATTGAAGCTAAAGGAGGTAAAGAACTATTAAAAGACATTAGTTTATTTATTTCAACTCCTTTAGCTCAAGATGTTTTTGAAATGATGAAGAAATATCCTTTTAAAAATATAATAGTTCAACATACTATTTATGCAAATGCACCGTTTATTGCTGAAATAAATGAGTATTTTTATAAAAACATAATAGAATTAGATAAATCAATTGAAGAATCTTTTAATATTGCTAAATCTTTATATATTTCTAAAAATGAGAGTAATAATTACCAATCTTGTTGTTGCTTCCATTCACATTTAAATAGTTGTAAATTAAAATCTAATTTATCCAATGAATTATATAATGAGGATGAAAAGCAAAATCAAAAAGAGCATTATCGTATACCACACTTTTTTCATTTGAGATACAAATGTGATTGCAATCAAGTCGATTTCTGTAAGCATCTAAAAAAATCTTGTTGCAATTATAAAAATAGTTTTAAGCATTATTTACCAGGAAAAAATAAAAAAAACTTATGCTGTTGTGAAGTTAAAGATGTAGTCCATGAATTAAATATCTTAAATATTAAAATATTTACACAGTTTTCAATTTTTATTAAGAGATTGAATTGCAAATTAAGAATATCATTGCAGGCGTATTGGAAGTATCAGTTGATGAAATAAGTAACGATACAGCAATCGGTGATCTTCCTTCGTGGGATTCAATACGTCATTTGCAAGTTATAGCAGCGATTGAACAAAACTTCAACATCCGTTTCACACCGGATATTATGCTTGACTTGGAAGACGTTGGAGACATTATTGCTACTACAGAGGCACGTGTTCAGCAATGATGAAGTCTATTGTCGAACACGTTCTGACTTACGGACGAACGCAATCGGATAAAGTCGCTCTTACTGATGGTAAGAAATCTCTAACATTTGGAGAACTGGCTGACAGTATTTCATTTGCGACGGTCGTACTTCAGGAAGATTATAAGCTGAAGAAGGGGGATAGGATAGTTATCGCAGCAGACAAGCAAATAGAATTTGTAGCACTCTATTTGGCTTGTCACGCGATAGGAGTTGTTACTCTTCCAATTGCGCCAGATACGAATCAGAAGAGATACAGTCTCATCAAGGAGAGAGTGAAGCCAGCCCTTATTGTTGGCTTTGGCGATGAGACAGGAGGGAAAACAGTAAATCTATCAAAATTCTCCGGTTTTGCAGATACAGATGGACTAACAGAGAACTTAGCCATCGAATTAGATGACATGGCCGATATTATGTTCACAACTGGAACAACGGGAGAACCGAAGGGAGTACAGCTTACCCATAGGAATATTGCCGCCGCTGCGAGAAATATAAACACATTTATAAGGAATGAAACCGCCGATATTGAGATGATTGCCTTGCCAATCTCTCATTCCTTCGGTATTGGCAGAATGCGTTGCGCCCTGTCGAACGGTCAGACTATAGTCATGCTGGGAAGTTTTGCCAATGCAAAGAGATTCTTCCGCTTCATGGAAGAATATAGAGTTACAGGTTTCGGCATGGTTCCGGCAAGCTGGGCATTATTGAAACGACTCTCTGGTATGAAAATAGGAGACTTCAAGGATCAGTTGAACTATGTTGAAATCGGTTCAGCTCCTATGCCGATTGAAGAGAAAACAGCTCTGATAGAGGCATTGCCGTCAACTCGCATCTGTATGCATTACGGATTGACCGAAGCTTCTCGTAGTGCTTTTATGGAATTTCATGAGTGTAAGGATTGCTTAACTACGATTGGTAAGCAGTCGCCTAACATGAATATAACAATCAGAGATGAACAAGGACAGGAGGTTTCGGACGGAACAGAGGGTGAAATTTGCGTCTCGGGCGATGCCGTTACAAAAGGCTATCTTAGTCTGCCACGTGAAGATTATTTCTGGAATAACAGTTTCCGCACTGGGGACTGGGGAGTTAGGGACGAAAATGGCTACATAACTCTCAAGAGCAGGAAAAAGGAAATCATCAACGTAGGCGGTAAGAAAGTCAGCCCGTTAGAAGTTGAAGAAGTCCTGATGTCTTTCGAGTTTGTAAAAGACTCTGCGTGCATTTCCGTTCCTGATCCAGAGGGCGTTTTAGGCGAAGTTGTGAAGGCTTTCATAGTTACAGATGAGCCCTACAGAGTTACGCACGCAGAGATCGATAAGCTAATCGGAGACAAACTCGAAGGTTATAAGCACCCTGTAGCATACGAAGTTATAGATGCGATTCCTAAGACTTCATCCGGCAAAGTTCAGCGTTTATCATTGAAGACAGCTACGACGGTAACTAATACTGCGAGGTAGGCCAATGTGGCAGCCACAAGGAATTTATAATGAATTTGTGTTGAGAACACCAGTTCTTCTCACAGGGAACAAAGCTGTCAGAGGACTGTATAATCTCCCAGCCGTCAAAATTGCTGTTATTCATGGCCGAGCACTATCAGAGGAGGAACAGACTCTGTTTCGTTCTACATTCAGCAAGAAGGATATTCAATTTTTTCCTCGTAGTTGGGCGGGAGAGCCTGATTTGGAGAGTCTCGGGGGGACGCTGAATGATTTAGAAGCATTTTCGCCTGATACGATACTTGCTATCGGCGGAGGCTCTGTAATTGATGGAGCGAAGCTGTGCAGACTGCTTTATGAATTTCCAAGTTTTGATCCGAGTAGTAGCTCGAAGCTAAACGGAAGTCTCTTAAAGACGCACTTTATAGCCATTCCAACAACAATAGGATCGGGAGCTGAAGTCTCCTCTGCCGCTGTGTATATAGATAAACACAGTGAAACTGTGCCCAGAAAAGAAATGGTCGTATTACACGAGCTACAGCCGGAAGTTATAGTTTACGATGAGACGTATTTAGCGAATACGCCTGCCCACTTGCTCTTGGCCTCGGCTATGGATGCGGCGGCTCATTTGATTGAGGGTTACGTCTCGAAAATGCATAACTCTATGATCGAGATGAAGGCTGAAGAAGGACTCCATTTACTTCATGATGAGTTAGGAACGTTTCTCATGAACGGTGCAGAAATTAACTATCAGCGTCTTCAATACGCAGGGCATCTTGGCGGGATAGTTCAAAATCACTGCATCGTTGGAGCGGCTCATGCTGTGGCGCATCAAATGACTGCTTATTCACACAGTGAAGCAGTAGCATTATTCCTCCCCGCCGTTATTAAAATGAATGCGAGAGATGAGGCTACATCGGTGAAATATAATGTTTTGGCCGTTAATTCCGGCTTTAAGAGTATATCCGATTTAGTCGCTTTCCTTGAACAAATGTCGGAACAGGCAATTACGTCAGAACGCAGAGAAGACATGGAGAAATTTCTAATCTATAAAGTTAGCGACGCAAACTTCTTGAATAACGTGAAGGTTGACCGAGGCGGCAGAGGGAATCCTGTGGAAATAACTGACAAATATATACTAGAATTGATCGGAGGACTTTAATGGAATTTCTTACTGATAAACTGGTTAAAAAGCCGCCGTTCAACAATATTAATAGCGATCCCGGCAGCAATGAAGAAGGAATGACTACAAAGGACTCGCTGTTTTATCCCGCCTTAATGGAAGAGCTTTGCTTTCATTATGATAATAATCCGCTATATCACAGTTTTTGTGAGAATAAAAGCTTTGATCCGCATAGTTTTACAGGTACTCTTGCTGAAATCCCGCCTGTCCAAGTCAGTGTTTTCAAAGAACTTGGCCGAAAGCTCAACAGTGTACCGAAGGATAACATAAAATTAACTCTTCAATCTTCGGCGACATCGGGGAGTCCGAGCAGTGTTCCGCTTGATGCTGTAACATCTAAGCGTCAGGCAAAGACGATGGTGAAAGTTATTGGAGATTATATCGGTAATGAACGAAAGCCTTTTCTCATCATGGATGTTGATCCAGCTTCAGGCTTTAGAGAAATTCTTGGAGCAAGATATGCTGCTGTTAGCGGTTATTTGAATTTTGCATCTGAAGCCGGATATTTCCTGAAAGTTGATGATACCAGCCGACGTTACTACTTTGATGTTGATGGGATTAAAGACTTTATAGCGAAGCTTAACAAGCAAGGAGCTGTAGTCTTCGGTTTTACATATATTCTCTATTCTGAAGTACTAAGGCCGCTTAGTGAGCGTGAAATCTCCTTCAATCTTCCGACTGGCTCTAAAATTATACACATTGGTGGCTGGAAAAAGCTTGAAGATGAAAAAATCAGTAAAGAGAATTTCAACTACTTGGCCGCTAAAGTTTTTGGAATAAATCCTGTTGATGTTATAGACGTTTATGGCTTCACAGAGCAGATGGGATTGAATTACCCTGACTGTCCGTGCGGCTGTAAGCATGTTCCTTTATATTCAGAAGTTATCGTCAGGGATGTTATTACGAAAGAGCCGCTCCCTGCAGGCCAAGAAGGATTACTTGAGTTTATCTCCCCTGTTCCGCATTCATATCCAGGGAATATTGTCCTAACCGACGACATAGGAATGATTGTCGATGAAGACTGTGAATATCACAGAGGCGGAACACGATTTAAGGTTCTTGGGCGGCTCAAGAAAGCTGAAATACGTGGTTGCGGGGATATTCTGTCAAGTAAATTGAAGTTTGCAGAGACAGGAAATAACAATACGGCTTCCGCTACCTCCACTACAAATTCTTTTAATTATTTCTACAAGGGAGAAGCCGTTATAGGCGACACAGCAGAAGAGAAGCTTCAATCAATAGCAACGAATCTTAAAGGGACATTATCATGGTTAAGAAAACAACCGATTGATGCTTTAATAGGATTAATCTCAAAAGTAGCTAATAAATGGAACGAGGAACGGTTATCCGTTTCGCAAGCACAAGGATTGAAATTCTTAATCTCTTGGTGTTCAGGTGAGCATTTAACACAGATCGCTAATACAGGTTTACGAGAAAATCGGCACTTCGCTGATAAGTTCTTAGCCATTAATGATTATGGAACGCAGTCCATGAGAGCTACATCAAGAGGGGTAGTCTGCCACTGGCTCGCAGGTAATGTTCAGGTTTTAGGAATGTTTGTCCTAATACAAAGCCTGATGGCAAAGAATGTGAATCTGCTTCGTATCTCAAGCAGGGATAACGGTGTTTTTGAGGAGCTACTTAGAGCATTTGAAAGTGAGACGTTTACAACTACAGGAGGATACACAGTTAGCGGGGATGATTTATTGAAATGCGTTGCTCTGGTTTCCTTCAATCATTCTAACAAAGCTGTTGGGCAGAAAATGTCTTTGATGGCTGATGCTCGTATCGCATGGGGTGGAGCAGAGTCTGTTAATGCTGTTTCATCTTATCCGTCAAAATATGACTGTGTAGATATTATACTTGGTCCGAAAATTTCGTTCTCCGTAGTGAGCAATGAAGAGCTGTCTGACGAACGGAAGGCCAAGAAACTGGCTAGAAAAATTGCAGTTGATGCCAGCGTCTTTGATCAGACTGCCTGCGCTTCTGCACACAATGTGTTTGTGGAGAAGGGGGACAGCTTTATCACTCCCAGCGATTTCGCTGGAATGCTCGGTGAGGCCATGGCCAAGACAGCCGTTCAAATCCCTAAAGGGCAGATGACACCAGAAGAATTTGCGGCAGTTCATTCAACAAGAGGAATTTACGACTTCAAGGGTAAAGTTTATGGCGATCCAGAGTCAGTTTGGACGGTACTTTACTCTGATAACACTGAATTAAACACACCTGTTTATTCTAGAGTCATGTTCGTTCACCCTGTGAATACACTTGATGAAGTTTTGCCTTTTATTATAGATGACATTCAAACTATAGGCTTGGCCGCTACAGGCTCTAAAGCCGCAGATTTTGCTACAAAAGCCGCTGAACATGGAGCTGTACGTTTCCCTAACTGCGGTAAAATGCTCAACTTTGAATCACCATGGGATGGTATGTTTATTATGGATCGGCTTGTAAAATGGAACACGTTGGGCGGGCCGATGATTTAAAAAGTAAAAGGAGACAACAAATTGGTTTTAATCATAGCTGAAGCAGGAGTCAATCATAACGGTCAGTTAGACTTGGCTTATAAAATGATAGATGAAGCTAAAAAAGCTGGAGCTAATATAGTGAAGTTCCAAACTGGTTTAGCCGAGAATGTGATTTCAAGATATGCTGAAAAAGCAACTTATCAGAAAGAGACCACAGATGCGCAAGAAAGCCAGCTTGATATGGTTCGTAGATTGATTCTTAAGTATGATGATTATTCTAAGCTGAAGGAGTATTGCGATAAAGTAGGAATTAAGTTTCTATCAACTCCGTTCGACGTGGAGAGCGTGAAGTTTCTGAATATGTTACAAAACATGTGGAAGATTCCGTCAGGAGAGATTACGAACTACCCTTATCTAGTTGAGATAGCCAAGACGGGGAAACCCATAATCATGTCCACAGGAATGAGTACGCTAGAAGAAATCCGAGAAGCTATGGTTCTGCTAAAATCGAACGGTGCGGGGGAGATAAGTCTGTTACACTGTAATACACAGTACCCTACTCCTTTTTCTGATGTAAACTTATGTGCCATGCTTACCATGAGAGATAAGTTTGGTGTTAAAGTCGGCTACTCTGATCACACACCGGGTATTGAAGTTCCTATAGCCGCTGTGGCTATGGGAGCAGAGATAATAGAGAAGCACTTCACTTTGGATAGGAACATGGAGGGGCCGGATCATAAGGCGAGTTTAGAACCGCAGGAGTTGGCTGTCATGGTTAAAGCGATCAGAAACGTTGAAAAGGCCATGGGCGATGGAGTGAAAAGAGTCTCGGCATCTGAAAAGGATAACATCGCTATAGTTCGTAAGAGTATTATAGCTAAGAAGCCGATCAGAGCTGGTGAAGTCCTCACTGTGGACAACATCACGACTAAACGACCGGGGACTGGCGTCAATCCAATGAAATGGCCGGAAGTCTTGGGGACGAAAGCGATTCGAGACTTCGGCGAAGACGAGCTGATTGAAATTGATTGAGACAAACCTATTTTAGACGAAAAAACTATGAAGAAAATTAAAATCATCATTCTCACAGCAACACGGGCTGAATACGGGCTTTTGAAACCTCTAATGCTTGGAATGCTAGGGGACTCTTATTACGATACTCGCATTGCGGTCACAGGAATGCACTTGTCCCCTGAATTTGGAATGACCGTCAAAGAAATTGAAGCTGATAAAATCCCGATCGATAAACGGATAGAGATTGTTCTCAGTTCCGATACTCCGGTCGCTTTATCAAAATGTATGGGGCTTGCCATGATAAGTTTTTCTGAATACTTTGAAGAGAGCAAGCCCGACGCTCTGATTGTTTTAGGAGATCGTTACGAAACTTTAGCTGTTTGCTGCGCGGCCATGAATGCCAGAATACCGATATTTCATCTTTATGGCGGTGAAGCTACAGAAGGTCTCATTGATGAAGCTATCAGGCATAGCATTACCAAGATGAGTTACTTGCATTTCACGAGTACGGAAGTTTACAGAAAACGCGTAATTCAAATGGGAGAAGAGCCTGAGCGAGTATTCAATGTCGGAGCGATGGGAGTTGAAAACGCATTGAACACAGAATTGCTGTCAACAGAAGAACTGGGAGAAAGTATCGGCTTTTCTTTAGGAGACGCATATGCTGTGGGAACTTTTCACCCTGTTACTCTTGAGGACAAGACATCTGAGAGTCAAATTCAAGAGTTACTGTCGGCTCTGGATAGTTATAGCGAGATAAAGTATTTATTCACAAAGGCTAACGCTGACACAGATGGGCGCATTATTAATAAGACGCTTGAAGAGTACGCAAAAAGCCACGACAACTTCTGTCTTGTCGATTCTTTAGGTATGAAGCGTTATCTCAGTGCCTTGAAACATGCTTTATTCGTAATCGGTAATTCTTCAAGCGGTCTTGTGGAAGTTCCAGCGTTTCATATCCCTACGATAAACATAGGCGATCGGCAGCGAGGAAGGATTGCTGGAGAAACCGTGATTAATTGTGAATCTTATCAGCATAATATAGAAAACGCTATCGCGAAGGCATTAAGCCCCGCTTTCCGTAAAAAGATACTTAATGCCAAGAATCCTTATGGTGATGGTAACACATCAAGAAAGATAATGGACACGATAAAAACTTTCTTTGTTAAGAATAAAATTGACATTAAAAAGAAATTTTATGACATAGATTTCAACGCGCAATGTCAGAATGTACAGGAAATTAAGGACAAACAGAAAGCTCTGAATATATAGGAGGCGCAGAATGGATAAAACGCTTAAAATCCTTTTCATTGGCTGTGTCGAAGGTTCTTATCATCTCCTTTCGTATCTTCTTGAAGCCAAGAAAGATGTTGTCGGAGTAATAACAAAAGAAAAATCCGACTTTAACGCTGATTTCATGGATTTAGTGCCATTGGCGCAACAACATGGAGTCCCTTATCTCTACGTACAGAATATAAATTGTCAGGACAGTTTAGATTTCATCAAATCCATCTCCCCTGATATTTGTTATTGCTTCGGCTGGTCTCAGCTTTTGAAGGAAGAACTAATCAATTCCTTCCCTCGTGGAGTTGTCGGTTTTCATCCAGCGGCATTGCCACATAATCGCGGACGACACCCAACTATATGGGCTTTGGCATTAGGGCTTGAAGAAACTGCTTCAACATTCTTCATGATCAATGCTGGAGCTGACGAGGGTGCTATTGTATCGCAAGAGAAAATAACAATTGATTATGAAGATGACGCAAGAACCCTTTATGACAAAATTCTAGACATAGCAGTTCGACAGGAAATCAAGTTTACAGAGGATTTTGAGAATAATAATATCGCGTTGACTCCTCAAAATCTTTCGGACGGTAATTCATGGCGAAAGCGAAGCAAAGCCGATGGACAGATTGATTGGAGAATGTCCAGCAGAGCTATTTATAATCTTGTAAGAAGTCTTACCAAGCCGTATGTCGGAGCGCATTTTGTATTCAATGGCCAAGATTTCAAAATTTGGAGAGTTGAAGAGATACTCACACTTGAAGGGCTAAGCAACATCGAACCGGGCAAAGTACTTGATGTCAACACTGATGGAACTATAGACGTAAAAGTTTATGACGGAATAATTAGACTTCTCGATTTTGATAGGCCTCAACAGCTCAAGAAAGGAGATTACTTGCTTTGATTCAAAAAGTTCTTGTAGTCTCTCCACATCCAGATGATGAAACTCTCGGAGCTGGCGGCACACTCTTGAAACTCAAAAAACAAGGCCACAGCTTATTCTGGCTAAATATAACGGATATGACCATTGAAAATGGCTGGGATAAAAGCAAAATAGAGCATCGACAGAATCAAATTAATGACATTATTCATTTCTATGGTTTTGATGCCTTCTATAATCTTGCTTTACCACCAGCACAGCTCTCTTCATTAAATGAGGGAGAGATAATTGGTAAAATCAAGAGTATCTTTGAAACCGTCAAGCCAGATTGGATACTGATCCCCGGTCAATATGATGCTCACTCAGATCATAAAATTGTTTATAACTGCTGTATGGCATGCGCAAAAACTTTCCGTGCGCCATACATAAAGCGCATTACGTCAATGGAAATCATCTCTGAAACAGATTTTGGCTTTCAGAAAGAGAAATTTGAACCTAATTTGTTTATAGATATTTCTGATGAATTGGAAGACAAGCTAGAGGCTATGAAGATTTATGATACAGAGCTTGAAGAAGTACCATTTCCTCGTAGCCTTGAAAACGTAAAAGCCCTCGCCTCAGTTCGTGGGGGGGTACAGCAAGTATGCTGAAGCTTTCTGCATAATAAAGCAGATAGAGTAGCGGATAGTATGCTTGTTGTAGCAATCATTCCCAATTAAAAATGGACAAATAACTAATATAAAGAGTTAGAAATAAAAAAAGCATCAACATATCCGCTGTCTCTATCTCCTCATGGAGAAGACAACGTTGATAAAGATTGCCATTGTTATTGCGACAAGAGCCGAATATGGCTTACTGTCGCCAATAATAAGAGAATTAAGGAAACAGGAAAGTAAAACACTAAAAATTGTTCTAATTGTTACTGGAACACATCTCAGTGAGCAATACGGCATGACAATAAGAGAAATTGAAGAGCGGATAGACCATAAGATCCCCATCTCTGTATCTTCAGCGACCGCTCTCGATATTTCTAATAATCAGGCCGAAACATTGAGTAAATTCACAGAGCTGTTTATTAACGAGGCTTTTAACGCGGTGATAATACTGGGTGATCGCTATGAAATGCTTGCTGTAGCTGTTGCTGCTGGAAACACACAGACTCCAGTCTTTCACATCGCCGGTGGAGACACAACTGAAGGAGCTATTGATGAATGGATACGGCACTCGATAACGAAGATTAGTTACTTGCATTTCGTTACAAACGAGCATAGCAAGAAGCGTGTTATTCAGCTTGGAGAAAATCCAGACCGTGTTTTCAATTATGGCTCAACAAGTATTGATAACATCATCAATCTTCCTAAAATGACACGAGAAGAAGCACTGAAGACTGTCGGCTTGCCTGACTGTCATTATGCTCTGTGTACATACCACCCGGTAACATTAGAAAATCAGGGCGTTGATGAGCAGATAAACAGCTTCTTATCCGCAATCAAGGCTTTCCCTGAGCTTCAATTCATCGTTACGAAATCGAATGCTGATCAAGGCGGAGCAAGAATTAATGAACTACTTGACAAGGCTGAGATGTCAAATCTTCATGTTTTCACATCATTAGGAGCTAAACGTTATCTCTCCTTGATGAAACACGCGGAATTTGTTTTAGGCAATTCATCAAGTGGAATTATAGAAACGCCCGCGCTTCACGTGCCCACAGTGAATATAGGAGATAGACAGCGAGGTCGGCTTCAATCTGAAAGTATTATAAACTGTAAAGAAACTATAGCAGATATTGTGGAAGCCATTAAAACCGCCCTAAGTGATAAGCACAAAGAACTATGTAAAACCGTTATTAGCCCTTATGGGAACGGCCACGCGGCAGAAAAAATTGCGGCCAAGAGCATAGAAGTTGTAATGGCTGGAGCAATCAATCTTAAAAAGAAATTCTACGATTTATAAAAAGAAAAAATGAAAAATTTAGCAATCATTCCGGCAAGATCAGGCTCTAAAGGCTTGCCGGATAAAAATATAAAACTTTTACTAGGGAAACCGCTCATGGCCTATTCGATAGAAGCGGCTATAGCTTCTGGAGTATTCGATGAAGTCATGGTTTCAACGGATTCAGAGAAGTATGCGGAAATTGCAAAGATGTGGGGAGCATGTGTCCCGTTCTTGAGGACTAGTGCTACGGCGAGTGATACAGCATCATCATGGGATATGGTTGATGAAGTTTTGAACAACTACAAGTCGTTACTTGGCCGAACCTTCGACACATTCTGTCTTCTACAGCCGACTTCTCCTCTCAGGACAGCGGAAGATATACGAGCCGCTTATTACCTATATAGTCAGAAGGCCAAGTTTGCTGTTGTTTCAGTATGTGAAACGGAGCATTCTCCTCTCTGGGCAGGTCAGCTTCCAGAGAATCAAGAGTTTATCAATTTCATCAATCCTGAAATAGCAAACGCGGCTAAACGCCGTCAAGACACTGGGACATTCTATCGCCTCAATGGAGCTATTTACATTATAAATATAGAAAAATTCAAAACCGATAAATTTCTATATCAGAAGGGAAGTTTTGCCTACATCATGGCACAAGATCACAGTGTAGATATTGATACAGAATTGGATTTTGCATTAGCTGAAACGGTTCTGAAGCAAAGTACCCCCCCCCCCCC
>CALAUZ010000386.1 GCA_937892105.1 uncultured Fretibacterium sp. | reverse complement strand
ACATTTTGCATTGAGAATCCCACATGAGCAAATCCGCAATTAAGCACTATATCTGCCGGTCTTCCTTCAGGCCATTTCCCAGTGTCTTGGACGTAGAGTAAATCAACCGCAGCTTTTGCAACAAATGCCTGTCTTGGTGTTCCCGTTAATGCCCTGTGATCTCCTTCGGCTACGAGCGTCAATGAATGCTCTTCAGGGTTATAACGGTAAGCTCCTGATTTTGTGAACGCAAAAATTACGATGTCTTGAATGTTTGAAGCTGTCGGATAAGTCAGCTTGCCGTTATCGCGGTTAATGCCTCCAGCAACCCAAAGAAGAGTCGAAAGTTGTTCAAGAGTCAGCTCTGTGTCTTCAAAATCTCCAGCACTTTGACGAGCTGCAACAGCATCAAGTACACCAATTCCGCCGCTCTTTTCTGGAGCAGGGAGTTTGATCGTGTCAGCCGCAAAAGCCGATACGTTCATCAAAGCAACTACTACTAACGTTAATACTAATTTCTTCATTAATGAAGCCTCCTAAATGTGATTATGATTAAAAATTGCAATGCCGTTTTTGAAGATTAACTGTCGCATGTCATTGCCAAAAACTTTATGTGAAATCGCGATTTTTTCGATCTCGTTCATGTCTTCTCGCGAAAGTTCCAGTGCAAGTGCGTCAATATTTTCCTGTAAGTGTTCTGGTCTTGTTGTGCCTATAAGAATCGAAGCGTCAGGAAGTTTTGCAAAAGTCCAGGCCGTCATTAGCTGTGAAAGCGATACGCCTTTACGAGTTGCGAACTCCTTTAGCTCACGTACCAGCGGAAGATTTTTCGGCAAATTTTCAGGTGAAAGCATCGGTGAACGCATTACTCCTGAAGCCTTGCCTTCAAGCGTCCTGTCATTAAGTAGACCATGACCAAGTGAGCCAAACGTTAAAATTCTCACGCCTAATTCTCTAGCTGTTGGGATTAAATCCTTCTCAATATCGCGGCCAATCAACGAATACTCAAGCTCGACCGTGTGAATCGGGTGAATTTTGTGTGCTCGTCTTAAAGTTTCAGCGTCAACTTCAGTCAAGCCTATATTACGGATAAAACCTTTCTCTTTCAGTCCGACGAGAATTTCCATAATGCGTTCAATAGGTATTGAACTGTCTATTCTTGCAGGCTGATAGAGATCAACATATTCAAGCCCTAGACGATGAAGCGAATAATTTAACTGTGCCCCAATGTGAAACGGATTGACATCAAGCCCGTAAATTTTGCCTGACGGATCGAACAATACGCCGAATTTTACCGCAACAAAATATTTTTCTCGCGGGATTCCCTTTAGTGCCTGGCCTAAAACTATTTCACTTTCTCCGCCGTTATAAAAATTGCCCGTGTTGAATAAAGTTATTCCCTTGTTAATTGCTGTGTGAACAGTCCTCACTGAATTATCGAGATTACTGTACGACATTCCCATACAGCCAAGCCCCAGACGTAAAATTT
>CALAUZ010000385.1 GCA_937892105.1 uncultured Fretibacterium sp. | reverse complement strand
GATTATCACCTTCGATATATATGTTTTCCGTTTCATCGAATCTTTCACTTTTTTCTCGTTTAGGCCTTAGTGTTTTTGAAACGGATTCATTTGCTAAAAGACGTACAATAATATCATGGAGACTTATATCTTTATGGGTAATATGGATACGAAGAGCTTCGTATGTTTCAGTAGAGTTCCAGTATGTTCCAATTTTCCCAGAACTTACGTACATATTAACGGATCTTGGATTATATATGGATAGACAATCTTTCATTTTATATCCATCATACCATTTTTTACATTCATTAAAATCTCTATTATATTCATTACAGAGACTTCTGACTTCATATTCCGTAAAACCAATAAATTCAGTAAATGGAGTGGCAGCAAGCATAGAGTATTCATTAAACATATTGAGCGCAGAATGTGTGCCATATTTTTTTATGGAGAGAAAGCCCCTAAATGAAGATAATCCGAAAAAAAATCACGGAGTTAATCCCAGCTCCATATAATCCGCGCAAAGATATACAGCCCAATGATGAAGAATATGAAAAGCTGAGACGTTCACTTGAGGAGTTTGGATACGTAGAGCCAATAATCTGGAATGAACGAACCGGCTGTGTAGTCGGCGGACATCAGAGGTTAAAGGTATTACGTCAGCTAGGAGAGACCGAACTAGATTGCGTAGTGGTGGATTTGCCTCCAGATCGAGAAAAAGCCCTGAACATTGCGCTGAATAAGATAAGTAATGACTGTGACATGGAGAAACTGACAGAAGTACTTCTAGATTTGCAGAGTACGGACATAGATGTAACGCTGACCGGTTTTGACAGTGAAGAGCTAGAAAAGATACTGAACGCTGCTCTGCCTGACGATGAGGCAGGCGAAGATAACGGCGACGGCTATTATGGAGATGAGCGCGAAAAGACATATAATTTTTACCGTCTGCATGAATATGATGCCTCCCGAACAGCCGGATATTATCAATTCCCGACATTGGAAGCCTGCCATTATGTACCCGAAGACCTGATAGGCTTTAACTATGTGAAAAGTTGGAAAGGAAACCGAGATGGCTTAGGAGTGCATTTTTTTCTGGATGATTATCAGTTTGAACGAATATGGAGTAACCCGTATGAGAATATCGAGAGGCTGCGAGGTTTTGGTTGTGTATTAACACCAGATTTTTCAACGTACCTGGATATGCCGATGGTAATGAAAATCTGGAATATATACCGTTCGCGATTAATAGGACAGATGATGCAGGACGCAGGACTGAATGTTATCCCAACGCTGCAATGGTCTGAAGCTGAAACATTAAAGTTTTGTTTTGACGGTCTGCCCGAAGGCGGGGTGCTAGCTGTATCAACGGTAGGAGTAATGCGTGAAGAGAGATCACGAGAGATATGGAGTGCAGGAATGACAGCAGCGATAGAGAGATTGAAGCCTGAAGCGATAATCATATATGGAAGCAGGATAGATTATGACTTTGGTGGAATTGAAGTGAAAGAGATAGGAGCACGAAAATTTAGTTAGGAGGGTAAAAGAATTGGGCGGACGAGGAAGTTCTAGCGGAGTAAAACGCGGAGAAACAAAAGGTGCATCTAGTGTTTCTTCTAAGCTAAGTAAAGCTGAAATACATTCAAGCAATTTGAAAGTAGTGCAGAGGCTAGTAGAAAAGCACCCTGATTTGATGCATTATGCGCTTATTGAATACAATGCAACAAGTAAACGGCGAGTAGAGATGTACGAACTGATAGACCGACTTTATAAACATAATCCCGAAGGATACAGTTATTCAATCCGCACAAGGATGGAACGTAACCATACCACTCAAGAAAGTCGGGAAGTAAAGTTTATACAATTGGAAAAGGTTTATCACACAGAAAAAATGAAAGCAGTAAACGGACGGTGGCAAAAGGTATCAGAACGCCATAAGGGGAGTCTAACCGGTTATGGAAATCGAGTAAGTATTCCCTATGACATAGTGTCTAGTCGTTCAGCAATACGGGGTTATGCGAAAGCGCAATTATATCGTGCAGCAGGGAAAATATATGATCCCTCATAGAGCGGAGTAAGCAAGAAGTATTCGCCAGTGAAATAACATATGAAGTCTATAAACATGCCGGGGTAGCTCAAGGTAGAGCGGCGAGTAGCGAGTTGCTGGTTCGAGTCCAGTCTCCGGCGCGAAAAACCAAAGATTAGGAGGAAAAAAGAGATGGCGAAATTAGGAAGTTGGAACATGGCGGAAATGAAGGGAGTAAATTTACCTCAGAAGGCGCAGAGTGCATTCACCTCAGTAACAGGAAGTTTAGTAGGAGCGGAATATGAGCCTGTACTATACGTTGGTAAGCAATTAGTGAATGGGACGAATTATTGCATATTAGCATTGCAGCGAATATTAGTGCCGAATGCGGAACTGCGATTAGTGAAGATGATAATCCATGTAACACTAGAAGGCACAGCGTCAATAGTCTCAATAAGCGGAATAGAATTGTGAGTGATTTTGATTGAGCGAAACAATCAAGAGAGTATTAGTCGACGGCGGCTATCCTCAAGCATTAACAGAGGAAGGCTGCCGTTTTATATATAACCTTTTGCCAGTTGGTGAGTTTTACGACAAACGCTATGGTCGGTTATCAATAACAGCGGACAAGGTGCACCAGATGGCTGAAAATTTCGGGAAATGCCCCTCCTACGAAGTGCCAGTGAAACTAGGACATTCCGATGGAGCGAAATCTCCCGGCAAAGTGATAGGTGTCTCAGCGAAGCCCGAAGGCTTAGAGATAACGATACTAGTAGATGCCGAGACAGCGCAGGCAATAAACGCGAAGGAATACCGATATATGTCAGCGGAATACGATGAAGACTATCACGACAAGAAGACCGGGAGAAAAGTCGGAGCAGTATTGCTTGGAGCAGCATTAGTGAATCAGCCTGCGCACCCATACGTAGCCCCATTAAAATTGGCTGAAGAAATATTTCCAGACGAAAGGACAGAAGCAGAAATGAGTGAAATAGCCGAACTGAAATTGAAGCTGAGTGATATGGAGTCTCAGCTAAAGACCTTGCGAGCAGACGCTGAACAGAAAGCGAAAGAGCAAGACGCAGCTACTCTGAAACTATCAGAACTGGAGGCCGAAAACAAAGCCCTTAAGGAGGAGTGCATGAAAGCCGAGCAAGAGCGCAATGCATCTGAGGTGAAGGCATTCTGTGAGAAATGGACAGAGAAAGGTATACCGCCTGTAATGTTGGAGAAAGTGAAGCCATTGCTTCTTTCTGAGCAGGCGAAAATAATCAAGCTGAGTGAGGAAGCGAAAGACGACATAAATTCGCTAAAATTCTTTGACGAATTATTTTCAGGGA
The DNA here is from genome assembly GCA_937892105.1 of uncultured Fretibacterium sp. The sequence goes on along the minus strand of CALAUZ010000385.1, from coordinate 1,457 downwards.
TGCCGAAAGTGCCACTGACGCAGATAAGCAAGACAGATTCCCAGCATGTAGAATTATCTGAGGCAGCACAGGCGATCGAACGCGGTAAAGCGATAGCCGCGAGTATGAAAGAGTAAGGAGAGAGAGAATATGTACGGAAATGACAGATTACCCGGAGTATCAGTGAGTGAGGCATATCGAGCGAAAGGAAGTATATGGCAGGGTTCACCATCATCGACATGGTTTAAGACAGTCAATGTGAACGGAACAGAATCGGAAGGCACTCCCATATCAGCGGGAACGATAATGAAGGAACTATCAGACGGCTCATACACGCCGATAGCTGAGAGTGATATAGTGAGTTCACTAGCCAATGCAGGGAAATTGCCTTTAGTAATAGTAGCGGACAAGACAGCAAAGACAGGTACGACTACAACTACTGGTGAGGGAGCAGATGCAGTAACGGAGGCAGTGCCTTCGAGTGTGTTAGTCGGAGTGAGCGGGCAAGTCGACAAGGGAAAAATCCTAGTTGGAGCAAAGGTATTCTCTGACCTGACGGAGACGCAGCAGATATATTTAGATGCCCAGTTAAAGGCATGCGGAATTATGCTAGTGAATGTAATGCAGGCATAAGGCCATAAGGAATAAACACTTACGGCCTTTTTCAGTGAAATTACTTTCGGATAGGTTTGCGTCTTATTCCTAGTTTTTGCATTAAAGCATCTTGCAGTGTTTGCGAGAAATTTAGCCCGGCTTCTTTAGCTTCAACGATGAGCCAGTTCGGAACAGTACACATTTTGTTTCCCGGTTTATTTCGTATGCGTTCACGGACAGGCGGCATAGAGACATCAACGAGTACGACAGCTTGATTGTCCTCATGTTTAATGCTAAGTATGTCCGAAGGTTCAGGGATTTCATCACCGTCTTCTTCCATAGCGTACAGGTGAAGGGACATAGCCTCGCGTGCATTATGCATAGCTTCTACAGTAGAGAAAGCACAAGGCATACAGCCTTGGGCCATCTGCCAGGACCCCTCGCTTGAGGCCATGGCAACGAGCTACCCCATCACCATCGAAGAACTGCAGAGCATACCGGGCTTCAACATCAACAAAGCCAAGCGCTACGGCGAAGAGTTTATTAAGGTCATCAAGAAGCATGTCCAAGACAACGAAATCATACGCCCGGAAGACATCCGCATCAAGATTGTAGCAAAAAAGTCGCAACAGAAAGTATCCATCATTCAAGCCATCGACCGCAAGGTTGACCTCGACGACCTTGCCATATCAAAAGGCATGGACATGGATGAACTGCTCACCGAGATAGAAAGTATCGTTTATTCCGGCACAAAACTCAACATCGACTACTTCATCGAAGAAATTATCGACCCCGACAAGGCCGAAGAAATCTTTGAGTATTTCAAGACCGCCGAGACCGACAAGGTGGACGACGCACTGGCAGAATTAGGCGAAGATGACTTC
>CALAUZ010000384.1 GCA_937892105.1 uncultured Fretibacterium sp. | reverse complement strand
ACGAGATCGTGATGTGACTGGAGTTCAGACGTGTGCTCTTCCGATCTGAATATATCGCTGGAAGCATGAAATCTCTCGGCCATGAAATCACAGAGAAACTCACGGACGGCATAACAGCTTCCGTAATCATAACATGTTCTGTAACTCAGGAGGCAGGCAGGAAATGCAGGAATATTATCCGGAGAGTCCGCAGGGTAATGGGGGATAAAGGCATTCTTGCTGTATGCGGGTGCTGGTCTCAGGCATTGGACTATGACACTGCCAGAAACATGGGCATAGACATTCTCGCAGGCTCAAAGGGGAAAAATATAATCCCTGAAGCTGTCGATTATGCTATGGCACATGGCCGCGATTTTCTGGACATGAGAACACAGAATATATTTGCGCCCTCAGAATGGGAGGAATTGGCGATAACTTCACCCGTCATGCATTCCAGAGCGTTCATGAAGGTGCAGGACGGCTGTAACCACTTCTGCACGTACTGTATCATTCCTTTTCTCAGGGGAAGACCTGTCAGCAGACCAACAGAAAATATTATCTCGGAGATACAAAGGCTCATAGATAACGGCACAAAGGAAGTAATCTTTACGGGCATTCATCTTGGGATTTACGGCCATGACAGGGACACTTCACTCGCTGAACTTATAAGGAAGGTATCGCGTATAGATGGGCTGAAACGTTTACGGCTTGGGTCGCTTGAACCTTTCTGCCTGAATGATGAACTTGCTGACGCTCTGGCGGAATGTGAGCCTTTCTGCCAACATCTCCATCTTCCGCTTCAAAGCGGTGATGATGATATTCTTGCTTCAATGAGACGGGGTTATACTGCCGGTGATTTCGTGAGTGTCTGTGAGAATGCACGGGAGAGGATTGACGCTTCACTTCACATATCTAGCGATATCCTTGTGGGTTTTCCAGGCGAAAGTGATGAAGCATTCCGCAATACTCTGGACGTTATGAGGGCTTCAGGACTTGGACGGGTTCATGTCTTCCCATACTCGGAGCGTGAAGGTACAACCGCCGCAAAAATGGAGGGCAAGATACCCCATGATGTTAAGATTTCCCGAACCTCTGAGGCAATATCGCTAGGCAGAAAATTATATGATGATTACGCTGGGAGTTTCATTGGGCGTGAAGTCGAGGTATTAATTGAGCGCAATAACATGGGGCATACAAGACACTATATCGAGGCGGAATGCAAAGGAAATAATAACAGTATCGTGAAAGCTGAGGCTGTAGGCTATGACAATTACAGGCTTGAATGTAAGCACAGGGATTGACGCAGGAAGTTCGTGTTCAAAGCTGGCATATTCGGACGCTATAAGCACGAGGAGTATTGCACGCTGCGAGGGCTTTGACCCTTTGGAACTCAGGGAGGAAGCAGAGATATTCTTCGATGAGCCGGTATTTTCGTGTGTAATTGCCGTACCTGAAGAAATGAGTTTAAGGCATAAGGACGGCATAAAGCATAAAGCAGAAATATCCGGCTTCAGGGACGTGAATATTATCACTGCACATGAAGCTATGGCTCTGGGTCTGGGCAGCGATGAGAGGGTTCTGGTTTACGATTTCGGAGCGTCAAGGAGCGAGATGGTTGTGCTTGAAGACGGTGAAGTTCTGGAGAGCGTTATTGTTCCTGATGTTTGCGGCGATGAATTTGACTGTGTTTTTGCTGAATACTTATGTGAACGCAGGCTGATGAAGAAGGTTAATGAGGAGTTATTGCGCGAGGCAAAGAGAATAAAGCATGTTCTCAGCGATAATCCTTCAAGGATATGGCACAGTACGAACATAATGCGTGAAGATTTCGAGAGGCTGATATATTTTTCGGTTAAGAGGGCATCGCATACTGTGAACAGGTTAATACATGTCTGGAAGCCTGAAAGTTTCATACTCACAGGAGGCTGCGCGAATATCCCATTGGTGCGGGAGATGTTCGGCAGCGCGGAAGTCATTGACGATGTAATCGTGAAGGGGGTATCGCTCAAGGCTTTTTCCCTGACGAGGCAGGAAGCACGGAAGAATATAGCCGACACAGCATCAAGAATGCGGGAGATAAGGGCGGAAATATTAGGGATTGAGGACAGGCTGACACGTTCGCAGAAAGACAGGCTTTACGTGATGTTTCGTCAGGTTGAGGGAATGAATGATGCAGGAATGATAACGCTTATGGAAAACTTAATCCGCGAAATTAGAAATGTATATTAGCATCATATCGGGCGACAGAGCTTACATTGATGACGAACTCGACAGTTCAGCGGTGAAATCTTCGGCAACAACTCTCTCGGCTGACGAAATCGCAAGTATTGCGTCCGTACTCAAACAGCCCTACGAGAGCGGAGACGTTATCGCGCTTTTCTTCCCTGCAACATCAACAATCAACGACCTTTACGCGGCGTTGGGAGAAAAGCCGATGTACGCTGACCCGCAAGATCAGATCAATTCTGAGGACTCGTACCCCGAAAATTACGCGGGCTTGAGGGGGGCATATGTATTCCAGGCGCGAAGGTATGCCGCATTCGTCAGGTGGGCAGCACATATCGACGCTGAAATGGAGAAGCAGAGAGAGTTCATATCGTCCTCACCGCAGTTTAAGGCCGCAGCAGGGTCAAGCAACCTTTTCGATTACAGCGCGCAGAGGGTATCCTTCAATTTCGACTACTACAATTCAGGTATGAATTGGAAGTATTGGGGAAAACATGAGTGGAGTTATTCAGCCGAAGTGAATGATACTATATATTCCTTCCATAATTTCGGGGGCAGGAATGATTGTTTCATCATTCAGCCAAATACTTTCGTGAAGCCCACCAATTTTGCGAAAAAAAAACGAAAACGGTGCTGTATATACTGTCGGCTCTCTGATGGTTTTTTACTCCAAACACTCGCTTCCCGGTACTGCCTGCTCTGTGTTCAGCAATGCGCCCCATAACGTAAACAGGGAAAGCACAAGATCAGACGGTACGAACTACAGCACATCAAGTACGATTGGAGTCAAGGTCGGAATGAAAGCAGGTATTTCCTCAGAGGGGATATCTGGGGAACTCAGCACGGAAATGAGCGCAGAAACCACTAAAAGCGCAGGCTACAACCATTCTAACACGTGGACAACTACTGAATAGAGCTTGACCAATGAGTGCAATAACTCTGAGGTGCAGTGGAAGGCGGATTTCTGGGATATTGATAATCACTACTGGCCTTACCGGAATGGTGATGTCCCGGCGGCCTCCAAGAACCGCACCGACTTCGACCCCGAGTGGATGTGGCAAGTATCCGAACCGAAAACAGATGTAACAATGAAGGCAGAATTGTATGTAGACCAACGCAGCACTTCTGTCAATAATGATACATGGAATGTAGGAGGTCGGGACAATAAAATATGGCACAACATAAAGCTCGCCCTGCCGCCTCACGTCATCTGCACATCAGGAGGCTCTCATGCTCTGGACAAGAACGGTGCAGATAACCTCTTGTTCAAGTTCCTTTGCAGCGGAAAACTGGACGATAAAGAGCGATTCGGCCTGGTGCAAGATAGCGGTTGAAGATGCAAGAGGCTCAAACACTGGGGTAAACGAGAGGCAGGTATTCTTCTATGTTGATCCTTACGACACCGAAAGCGACACTACACATCACACACGCCGTGCAAAAATCACCATCACAGACACCGAGACAGGACATATCCAAACGGTTGATGTTGTGCAGAGCAACAGGTAATTGCAGGTAATTGATTGAAATCGGGTCTGTCAAGTAAACTGTGTAAAATATATTTATGCTACATGAATTAGTCTCTC
>CALAUZ010000383.1 GCA_937892105.1 uncultured Fretibacterium sp. | reverse complement strand
TCTCAACGCTGTAAGAACCGTCCAATACGGAACTTACATAGCGGAGTACGTCCCATGGGCAGTACATTTTCTCCCGTCCGAAGATATAGCCGTCGTACCATTCAGACACAGTATCATATCGATCTGCAAGCCCAACATCGGAGAGAAGCTGTTTTACATCGTCATCTGTGAACCCAATATAAGAAGCATAATTCGGGTTCAAAACAGTATAGGGTATTATGTTATTCACGCCGGTGTAGGTGCTGTTTTTAACCGTGTAGAAGCAGCCGGAGAGAATAACTGCTTTGACGTTTTCATTGGTCTTGCAGACGTAACTGAGCATATGTTCAATCATGTCCCTGGTTTGGTCGTAAGCTGGAGTGTTCAGAGCTTTTGCCATTGGAACGTCATACTCATCAATGATTATGAATACGGGCTTTTGGTAGTAAGTTTGGAGCATTTGAGCTAACAAATCGAGGGCTTGAACCGTATTTTCTGTTTCCGCTTCTTGCTGTAACAGCTTTTCAAAGAAAGTCCTGGTAACATCGCTTATATTGTTGCTATCACGTAAATAGATGTGCTGTTCGCATAGTTTTGATGTTACAATTTGAAAATTCCTGAATATCGCATTAAAATCCGTCCCGAAAACTTCTTTCAGAGATAAGAACAAGACGGGATACTGATTCATATATTTCTCGACAGTCTCAGAGTGAGACATAATTTTCAGCCCTTCAAAAATCCCTTTACTATCCTGTCGAATGTCCAGAAAGTCTCTAAACATTGTCATAGTTAGTGTCTTCCCGAACCTTCGAGGTCGTGCAAATAAAACGGCTTTCTCAAATTTCTTATTGAGATATTCATAAATCATTTCCGTCTTATCCACATAATAAGAATTTTCTTCCCGTAATCCTCGAAACGTGTCATTTGATGTTTGTATAATGTTTGTGGCGTGCATCGTGTTCATTCTTAACACCCCTTGCTCCTCTCTTATTTTCCCTTAATTCCTTATTTCTTTATTTTTCTCTCTCATTTTGAGTTGTCTCTATTAGTTGTGTTATTAATTTTCGCACATATCAATATCCAAAATGAATTATAACATGAGAAGGCTAGATCGTATCAGGACAATATTAGGGGCATCAGGAGCAAAATTGCAAAAACTTGCCGATAATATTCACACTATTACTAAATTTTACGTGTAATGGCTCAACATCTCCATTAGGTAAATATCACGACAAACGCAACGAACACAGCGAGTGTTTTACAACTTATGTCCCTTGTTCGACACTCTTTATCTCATCCTTAGAAGCATCCTTCAATGCATATGTGTCAAAGGCAGGCTCATGCGGAAGCATTATCTCTATGTTCGTTATCTTGTCAAAGTATGCTGTGCCTTTTTCCATCGACAGATCAAAGACATGACCATCATTTTTTCTGTCCTCCGAAATAAAATGCAGGTGCCAGCCTGATGCATTGATACCGTCCATATAGTCTGGATAATAAACGCAGACCAACGTGCCTTTAACATTATTAAAATAAAAATCCTTTTGTGTTTTGCTTAATGCCTCTTTCAGCGTTACATGGTGCGCCCTGTAACCCGATTCACTTCATGCGCATACTCTTTTGAAACCACGATAGCTCGCTTAACTGCCCTACCCACGCCTGCTTCATTACCATAATAACGAGCTGTATCAATTAAACGATAACCGTTCTGAATTGCAAAATATACAGATTTTTCCGCAGTCTTGTTATTAAGAGTCCAGGTCCCAAGCCCTAAGACAGGAATAGAGTACCCTGTGTTTAATCTTGTAACCGGCACATCTGTAGTTGCTCCCGTTGCTACTAGCCTTCTGATCTGAATTGGGGGCAAGGCTTCAGCGACTGTCGTTACCACTCCGATGGCTATAATAATCGATGCAAACATTATCACAGCTATTTTTTTCATCACATTACAGCTCTCCCTTCTCACTTCTCAATCCATTAAAGGACACCAGTTTACACTGCCGTTGCAATACGGGCAGTAATCACAAGCATCTCCTCCAGCACGATGAGCGCGTCCGTTGCCTTCGACATCTACGTGTCACATCGTATAGCCGGCAGACATTGTATCATTCTGTTGCTGAAATCCAATAAATAAAATGTCCGTACCATTTACGCAGTTTCGGATTTAGTCGCTCTCTCCTGTACTGTTCTTTCCATTTGTTTTTGTTCAATTTCTTTAAGCTCCCTCAGTCAAAGATCAAATCTCCTCGCAAGCGGCCAAATTCATAGAGGCATGACTTTCATAGCCGTTTCAGCGTCATCTGGGTATCTGTCCAGACAAGCTGAATTTCTGATGAAAATTATTGATTTCAAATCTTATACTTCCTATTCAGCAATGTTGTAATAACTACTTTCCAATAACCACATTCATCGGCTCAACTGTTATTTTCTCCCAAACGCCAGCAACAACATACGGCTCTGTGCGTAGATATTCATCGAGAGCTGCTCTGTTCTCAAATTCCATAACCATAGCAGAACCTTTCATCTGTCCCTCATCGGTCAGAAGTCCTCCGGCGCAGATGACGTGAGCCTTTGGCAAATTGGCCAAATGTTGAGGCCGAACTTCAAGCCGCTTTTCGAGTTTGTTTTCCCCATCGTAAGCTAAAACTAAAAATTGCATTTTGTATCACTCCTCCTTACTCTTAATTAAAGTGCCATCACTGTACTCGTACTCGGTTTATCGTCAAGAAGATTCTGTGCGTATGTCGGGGTTACTCCGTGACGACGAATGAGTAACTCTTTGATTTTAGCGTCAGGCATACCGGCATCTCTGCCGAATGCTATATCTTCTTCATAAATTCTTGACAACTGTTCCATTTCCTTCACATACTCTGGATTGTACATATCGAACATAATCCTCTCTACCTCCGCTCTATGTTCTTCCAAATATTTTTTTAGAAAACCTTTCTCAATACAAATCTCAACCGTTTTGGCAATTCCCTTCTTGGGATCCATATCATTTTTGTGAATTTCTCTCTGCTCGTCATAAACCCTGCAAAAGTTCATGTACTCGCCTATGATACCGCCACTGTACCCCCCATGAATTATCCGTGCTTTGAAATCAGGCTTGCTTGGATCGCCGTTAAAGAATACATCACGCGAGGATATAACATCGTTCTCAATCTTGTCAGTTCCAGGATAAATGACAAATGCTTCAACATCAAGCATATCAATCTTCGCGGTGCTATGGACATTCATCTTAGTCTTATAGATAAATTCTTCCATTAACTGAAAATAATACTCAGCCAATCTATAAATGATGTTATCACTCCACTTTGTCTGCGCCTCTGTAAGCACGATAAGCTTCCCTCTCACAAGAAGCCCTAAATCGTTGTAAGGATGATTTGTCAGAATGCGATCTACCTTGAAGAGTACCAGATCATCCGGAGTTATCGTCTTATCTTCTGGGAACAACTCTTTATAGAGCCGCATTTGATACTCTGGGTATGTGAACAAATTAATGAATACGGAATCCTTAGCTTTCTTGTTCACGCGGTTTTCAACGAAAGCCCTGTATTGGGCATTCTCCCCTGCGGCTTTCTGCGCCTTTTCAAGCTCAGATTTTAAGGCATCTATCTCTTTGAGCAGCTTCGCTATGAGCTTAGTTTCGCTATTGTCAGGCTTGCTGCTTTGACTTTCAGGCTCACTTTCGTTCTTGATGTCTCTCTTATCAGCCTCGCTGCTCTTGATGTCGCTTGCTGATTTCTGTACCAACTTTTTCACTACTACTTTCTGTTCGCGTTTATTTTCATTGGGGATATTTAGTTTATGCATACTAATATATATAATAAATTATAATACGAGAAGGCCGAATCGTATCAGAAGAGTATCAGGGGAATTTGCCGGTACGGGTTCTCATCATGCGCGTCATGCGCGGGTTTATAAGCACAGAGCTACCACAGTAGTGCAAGAATGTACTAAGGACACGAATAGAAGGTAATCAGCCTCAAAA
>CALAUZ010000382.1 GCA_937892105.1 uncultured Fretibacterium sp. | reverse complement strand
AAAATTCTATAATATCTGAAACAGCATCATCAACAAACTCACCATCCGAAGAAAACATACACAAGACTGAATATGGGATCGCTGTGGCTTTCATCGGCGAAGGGACACTTGGTGAAGGGACAGTTTACGAAGCGGCAAATCTAATATCGAAATGGGAACTTCCGGTTCTTATCGTAATAGAAAATAACCGATTTTCTCAAAGTACGCCGCAAGAAGTAACGATAGCAGGGGATATACTTGCTCGTTTTTCGGCTTTTGGTATAAACACATTTGACACGGATACATGGGATTTACAGAATCTCTATGAAACGCTTGAATCGGCGGTTGAATATGTGCGAAACGGGAAGCCTGCCGCTGTACGTATCCAGACCGATCGCCTCATGGCTCATTCAAAAGGTGACGATGATAGACCGAAAGAACTGATTGAATCCTATTACGAACGAGACGTAATTACAGCCTTCTCAAAAGCTGAACCAAAGAAGTATAAAGAGTTCGTAAATGAAGCTGAACGACGAATTGATGCGGCAGTTGAGGCGGCGGAGAAAGCTCCTCTTGCAAAGCCGCCAGTTCTACCTCCGCATCATAGACACGCTATTACATGGACAAGATTAAATTTAACAACTCTCGAAGATGTCAAAAATCCGAAAGTCGGTCAAGAAACTGGTCAAGTCGGTCGCTCTCACCGAATAAATGAGATAATCCGCAATTGCTTTGCTGAAAATATGGCAAAAGATGATCGGATCATCATGCTTGGTGAGGATATTCTCGATCCTTACGGCGGCTCATTCAAGGCTACAAAAGGGCTGTCAACCGCATTCCCTGACAGAGTGCGAGGAACGAGTATTAGTGAATCCGCAATAGTCGGTATCGGAAATGGTCTATCTCTTGCCGGTAAGATTCCAGTTTGTGAGATTATGTTCGGCGACTTCATGACTCTGACATTCGATCAGATTTTGAATCACGCAGCCAAATTCCCGTTGATGTATAACGGTCAGGTTGAGAATCCGGTTATCATCAGGACTCCGATGGGCGGTGGGCGTGGTTATGGGCCTACACATAGTCAAAGCATCGAGAAGCATTTTCTTGGTATTCCTCAGACTCTTGTCTTGGTCTTGAACCAGAGAATAAATCCAGCACTTATTTACGATAGACTTTTCAGAGAATTGAAACAGCCAGCTCTTGTTATAGAGAATAAAATGCTCTATGCCAAGAGGCTAAAGACAGACATAGAGGCTGGCTTCATAGTTGAAATAAGCGATGAGGCGTACCCAACTGTGCGAATTAGACCAGAAGGGAAAGCGGATTTAACTATTCTCTGCTACGGCGGTATGCTTGAATTTGCAGAGGAGGCACAGCAGAAATTATTTGAAGATTATGACGTAATAGCTGAAGTTGTGTGTCCTACACAGCTTTATCCGTTCAACGTGTTCTCAATTCTTGATTCTGTGAAAGCCTCAAACGGTAATCTTTTAACTATAGAAGAAGGAAATGCCTTTGCAAGCTGGGGAAGCGAAGTTGTAACACAGCTTATGGAAGCAGAAGCAGGTCTGCTAAAATCCGTTAAACGCCTTAACATGCCTGAATGTCCGATCCCTTGCTGTGGGCCATTGGAGAAGCAGTTACTACCGAACACAAAAACTATTATTGAAAAAGCCGTATCCGGCGTGAAAAGGAGGCAATAACTATGATTACAAAAATTGTAGCTCCTACAAATAACGTCAATGATACGAGTGTCGTAGTGTATGAGCTTCTAGTAGAAGATGGAGCTGAAGTTAAGCAGGGACAGGCTGTTCTTATTGTTGAGACGAGCAAAGCTACAGTGAATATCGAAAGTCCCGTTGATGGATTTATCAGTTTTATTGCTAAAGTTGGGGACGAAATTCCAAACGGAGAGACATTGGCTTTTGTAGCGGATACAAGGGAAGAATTAATGTCTCTCAATAAAGATTCGGTTAAATCTGAGCCATTACCAACAATCGAGGCTGATGAAGTACAGATTAATCGTCAGGACAATATCGCCAATCGAGACGCAAAGAGGATAGAAATTGGAAGCTTTAATTCCCCTGTAACTCTCGGCGAGATTATGTTCAAGAATGGAGCTTCCGTTAAAGCTGGAGATGTTCTTTGCAAAGTAAGGCATTTCAATAAAGTCGAGGCCATTAAAGCTCCGTTTGATGGTTTTATTTTCTGGACTAAAAAGCCTTATGAAGCTGTAAGGGCAGGAGAGAGCATCGGAGTTATTAGTGAAAGTCCAGTTTTCAATTCTGACGTAACAGGGAGAGGGCAGAAATATCAATCCCTTCGCCTGTCAAAAGCCGCCGAAGCTTTCTTGAAAGAACGCGGATTGACTGCTGAAGGTTTAGGATTATCAGGGCTTGTAACTGTTAATAGCATTTTAGAAAAGATTGAAAAGCCTGCCGTATCCAGAAACACAGTGCAGGCAACTATAGGGGAAGAAAGTTGCTTCCATTCAACTCTCGGTCATTACGAAAAGCTAAGCAAGGCCAAGCGTGCTGAAGGAAATTTCTTATCAAGGGCAAATAGAGAAGCTGTTGTGAGCCAAGTAACAGTTCTCGTTCCAACGCAAGGTATTTTTTCAGCCTGTGCCGAAACGCCCGATTTAGCAAGGAAATTCTCGTCAATCTTCATTCTTGAAACGTCGAGACTTTTGAAGAGTTATCCGGCCATGAACGCGGTTTATGACGCAGGACAGCTTTATCTTTACGATGCCATAAATGTAGGATACGCTCTTTCCATTGATGACGGCTTGAAAGTCCCCGTGTTCAAAAATGCTAACACAAAGGACTTGGAAAACATAATGGCTGAGAAGGATCGGTTTATAGAGAAATACATAAACCGTGAATTAACTCCCGATGACATGAACGGAGGGACATTCACAATTACGGATTTATCTTCTTCTGGCTGTTATTTCTTTAATCCAGTTCTGAACTTTGGACAGTCGGCGATACTTGGTATCGGCGGAGAAGATACGAAGCGCACGAATTATCCTTTAATCCTCGCCTTTGATCACAGAGTAATTGATGGCGCAACAGGGACAGAATTTTTGTGTCGGCTTCGTAATCGTCTTGTTGCTCATGAAAGAGTGTTGTTCGTTCACCCCCAAACTCAGCATACTCTTCAATTCTCGTCAACTGAACACACAGCAACAACAGCCCAATTACAAGAAAAATCTGTGGTTGATGCGATTGATATCGAAAACTTGGCCTGTGATTCATGTTTCAGAACGGCAGAAGAGTTAGAAGAAGATGGTCATTATCTCTTCAAGGTCATAGATAAACACGGGCAGGAGAAGCATATTTGCTCAATCTGCATGAGAGGCTGGTAGACAATATGGCGAAAACTGACGAATTAAGACAGCTTATTGCTGAGACGCTGAAAGTAAACGTCTCAGACATTGATGATGGCTTCTCACTAAAAACAGGTAGATTTAAAACTTCTGCCGGTAGCGTAATTCTGAGCAACATATTCAGAAAGGTTTATGGTCAGAAAGTCGATTGCAAGGAGGTTAATACTTTCGGAGAGTTGCTTGCACTTGCAGATGAAAAGTACAATCAATTCATTATTAATGTAGTCGATAGTTCCTCTAAAGTAAAACCTACAGCAGAGCCTGCAGTTGAAACATCAGTATCCGTAGAAAGAGGCCAAGAGCAAGAGAATGGTGAGAAGAATGTTGTTGAACTTGGCCATCATCTTGTCTGCGGAATTGACATTCAAGAGATTGACATCTTTCCAGACGTGGCTGACTTCTGGACGGATTCTTTCTATACCGATAATTTCACGGAAGAAGAAGTTGCTTATTGTGTAACAACTGCATCTCCTCGTCATAGCTTTGCCGGACGATGGTGCGTCAAGGAAGCTCTGCATAAGTGTAGCCCAAAATACCTTAACATTCCTTTGAAGAATATTAGGGTTACACGCTACCCACAGGGGGCTGGTGCTTCTTCTACTTCTGCTGCTTTGATGTCTTCAAGTGATTCTGGTCATCTCAGTCAGATTAGAATCGAAGTCAGACTTAACGGCACATGGAAAGAACTGCGAAATTTAACTTGCAGCCTAAGTCACGCAGACAACTACGCTGTGGGCATGGTCACAGGATGGGAGGATTAGTTATGCCTTTTTATGATCTTCTCATCATTGGCGGAGGCCCTGGCGGTTATGTTGCAGCTTCATATGCGACTCAATTCGGGAAGAAAGTAGCCCTGATTGAGAAAAACAGACTAGGTGGTTGTTGCCTCAATGTCGGCTGTATTCCGACTAAAATTATTCTTGAAGCGGCAGAGCGATATAGCATAGCAAATGGAAGTGAACAGTATGGAGTGAAGGGTTCTGAACATGCCTTCTTTGACTGGAAAACATATAAAGCCTTTTCAGATAAGATTGTGGCTAATCTTTGCGCTGGCGTTGGAAAGCTGCTCAAATCGAGAAAAGTTGATGTGATATACGGCGAAGCGGCAATCATTAACGACGAAAATAGTTATAACTCTTACGGGCAAATCAAAGTCGGAGGCCAGCTTTTTGAAGCTCAAAATGTCATCATAGCGACTGGGAGTCGTCCAGCAATTCCTGAGCAGTTTTCAAGATTAAACGGTGTTTTAACATCGGACTCATTCTGGACACTTGAAGAACAGCCGCACTCAATTGTCATTGTCGGCGGTGGAGTAATCGGCTGTGAGATTGCTTCAGCCTTATCTCGTTTAGGAACTGAAGTAACAATAATTGAGCAAATGACTCAGATTTTGCCGGAGTTTAGTGCTGATGCCACGACACTATTAAAGGCAGAACTCGAAAGATGTGGAGTAAAAATTTACTGCGATAAGACTGTGTCAGATATCAGGTATCAAGATGACAAAGGGTTTGAAGTCCTATTTGAAGACAAGAAGATACCTTGTGATTACGTCCTCTGGGCAACAGGTCGCCGTCCAGTAGTCCCAGCAGGAATTGATGATGTTCATCTGACAAAAGAAGGATTTATCTCCGTTGATGAAAATCTCAGGACAGACATCGACGGGATTTACTGTATCGGAGACGCTAACGGCAAAACTCTCCTAGCTCATGCCGCCATTAATCAGGCCATGGCCGTCGTTAAACACATTTGTTCAGGAGAGAAAGTAGAATCCGATGCGAAAATCCCTACAACGGTCTTCACAGAGCCTGCCATTGCGAGAATTGGCGAATACACACAGGGACGGGAAATGACTAATTCTGGACAGCTTGCAATCGGTACAGTCCCCTATAACTATGTCGGTTACGGCCATGTAACTTCTCACGAGCAGGGCTACTTCAAGATTTTTAGAGACATTAAGACAGACGTCATTATAGGAGCTGAAATAGTCGGACACAATGCCTGTGAGCTGATTCACGTTTTAGCTCCCTACATAGATAAGAAGCTTTCGAGTCGAATGTTTGCAGACGTTATTTTCGCTCATCCAACGTTGAGTGAAGGGATTAAAATGGCGGTTGAAGCTTCGTATACTGGTTCGCCACAGGTTTAATCAAGACGCAAATTTTGACGACTATCTGTTGCGGTCTGTTATCGACTGTTATTTATTGCCTATTTTGGGGGTATGATGAAAATTTTCCGATCACAGAGTTTTAATCCAGCGTATAACTTAGCCTTAGAGCAGTTCTTATTTGAAACTAAAAAGCCGGGGGAGAGCATCGTTCTCCTCTGGCAAAATGATAATGCGGTAGTTGTCGGACGATACCAGAATGTCTTTGAAGAAGTTGATATTGATTATGCAAACGAAATAGGAGCGAAAATCGTCCGGCGTATGACCGGTGGTGGAGCAGTCTATCACGATCTTGGAAATCTGAATTATTCCTTCATTGTGGATACAACTGAAGAGCTGAAGCATTGTCAGGAGGCATTTCTTTACGCTACGTTGAGAAAGATTGGGATCAAGTATGAGATTGTGGGGCGCAACGACATTCTTGTCAACGGAGCTAAAATTTCTGGTTGCGCTGAGTGTGGAGAAGACGGAAAAATTTTACATCACGGCACGCTTTTGATTAAAAGCGACCTGAATGTGCTTGAAAAAATTTTAACGCGGAACAATAAAATAACTGCCCAATCCGTTAAATCAACGCCGAGAAAAGTTATGAATCTATCAAATTTCATGGCCGAAGTAAGTGTTGAAAGTCTCATAAATGCGTTCTCAGAAGTTTCAAATGAAGAGGGGTTCGGTGGCAAATGCTTCCTTGAAGAGGAAATTAAAGATTCTCAACAAATAGCCGAAATAACTAAAAGACGTTATGATAACGATGAATGGACTTACGGTTTTCCACCGAAGTACAAGTACAGAAATTCTCGACGCTACGAAACCGGCCAAGTTTGTGTTAGTGCGGACATCAGAGATAATTTGATTTCTGACATTAAGTTCTCAGGCGATTTTATGGCTTTACGAAACGTTCATGAGCTTGAAAATCTATTAAAGGGTTTGGTTTGGTCTTCAAATAGCGCATTAAAACAGTTTCTGATCAAGTACGGGAATGGCTACATCTTAGGACTTCAAGGTAGCGATATAGCGTTACTATTCGATAAATTTATGGTGTGTGAGTTGAGAACTAAAATGAAAATGGTACAGAAAGAAAAATTAGAAAGATTAATCGCTTATGCAAAAAACAATAACTTGCCATTAGGGGCTAGTGAAGAACGCTTGACTGCTCTTCTTAATAGTCTTGAAAATGATGAACAGAATTTACAATACAGCAATGATACCGAAATAGACATGATAATTTCTAAAGTTTGTGTTTACACAAACAATGAAAATCTGCGATCGTTCCTCCGAACCATAAAAGCCGAGAATCTTACGTTAATAGATATCGTATTACGAGGCTTTCAATCAGAAAGAATACAGGCATGGGCGTATCCCTCAAATGATGATTCTCACGGCGTTATAGCAACAAGATTGCTCTTGAAAAAACTGGAGCAACTGTCCAACGTGGCAAGTACTATCTTTTTAAGAGATTATTTTCGATTGGAGAATACATGTACTGCTGTTTCGCAATTTTTAGTTTCAACAGTGTATGCATACGACCATGATAGTGATGAAGATTTTGATGAAACATATGCTTACGCACAGGGTTTACTGACGGAGGCTGATCAAAATCAAGCACATTTTACGGATTATCTTGTTTATTTCGCGCGTGAAGTATATGAATCGGCTGTTGCTTTCATTGTCGGGCACGAAATCGGTCATCACTTTTTAGGGCACGTGGGTAATTTATTAAAGCAGGACATTAGCGATTATAACAACAATCATATAGAAGAATTTTCGGCAGATGATTTTGGCGTGTACTTTACAGTTAAATATATGCAAGCATGTCTGTTTGAGGGAAATCGCTTTACTTGGTTGCAGGAAGATGTTTTTAAACGAATCGATTATCGCCTTTTTGGAATATTAGTCTCGAACCATCTTATAGAATGCATTACACATAATGCGGAAAGTTCAACGCACCCATCAGCTTCCAGAAGGCTGGCAAGAAACTTTGAAATGCTTGGGAAATGTGGCATCTCAACTGTTAATAACGTTTTACTTCTACGAAAACAAGAACTGATCGCAACATTGGAAGACGTAAGAGACATGATGAAGTATTTGGAAAATCGTGACGAATCAGGAACACTAGACGAATGATAAAACGAATATTATCTTAACCGAAGCCGATAA
>CALAUZ010000381.1 GCA_937892105.1 uncultured Fretibacterium sp. | reverse complement strand
AATAGTTGTCTTAGTAAAGAGAAGAAAAATACAACTATAATAGGAAATATAAAAAAAGTATTTTTATATAATTGCTTTGAAATAGATAATTTAATCGAAAATGATTTTTGTATAAAAACAATGATAAAAAAGAAAATTATTGTTAATTTAATTCAAAGATATTTATCTCAATTATTACGCGAAGTTACGAGTTTCTTGTCAAAATGAAGTATTTTTGTTGCTAAATAATCATAAAAGTACTGAAAATGAATTATAATGCGATGACGTCAGAAGCTGTGGAACTTCTTGAAAAACTGATTTCCACACCAAGCGTCAGCAGGGACGAGTCTTCCGCGGCTGACGAGCTCATGCGTTTTCTTCTGGACAGGTCGGAAGGAGACAACGGCTCATATGAAGTGAAGAGAAAAGGCAATAACGTATGGTGTGTGCCGAAGGACTTTGACGAGTCACTACCCACTATACTTCTCAATGCGCACATCGACACCGTCAAACCAGTGGCGGGATGGACACATGACCCTTTCAAGCCTACATACGACGGGGACCGTCTGTACGGCTTAGGGAGCAACGACTGCGGAGGAGGACTGGTGTCACTCATGCAGGTTTTCTTATACGAGCAAAAGAAAAGGGAGAGGCAAGCATACAACCTGATATAATGCATAAAATTACTCAAAAGGAGATAACATATCGTGCTGAAAAATGTTGTCATTGTCTGTGATTACGCATATGTTGAAGGAGGGGCAGCAGCTATTGCTATAGATACGGCATTAAAGCTGGCGCAACATGGATATAGTGTGTATTTCTTCGCAGGGTCAGGCACTCCTGATGAAAGATTGCTAAATTCTAAAAATATAAGGTTTGTTTCTGCCGAGCAAGATGATATTCTTCATGACAAGAACAGAATACGTGCAATGATGAAGGGCATCTGGAATTTCCGTACAGCAAGAGCCTTCAGGGACTTGCTTTCTTTACTCGACAAAGACGAAACCGTATTACATATTCATACATGGACTAAGGTACTTTCTTCTTCAGTATTTAGGGAAGCGTTCAAGGCAGGTTTCAGGACATTCCTAACGTTCCATGATTATTTTACTGTCTGTCCAAACGGAGGATGCTACAACTACCAGGCAGGCAGAATATGTGAAATTCCTCCCATGTCGATGAAATGTGTTCTGAGCAACTGTGATGCAAGGCACTATTACCACAAGATATGGCGTGTGATTAGGCAGTATGTGCAGAACAAGAGCTTACGTGAAAAATCAGGAATGGGATATATATTCATCTCCGAGTTTTCAAAGAGACAGCTTCTAAAGAGAATGCCTGTGCCCAAAAATCAGTATTTCGTACACAATCCCATATATTTCACGGACAGGTACAGAATTAAGGCTGAAAATAATTCAAATTTTCTGTTCATTGGCAGGCTTGCTCCTGAAAAAGGCGTATTACATTTTTGCAAGGCCGTACATGACACTGGAGTTAAAGGTGTAGTCATAGGGGACGGCTCTCTGCGGGCAGAACTTGAATCTCAATACCCAGAAATCACATTCACGGGCTGGCTGGACAAGGAACATATTTTGGAATGGCTGAAGAAGACACGCTGTCTCGTGTTCCCATCGGTATTGTATGAAGTTTCCCCGCTTGTTCCCTTTGAAGTAAACGCCTATGGAATACCCGTAATTGCTTCAGATTGCAATGCTGCCAGCGATAATGCCGCATTTGTGTATCATTCACAGGAGGAGTTAGAAGCACTCATTAGGCAGGTCAATTCTCAGGATATCAGGCAGCTCTCTGAGGAGACATACAATAACTTTGACGAGACATCAACAAGAAACTATGTCGATAATCTACTGAATGTGTATGAAGCCCCGCTGGTATAATCAGCTCATATTCACTTCAGGGAGGAAAACGCTTAATGAACCCAGTAATTATCGGCACAGTAGGCGCAGGTTACGCGGCATGTCTTCACGGCAACGGATACCGCAGCGTCTCAGGAATACCCTTCAGGCTCAAGACAATATGCGACATCAACACAGACCTCGCGGAAAGTATTAAGCGTGATTTTGGCTATGAATACGTAACATCGGATTATGATGAAATGCTCGCTGACCCAGAAATCAACGTTATCGACATCGTAACCCCTCCGTTCCTTCACATTCCTATGGCGATTAAGGCACTCAGGGCAGGAAAGAACGTTATCTGCGAGAAGCCTCTTACGGGATATTTCGGCAAGCCCGGCGAGGAAAGTCTCAAGGGTTAAAGTTCACCAGTCGCAGAAAAATGGAACAGAACAGGAGGAGGCTGTCTCATTCGCACAGGAACTCACCCTATAAGCGGTATGCTGTGGCTCAAACATCAGGAGGCACTTGCACGCGGTGAAACTTTCGGGATTGCCGCGATACTGTACTCGGCGGAACAAAGAACTACATCGAGATTTACGCCAACGATACAGCACTAACCTGCAACATTACCACTACTGACAGGGAAGCTGTTTCGGGATTTGATGTGGCGTATGAGACTGTGCAGGTGATATAGTCAGCACATTTTGAAAGCAGTAAATATAGCGGAAGCCAAGTCTGAAGTA
>CALAUZ010000380.1 GCA_937892105.1 uncultured Fretibacterium sp. | reverse complement strand
TATTGCAGTTTGAATCTTTTGATTATGTCATTAAGATTTAATACAGCTTTTCTGCAGCCGCTGACCTTCTCTGCGCTCTTCAAAGTCTCGCTTACCATTCCAGAAGTCTTGTCAGCTATATCGTTGACACCTGAGGATGATTCTTTTATCGTAACATCAATTCCGCCTATTGATCCCGCTATGTCCTCGATCTCACTGCTAAGGTTTTGTATACTTTTCTTCACAGCGTTCATTCTGTCGCCGAAAGCATCAGCATCGTCCTTATACTGTTTGCTTATATTGCTGAATTCCTGATAATCAGAGAGAACTTTTGTCTCAAGAAATGATATTGTCTGGTTAAGGCAGGCTGACATCTTTTCAACTGCACTGTTCACTTCTGTTATTATAGTGCTGATATCCTTTACGACCTCTGAAGTCTGTCCTGCGAGATTGCGAATCTCTGAAGCAACAACTGAAAATCCGCGTCCCTTATCACCTGCTCTTGCTGCCTCGATCGAAGCATTAAGTGAAAGCATTCCTGTCTGTGATGAGATTGACATAATAGTCCCTATAAGCTCATCAATCTTGCTCACTGCCTTTGAAGATGTTATGGCTTCATCAGATTTCTTTTTAACGTCCTCGTAAAGTTCAATAGTTCTTATGCTCGCCTTCTTTGTTACTGAAGCAAGTTCATTGGCTCTCGAAAGAACTTCGCCTGATAAATTCGTGCCTTCGTCGGCAAGGCTATCAATACTGTGAGCATCTTTCTTAACATTCTCGGTATTTTGGGTAATCGCATCAGCAGTTTCAGCAGTTTCTTTCATACCTGCAGCGAGTTCATCAGCAGTTGACGAGTTGTTTTCACAAATATGTTCAACGTTGTCAATCATGGTCTTCATTTCATCAACATTTGAATCTATGCTGTCACACGCTTCAGAAATTGCCTCTACGATACTGCGAAGATTATCCCTCATTCCAGACAAAGCCCTTGCAATAATCCCGATCTCGTCAGAATGTTTTTCCAGTTTGAGAGACTCCAAATCTTCTGAGAAATCAAAAGCTGCCGTCTTGTTGATTACGGGTACAATCTGTCTAAGTGCCTTCATCATCCAAACAATCAGGAAATATACGAACAGCACAGCGATAACCCCGCACAGCAGGCCATAAAGTATGAGTGATTTTTTCATTGTATCAACAGAAGACATCATCATGTCCCTGTCAGCCGTAACTATAACGATATTTCCTGACTTCGTGAAAGCATATCCTGCAACTTTGTATGAGCCTTTATATTCGTATGAACATGAGCCGTCAGAAACTTTCTTTCCTGCTTTAAGCTCTGCAACAATATTTTGAACGGCTGCGTTTTCAACTGGTTTACCTATTTTTGAGCTGTCCTTGTGATAAAGCATAGTACCTTCAGGAGATACCATGTAAGCATAAGAACCTTTAACGCCTGAGATTTCGATATCGCCTATGATTTTTCCGTAGTCAATGACAATCAGCTTATCATAGTCAGCCGTAACAAGGACTATATTTCCGGTATCAGTGAAAGAATATCCTGCAAGTTTTATTGATCCTCCGTACTCATATATTACATAACCGTCATCTACTCTTTTACCTGACTGAATATCAGCAACGATTTTTTTGACAGCAGCATTTTCGACAGGCTGGCCTATCTTGCCAGGGTTTGTGTGCCAGAGCATTGTACCGTTAGGCGAAACCATGTAAGCATATGAACCTTCAACACCATCGATATTAATTTTTCCGAGAAGGGTATTATAGTCAATCTTCATGAACTCGTTGTAATCAGCTGTTACGATAATAATATTTCCGTCAGAAGTGAAAGCATATCCTGCAAGTTTCAGGGCATTATTATATTCATATAAAACTGATCCGTTTTCGACCGTATAGCCTAAACGTAAATCAGCGAGAATTTTTTTGACAGCAGCATTCTCAACAGGCTGGCCTATCTTTTCCGGAGTAGGATGCCATAACATAGTTCCATTAGGTGAGACCATGTAAGCATATGAGCCGTTAACGTCCTTTATAGCGATGTCCTTCAGAATTTCATCAAGTTTTCTCTGTGAAAGAGTGCCTGACTCTGCAGCAATACTAACACTTTTTACGGCTTCCTCAGCAAGGTTCTGGGCATAAGACTTGTAAACAGATTCGCCGAAATATCTTGAGAAATTGATTGATATAGCAGCTTCCTGCGCCAGGTTCTTAGCATAACCGCCGTATGCTTCTTCCCCTGAGTCTGCAGCAAAGTCCACACCGATAGCCGCTTCTTCTGCTAAATTTTGAGCATAATTCATATAAGTAGCCTCCATAGTATTTGAAGCTCGCTTTGAGGCAACAAAGACTTCAACGATAACAATCACAAAGACCATAGCACTGATTAAGAATGCTATTTTTGTACTCATCTTTGAGAAGAAAGATAATTCACCTATGTCTTTAACGGCCTTAGCTTTCATTTATATTTTCCATCCTCCAAAAAATAAATAACTGCTGAACTTTTTTACTCCCTGACAGCTTCAAAAAATCTCGTAAGAAAATCCATGCGGTCTTTATTCGGTAGTGCTCCGGCTGCTGAACCTGAACTATTCAGATACATTACAGTATCTTTATTATTTTCATATTGAGGCCAGTACGGAAGACCTTTACTGTTGGGATTACCTGTACGCGCAAAGTTCACCCAGTAAGACATAATTTGTTCAGAAAATTTCTTGTCTTCATCAGTATAGTGAAAATTATTGCCTTTATTCACATGTCCGAAGACATAATTTATTTCGTCTGAATGTGCTGCTCCGTTAAGAACAGGTCCGAATTCGTGCTCGGGTTCGTCCTGAGTAAAGTAATACATAAACACTTTTGATTTACCAGTTGAGCTTTGTAACTTTGCCCATGTATACGTAGGCCAGCCAAAAACTGTATCCTGAAATATTGCTCTTCTGGATTCTAATGCCTCATTGTCATTATTGGCAGGGTAAACGTCCAGGGCGTCAGATTTCATGGACTTGAAAATATCTATATATGACAAATATTCTTCTCTTGTGTAAGGCTCAGAGAAGAAAATTCCGCCTTCATTTGAATTTACTCCGACAAGTATGTCAACGTCATTATATTTATTTTCTTTATAAATAACGTAAGGATCGCCGGCTATTAAAAAATTATCACATACAGGCCAGAAAAGCCCCAGAGGTGATGAAGGACGGCCGAGCAGTTCAAGTTCTTCAGCAGGAATTCTGCGCAAATCCTTTATTGAAGAATATCCCTTGCTTTCAAGATATTCTTTCCCGAATTTCTCAGCTGATTTCATATCCTGTATTCCCCACAGCCTTGACGCTTCAACAGGCCCGAAAGAACCTCCGCTCTCACTTATAGCACGTTGAAAAAGTCCCTTAGCCAGTGGAGAAGCACAAAGCATACTTACGGCAATACCGCCGGCAGATTCTCCGAATATAGTTACGTTATCAGGATTGCCTCCGAAGACAGAAATATTATCTTGAATCCATTTTAAAGCTGCTATTTGATCCATAAGTCCATAATTGCCTGATACTCTGTGTTCATTTTCTGATTCTGATGACAGGTCAGGATGGGCAAGAAATCCGAAAATATTTAAACGATATGCTATGCTGACAAGGACAATACCTTTTTTAGCTATA
>CALAUZ010000379.1 GCA_937892105.1 uncultured Fretibacterium sp. | reverse complement strand
AGAATATACCATTCATATAGAATACGCGAATGGCCTTTTTTACCCTACACCCTACACCTCGCTGACGCAGTGCCTCTGATGAAATAAGACGGGAACTAAGTTTAAGCGGACTTGAGGGACAGATTTGACGCTGGAAAGCAAGGCGCACCGGTGGGCCCACCAACCTTAACCTCGGAGAGTGACATCGAAGCCGATACCGGCCGATATCAGTGGCTGTCGGGTCTGAAATCTCAGCTCTCACATATTTCGCCATGTCTCGCCATGTCTTGATTTAGTCCCTGTCTAATTTCTTGCATCAGTTTCTGGAGAATCGTGGTTTCGGGCTTTTGGTCTCGTTTTGCTTTGTTCTGCCTCGTCCCCTCGTTCCAGCGCAAGAAATTAACTTTCATGGCCGCATAGGATTGTATAGCGTCCGACTAATATTTCCGATTTATTGAATCCGTTGATTGATTCCAATGATTGCTGAACAGCGAACAATCTTACGAAGCTTTGAAATCGTAATAAATTGCGCGGCAAAGCGGCAACGTGCGTCCGGCCATGTATCCGGCTCTGGTTTCAGTGTCTCTTTCGATACAGACATGATATTTATTGTTTTATTGTTTTTCATTTCTGTCTGGCCAACTCCGACACGGTTCGTCATCGGCACTTAGCGACACTTAGTTTTACTATTTTACTATTTTTATCATTTTAATCGAGAGGAGTAATTTCTTTATGCAACAATCATTAGCACCAAAAGCATCAAGCACACGCGGTACACGCAGTACTGCCACAAATTCTGTGTCTTCTAACGGCGTATTCAACCACAGCGATAATGCCTATGGCTTTCCCACTGGCTCTGCCGTATCTAGCGTATCTAGTTCTGCCGTATCCAGCTCTGCTGTTGACACTCCAGTCTTCGACGAATTGCTGGATTTGTTAATCCCGACAATTGAGTGCGTTGATTGTCTCTTTCGCCACGACGGCTGTTCCACCTGTGCCCAATCAACTGCTATTTCTGTTAACCATCATGACCGTCATGGCCGTTTCGCTAATGGCCGCGAATCCTTATTGTTTTTCATCGGTTCATGCTTCTCAGGAGTGCCGAGTTATGATGTGAAGAAGGGGATTTATACGTACTATGTCAACAGCCTCAGCTTCCTACGTGGCCACTCTACCAGTCCTTACATTGATGATGCCGAGTCAGGTCTTGCCGTTCTCAATGTGGCAATCAGACGGATTATCGGCTCTGACTACTGCTTCAACACGGAGAGAATGGAGACTGCGAGGATGAAGAAAACGGGGAAGATTATTGAGAGAAGAAGGAATATCAACCTCTACAAGCTCGTAATGAAGAGCGATTTGTGCCTGATCACGATTTCCGGTTTTAAGTCCCTCAACTACTTGGACTCTCAGCTTATCGCAACCCTGACGAGAGGCCGCAGGGACGGATTTCACGGATTCCTCTGGTTAGTTGGAACAGGAAAGCCGGGGTTTATGACTCCGCCTAAAGGAGTTCGTATGTGCTGTGATGAAGAAGATTTTTATGAACGCATGACGGCAGTCCCAGTAATGGGAGTTACAGAGGCGAAGCTGATAAGGCATTTCAAGTCTATAGGCTTGACCTACATTGTCGGGCTTGAGGATTTGGTGGGCCTGCTGACAACGGAAGCTGAAGGGATAAAGGCTAAATGTCTTGCCGTTTTTAAGAAGACTCATGCTTGGTATAGGGATGAAGTCACTCCATTACCAGAAGACACAGTAGTTGATAATCCCTTGATAGGTTAGCGGCATTAATCCGGCGCAACTTCGCTTGTCTCGCCCCGTCGCTCCTTAGTCGGCTTCAGCGTACTCCTCAACTCTTCCACAGAGAGCAGGAGCTGTTACCGCTAATGAGAATTATGAGAGATACATCGAGCGTCGTAATGGCTGGATGTTTTACCTCATGCTTTCCCACAGCGAGAATCCCTGTGGCATTAGTGACAGTCTCAAGGATACTGGCGACTATAACGGCAACAGATGGAAGACCGTCTTCATATCTACATGGAAGAAGCCGCTTTCTTATGCTGGAGGACAACCAGCAATAAAAAAATAAGGCCATTGAGCTTGACGCTGCCCGCCTCTCCTCTGTTACTCCTGCTGTTCCCGTTTCTGCCATCTCTACTGCTACTGGCTCTGTCTGTCTTGGTAGTGAGCTTGCTTCTCTTGTAGAGAAGACAGCTATATTCCAGGATAACTACGGTCTCTCTGGACAAATATATTCAAAGTACATCTGCACAGAATGCACTGATGCTGATTTCAAGGCTGATTATGATGCTTTCCTTAATGCGATTCTTCCCTATGATGTGAGTGCTAAAGCCCATGAAGCAACAGTTATCGCATTAGGTGATTTCTACTCCTCGATGGCTGTGTTCGGTCTTGATGTGTATACGGCATGGTTTGAGGCTTTGGCCATGGGAATAGGGCTAGTACAGTTTGCTGGCGTTTAACGGGCGAGGCCACTAAAGTCTGAGATCAATTCTGACTTAATTCTGATTTTTTGTGAACGCTTCGGCACAATATTGGGTATAAGCTGGTCTGAGGTCTGTCCATTTCTGGACGGATTATTTTTCTAGCTATGGACGCTTATGGGGCGGAACTGACAACAGCATATCGGCAATTTTTTGACTCTTTTTGCCGATATGCCAAATCATTCCCCTTAAAAACTCCAGCCCATAGCTGTTGCCGCCTGATCAGCGGTAATCATGCCGCTTTCTTGAAGCCTACTCAGGAGATCACGCCGTTCTTCAGTTCTTCCCTCCGCCCTGCCCTGTGTTCTTCCTTCATCTTCTCTAGCCGCCAGTTTATCAGCCATTAACATTTCCAATGCTTTACTCATTTTCGTCTCCTCCACGATCTTTCTATAAGTCTCCTGAATTATTTGCGATACTGATCTGCATGACGTTTTCGGCCATGTCCTTGTCAGCCTGCTCTGTCAATGCTCCGCACATTTCAATAAACTTCCTGATGTCTTCCTCAGACGCGTTTTCTTTCTGAACACGGAGAGGAATGAATTCGTCCCCTTCAAGCTCATAGCCGACAACTATTTGAATTTTTAATTCTGCTATCCCTGAGATGTAATAAACGCCAGGGAAATGCTGGGAAATTCTGTAGCCGTGATCAAGAAGATAAGTTAATAGCTTCTCAGGCTTAGTCATACGAAGGGACGTCAGCGTTATGTCACTCATCTGCCTAGTATTCACGCCGTATTTGTTGATCGTATCATCATACCCACGACTTTTGTACTGGGCGGCATAGCTGCTTCCTTTCCAGAAGACATCGATGTTCAGATTTTCTCTAGGGTTCTTCAGATCGATGAAATTATGCCTCTCGAAGAAATAGGCGATTGCGTTGTTAATTCGAGCATCTGCAACTTCTGCCTGTTCTGCCTGCCCACAGTCTGACTGCCCTGCCGCCCCTGCTGGTTTTGATGTAGCGGCTGACGATGTTGGAGCGTGTTTATCAATAATCCTGACATCAATCTCCCGGCTTTTTGAATTGAGCTTAACGCCACGTGTTTCAGAAAGCCTGTCCTTATATCCTCTTATCGAGAACATCAGAGCCGCTAATGAAGCAGTTTCCCAGTCTTTGTTTTTAAGAGGGTTGAGTGCGGCCTTTGATACGCCCTTACCGTCACTTGACGCACTTGACCACTGTCACTCGAAGCGCGTGTCGAGTTGATTATCGGCTCTTTCTGTGTAGTCTGCGTGTTTGTACATTTCCTTTCGCATTTTTCACGTTTTTATTTTTTAGTTGTTATTAGCATCTCATATTGATATTTATAATAAATTATAGAGAAGGCGGAAACATAGCGGAAACATATCAGGATAGTATCAGAGTGTAACCATTTCTCATGACATGTTTTTGTACAGGTTTATGACTACACAAGTCGCAATTACTGGGGCAATGGCAACAAAAATGTACTCAGGGCACGATTCAATTTTGCTAGAGGGTTAAACCTAGGGGCTGAAACTGACCGGCCAAATTTCGATTTTATAACGGTCAAGTTTCTAGCCTGTATAGCCTTCGATCCCCTCGGTACATCGCAAGCGTATTAAGATTTCAAAGCATTGTTGCTGAATAACGTCTTGGATGCCCACAGGGGGGCTTCGGCCATTAAGATAGCTGTTCACGTTCTGGATTTTACTGTGTTTATGAATAAGGGTGTGGCGATATATTGACCAACGAAGTTGTTGAAGGGAAATAAGCTGGCGAGCTTCCGCAGTTGCGTAGCTTTGCCTCGCTGACCCGTCCTTAAAATTGCCTGGACATTCGGGATTATAGGAGTAGCCGGGATATTATTCGAGCAACTTGTAATCAGCCCGCTTGACTGCTTGACCGCTTGACGATTTACACAGCCCTCTCTATTTACCTTGACGCAGAAACAGGTTTTTCTCGCTGTGGGCAGGAAGGAGAAATAGCTCCGCTCTTCATGGCCATTCATTCGTGTTTATAAGCGCAAAGCCACCTGAAACCGCTACAAGAAGCTGCCACAGTGCCACTATTTTGCGTCTTATTTCAACAAACGGTATCAACTCTAAAGGGCAAATTAACCGGCCTTATTTTGCGTTTATGACGGTCGAGTTATTTCCTTGTAGCCTGATTCTTGTCCTTCCTATACCGGCCATGTATCGGCCATTAAAAAGAAATATAGAGACATAGCACATTGTTAGGACACTGTGATAGTTCGCAATTATTTTCTATTTTGCCGCATTTGGGCGCATTTTGAAATCGAGGCGAAATAGAAAATTCTTCAAGCCGCACATCATGAAGGCGTAAATGCCGATCCCTTCATGTTCCTTCGTGTCACTTCTTAATTTTGGCGCACGAATAGAATAAGGTAAATAGACTGTTACACCTGTATCATCTATTATCCCTCTGCAACTTTCCAGTCTTTCAGCGTTCTCTTCTTAGAATCGAATACAACGCCGATTTTATACAGCTTCCTTTCATATTCTGCCGCAAACGGCAGCGCATACCCCTTTTCATCAATCTGCTTTATTGCTTCTTCAGCTTTCCCATTAATTTTGAATTCAAAGAGATATATGAACCTTTTGGTTATAAGAATACAATCAGCCCTTCCGTTAGCCGAATGTATTTCACACTCTATAAGTTCTCCCAATAATGTGAATATCAAAAAGAACATCGACTGGAAATAATGCTCAACAGGATATTTCTTCTCAGTTGTCGAATATGGCATACTTGAGAAAAGAGCTGTCAAAACATCTTTTATTCCATCAAGATTGCCTGTCTCGGCATGTCTTTTAAGCGCAAAAACATTCTTCCCTGAACTTGAGCCGTATTTTGGCGAATATCCCTTTATTAGACTTTTGAGAAAACCGTATTTAACTTCGTTATTCGGAAATGACAGCGTGTATTCTCCTGACGAAGAATCAAAACCTACAATAGTTAAGTAACCGGTCTGATAAAGAAGAGGAACAAGATCGGGATTATCTGCCCTATAGTCTGAGAGAGTTTGCTCATCAGCATAGAGAGAACTATCTGTCAGTTTCTTAACATCAAAATCAGTATTAGTTATTCTATTCACAAGGAACGTAGGAGTGCCTGTTGAAAACCAGTATGAGCCAAACGCCTTATCTGCAAAAGCATTTAGAAGGCTAAATGGATTATAAACCCCAATACCAGTCTTATGAAAGTGGTAGCCATCATATTTTTGTTTTAATTGAGTGAAGCATTCTTCTGTTGATAGACATTGTTCCTCGGCCACAGCCAGAATTTCTGGTAAGAAATATTCACGCATCTCCTGCTCTGTAATCCCACAAAGACCCGCATATTCCTTACTGAAGGATATATCGCGCAGTTGATTCAAATCGCTGAAGATGCTGACCTTCTCAAATTTCGTTACTCCAGTGATGAACACAAACTTTATGTACTTATCAGCTTCTTTCAATACGCTGAAGAAGCCCTTAAACACAGCTTTATTGTGTTGCTCAAGTTCGGGCTGTTCCATAACGTCCAATAGCGGTTTATCATATTCATCTACAAGCACTACTGCTTTCTGCCCTGTCTTCTCACAGGCTAACTGCAATAGTTTATGAAACCGCTCTCCTAATTGACGCTCATGAAATGTGTCTCCGTAAATGGCTTCCCAATCTGTGAGTTTACTTTCGAGTTTATTTTCAAGCGCAGAACTTCCTTCTTGATAATTTACACCGTTAAAGTCAAAGTAAAAGACAGGGTGAGGAGTCCAAGTAGTCAAAGGATCATTACTGCTTTGCTCAAGTTCCGCAATCTTGAGATTTATGAACAGTTCCTCCTTCCCTTCCCAATAAGCCGCCATAGTTGACGTGAGCAGACTCTTCCCGAATCGCCTTGGGCGGCTGAGAAAATAATATTTCCCTGTGTTAATTAAATTATAAATGTATTCAGTTTTATCTACATAAAGGTAGTCGTCCTTTTTCAAACTAGGGAAATCTTGTATTCCTATTGGCAGTTTACGTGGTGCTGACGGCTGTTTGGACGTTGTTGGTGTTATTAGCGGCTGTTCTGATGGCTGTTTTGATTTTGCTGACGCTACTGGCATTGCTGTTCACTCTCCCTTCAATTTTCAATTCTATTTTAGTGGTCTTAGTTCCGATTTTAGTTTCGGCTTCGATTGTTATTAGCAGTTGTTCCTGCACACAACTCAAATCAAAATATCCATAATAAAAAATTATAACATGAGAAGGTAAGAACGTATCAGGAGAGTATCAGTGCTAACAAGGGCGACAAGGTAGTATTTGTTTGAAAATGGATTAGGGGAGTTGCGAGAGATAATAAAGTTTTTGGCTTTGCGCCAATATTAGGGAATGAGGGAAGGGATATCTTTTTTTAATGAGTATATATTTTTGGTGGTGAGGGTGGATGGGGGGTACTCGCCAAACATATTATTTTTCATTAACCCCGTTGGTGAATAGCTTCTTGGTTAGCCATAGGCGGGCTACGCCCAAGTAGTGAAGAGTTAAAGTTCTGGAATTAGTGTGTTTCTGTGAATAAGGGGCGATATTTGCTAACGCCGTTTGATAAGGAAATATGAAATATAATATGGTGGGTTTCCAGATCATTGGTCACGGCTCTGTTGTAATTAGCCAGTCTCTTGTTTGATTATTTACACAGACTTGCGGACTCGTGCGGTTCTACACGCATTGTTGAAAAATTATATTGCTCTTGTTTCACCGTGTGCAGGACTAAAACCCGCTTCATAGAGCAAAGTATAACCATAAGCAGACAACAATCCTTCTATACAAGCCACAAAAATGTACACAGGGCAGAACTTAATTCTGAATACGATTAAGTACTGACCTGCAAATTTCAGCTTTACGATAGTCGATTTCACCATCGCAAGGAATACAAGGACTAACGGAACTGATGCGTTTTCAGACCGAAATAATCACTTGCAGATCGAGAGCAGTAGCTTGAACCTGCTTGAATGTACTTCATTTGAAAACTAAGCAAAATTCCACCGGTTTTATGAAGTGGCGGTATTTGCGTGTTTATGACTGAGGAATAATCACTTCACGACTTCCGTTTTCAGAAGGTGGGGTAAACCTTATTCTACCGCCAAGACCGGAAGGCCAACCGTCTTCAATTTCTTGAGATACTTTTATCACGTTTTCACCATTGGAATATTTGGAGGCTGAATTTACACAATCGCCAAATACTTTCACATCGTATACACTGTTTATGCCAATTTTTGTGACTACTACATCTCCATAAGTTATTCCAATGCCTATGTTTACTAATTCAATATTCTCTTCTCGTAAAATTTTATTAATAACTCGATCCTTAGCTCTCAGAATATCCAAGCCACAAAATGCGGCTCGATTTATCGCTGTTTCATCTTTTTCAAAGAGTACCATGATGCCATCGCCCATAATATCGATAACAAAACCTCTATAACGCTTTATCACCTGCAATAGAGCCGGGATAAAAGTGTGCATTGTTAGAAAAGGTTTCTTAGCCCCAATTCTCTGGGCTCTTTGAGTTGAGCCCCTCATATCAACGAAAAGTACAGCAAATGTGTCTTGCTTATACGCGCCAAAATCAAGTTCTTCAGAGTTATAGCCTGGCACTACATTATTTGAGATAGCACTTTCTGATAATGATACCGATTTTTTAACAACGTCACGGAGACTCTCTTTGGCCTTGTTTAGGCGATCGCGTGTAGAAGTATAAATTTCATCAATCTCGCCATCACTCATAATCGATATTGACATTTGAGGTGCTTCCTCCTTGTTCATGGTTATTATTTTATGTCTTGCGATGTTTCCCTGTATTCGGTTGCTGACATGACGTCATGTGAGATGCCCACAGTCTGCGTGGTTTGCGTATATAAATAAGGCTCAGCAAAAGCCAACAGAATAATCGCAACAGCAGAAATTAAAGACAAACCAAATGATTTCAATACCGCGTTCGCTTTCCTCATCTTAACTCTATTAATCCCATTAAGTTTGTAAAGCTCTTTCGCCATTTCCTGGATTAAACTTTCAGATGTCTTGTTTTCAAAGTCAGAGAGATAATCCTCTATCTGATAGCAATCTTCTGAGATAAACCACGATGACCGCTCAATGTTAGTTGTATTTTTTCTGCCAGATTTCGCTCCAACGATATCAATACTTCCTTCTGTCTTAGCGATACGCGCCAACAACGTTGAAATACCAACATAGTAAACTCTCGCAGTATTGTAAATGAAGCAACAAGTAGCAATCCACAGAATAATCTTGCAACAGGAAAAATCAAAGTTTTTTATCAATGAAAGGAAATCAATGTCCTTACTTATTAAGGCTGTCAATAAGAGCATATCTGCAGCTATGATCGCAGCGACTTTTGTATCCATAAAACGAATACAGCTTGATAGATCATTTATCGCGGCATTGAGATAACTGAATTGAGTGTTTAGAGTACGCATAATTCGTTTTTTCCTCTTTCATTTTTATAAAATTCTTATACTCCTGCTGTATTTCTAGATTTTAGATTATTTAACAGAGGCAATAAGTGAATCATAATCTAAGCAGTTTTTAGATTATACTATAATCACGGCTAAGAGCAAACAGATGGCATAGAGAGGCATGAATCGAGAACTACAAAACCCCCGCTATTATTCAGAAGGCCTTTTAGAATGCTTGCACGCTAAAGATGGCAAACCATGTAGAAAAGTTCTCAACGTCTACTATAAAATTCAGTTATAAGTTCTTCGGATCAGTTCAATAGCGTTCTGATGACTGGAAATAACTCTACAAAGATCGAACTCCCACAAAGGATCGTAAAATCCCTTGTGGTGCATTTCTTATCGCAAAGCAACGTTTCTCGTCAACATAGCTGGCAAGTTATAGCTATCCCATATTAAGTCGAAATCCATTGTTTTACCAATTGGTACTATGCGGTCAACGCCTTTTAATCCACTGGTAAGGAGGGGTTGAAATATCTCTTTATTACCGATATAGCCGATCGTCTGACATCGTTTATCGTCACAAATCGGTTTAAGTTCCAGAATGTTATCGCTTTTGCAGTCATATTCATAGAAATAGCCGCTGTTGTCCTGATAGTTCATTAAATCGCTTGTTATTTCTGGCACAGTGACTC
>CALAUZ010000378.1 GCA_937892105.1 uncultured Fretibacterium sp. | reverse complement strand
ATTCACTACTCGCGCAACCACATGAGACTCAAAGGCGGTAAATCTCCGCGCCCGAAATTTCATGTCTTCTTCCCCATCGATGAGACAACGAGCGCAGAACAATACGCGGCCATGAAGCGCAAAGTCGCACAGATTTTCCCCTTCTTCGACAAAAACGCCCGCGACGCAGGACGCTTCTTCTTTGGCACGCAAAATCCGGAAGTTACGTTTTTCGCGGACAATCGCAATCTTACAGCGTTTCTTGATGAATATGACGCTGTACCCTCTCAACCTACCGTACAGGTTGCAACACCTGCGGAAAGTGCGCCAACTGCCACTGGTAATATCAACGTTCACAACGGGCAGCAGGATATTATTCCACAAGGCACACGGAATGCTACCTTGCTCTCTTACGCAGAAAAGGTGCTGAAACGTTACGGCGCAACTGATACGGCATACAGAGATTTTCTCAGTGAAGCGAAACACTGCCAGCCTTTACTCGATGATGGGGAACTTCAAGACATCTGGGAACACGCAAAGAACTTCTCTTACGAGCAAGTTTTCTCCCAGAAAGATTACGTCAATCCTGAACTGTTCAACGACAATCCTTTCATGCTTGAACCTCATGATTATACAGACGCAGGCGAAGCTGAAATCTTTGGTCGTATTCTTTGCAACTAAAAAAGGCTTTATAACAAGTCTCATTCGAATATAAAAAATCATTTACAACGGCACTCTTTGGGACGAGGATTTACTTATTGCACAGAGATGCGTTAAGGAGTTCACAAAAAGACAGCTCGATGAAGCTGAATATGTCGTAAGTAGGGCTGCTGATAATTTACGCGAGTGCGGAATTTCTCTCAAAGTCGCGAAAACCCTCGAAAAGAATCCGGCAAAGGAAGATGATTTCCTGACAACAGAGACACAAAAAGCTGCTTTCAGACGGTACATCCACGCGCTTAAATACCATGCCTACGTACTGAAGAATAGAAGCGCGAACGCTCTGAAAAATATTCTGTCGTGCAGCAAACCTGACCTAAGAATCCTGTCCGACGATTTCGACGCTAATTCATGTCATCTCAATACGCCTGATGGTACTGTAGATTTAAGGACGGGAGAAATCCACGCGCATAACCCCAAAGACCTAATCACCAAACAGACGAGTATTGCGCCATCGTCTACAGGTTCGGAGATTGGGCAAGGTGCATTGAATGAATTTTTCTGCGACGATTGGAAACTCATACAGTACGCTCAAATGATTGCGGGGTTTGCCGCTATAAGTTCGAACATTATCGAGAAGATGATTATCGCTTACGGCACTGGGGCTAACGGTAAAAGCACGTTCTTCAATTCGCTGCAAAAGGTACTCGATACATACGCCGATACGGTAGCATCGGATATATTCGCCGAACGTTGCCGGAGAAACGTTATGCCTGAATTTGCTCAAGCATGTGGGAAACGTCTGCTGCTCGCTCCTGAACTCGATAAACATTCGACTCTCAGCTCTTCCATCCTGAAACGGCTATGTTCGGCGGATAACGTGCGCGGCGAAGGGAAATTCAAAGATCCCAAATCATACCGCCCCTCCCACACAGTAGTTCTCATGACTAACTTCCTGCCGAGAATTGACTTCTTTGATTTCGGCACTGTCAGACGCATTGTCCTTTTGCCTTTCAACGCTACTTTCACAGGCAGCAGGGACAGAACTAGTTACTCAGAATACCTTGTTCAACATTCGGGCGGTGCAATTCTTTCGTGGATTATCGAAGGTGCGCAAAAAGTTCTTCAAGACAACTTCAGGGCGTTCAAAGGCAACGCTTCAAACCCTTTCGCAGTTGCGCCTCAAGCTGTACAAGCTCTTGTTGAGAATTACGACTATAGCTCCAATGCGAATGGCAACAGTATCACTTCCTTCATTAACGATTGCTGCGAAGTTGGCGACAGGTACGAAGTTGGTTCTTGGCAACTTTACAGCGAATATAGTCGTCATTGCACTCAGCATGGCTCACCTAAAATGACGCAGGGGACGTTCAACAATGCGCTCACCGAACGTTTTAAACACAAAATGCGTCATGGACGGCATTACTATCTGGGATTACGTTTACGCTCGTAATAACTCTTGGTACTGCACGTTGTCGTTCCTCGCTGAAGTGTTCGTGAAGCATGTCTCTTAGCGCATTACTGCTCAACTAACGACAAGCACAGTGTGCGAGGGTGCAGTATGCCTCAGGCATGTACGCTGATACGTGCGTATTGCACATCGTTTAGCGTAACCTCGTCCATAATGCCGTGTGTGCGTGTCCTGCCATGAAGGGGTAGGCACGAACTCATCGAACCTTGCGCATTAGGACGTATCACTAGGACGCTCGTACAGCTCAATGTCGCCCGTCCTCGTCTGTTCCTGCGTTCATGACTCATGATAATTCACCGTACAGACCCCACTAGCGCAGAATCGCTTTTCCCGCCTCTCACGCTTATCGAGGAATAACACGCCCATCCGAGATTGTTCGTTCATAATGAGGCGTATATCGCTCCTTGACATCTGGGGCTTCCCTCTCAGTTACAGGAATGATTTTGAGGCGTTCCAAGTACGTTTGCGATGCTCACACGATAATGATTCCAAGTCGATCGGCTAGTTTTCGGATTGCGTCTTCTGAGAGCCGACTTATTTCAATATTAAAGACAGTGGCAATCTCTCCATCAGCATATCTGTTGCTACCCGATATTCTACTTCTTGACGTTCCTGCGCTAAGACTTTTTCTTGGTCGTATTCCGTAAAAAACATACCCTTCACCTCCGCTTTGTTCAACAACAGGAATTTCTTTATCACAAACTCATCGGGCATTTCATCAATAGCAGCATCTATCGCCACCTCAAGATTTCTCATTACCTTTTGATTTCGCCTGATTGCCTCCACAAGCCACGCATATTCATTTAGGGGTTCACACTCCGCCAGTAGTAATCACTTCCGGCAATATATTTCTCATACAGTTTGGCAGCGTACAGCAGGAATCTCATCGGCATGTTCGGATTGTATGTACTCTGGTGTTCCCACAAATGCAGTTCATTCACGATTATGAACGATACATCATTCCTCATGCCCAGATACACAGCGTCTTCGATTGTATTGTACTGAATATCGTCGGCGTTGTCGTAGTTTGAACCATTGACAGCGTTGTACAAGGCAAGCGTCCACTCCCGATTTTCAGGATTACCGAAAAGGTATTTGAAAACACGGTCTTTGTGTTCATCGTTCACTCCCAACTATCTTACCTCCCGTTTCTCTGCGTCCGCAACTA
>CALAUZ010000377.1 GCA_937892105.1 uncultured Fretibacterium sp. | reverse complement strand
GGGATAATCAAGTTCCATATCTTCATCACTCCTCCAGTGCCGGCAGAAGTCATTGAA
Source organism: uncultured Fretibacterium sp. (assembly GCA_937892105.1). Next base: position 3,737 of record CALAUZ010000377.1, on the reverse strand, counting down.
GGGATATTAGAGTATGACCCTGACTATTTGAGTGTGTTATACGAGGCAATATAGTTCCTGAATTGGTAGAATGCCCATAACTTCACTAATAAGGAGATGAGGGCATTTGATGCCGGTTATAGCTATGTTTTACGGGATAATCATAACAATGAACTTCAAAGAACATATGCCTCCACACTTTCACGCAAGGTATGGGGAACATGAAGGATCATTTACTCTTGACGGAGAGCCTATTAATGGAGATATCCCTAAACGGCAAAAGAAATTCATAGCAGCTTGGGCAGAAGCTCATGATGAAGACCTAAAAGCAGATTGGGATTTATGTGAAGCTCAATTAACTCCTATGCGCATTGAAGGAATAAGGTTTTAACTATGCCAGGTTTATATTTCAGCGTTAGAAAAGTTGAAGTTATTTCCCCTTATACCTTAAAGCTCTGGTTTGAAGATGGCTGCATAAAGACCTACGACATGACACCATTATTAGGCTTAAGGTGCTTCACTAAGCTTAAGAATGAGCAAGTATTCAGGAAGGCTAGACCTTTTGGAGGCTCTGTCATTTGGGATGATGACACTGACATAGCACCTGAAGAACTCTACGATAACGGTATACCCTGCGAATAACCAGGCAAAGCAGGATTAATCATTTTCAGCACATGGCACTAAAAAGCTGTGTGCTATTTTTTTTGCACTTAAAAGGAGGCTACACGCACAATGCCTAATATAGTTCCAGAGAAAATCACTAAGTTTAACGTTTATACCGACGGAGATAGACAACTCGGAGTAGCTGAAATTACTCTCCCTCCCCTTGAGTTCATGACTACTGAGATTAAGGGAGCTGGTGTTGCCGGCACTATGGATTCTCCAGGAGGCGGACAATTCGCTTCTCTAGTCTGCACTCTTAATTGGAGGCTCACTACACAGGATGTGTTTATCTTGGCCGAACCTAGAGGGCATGAACTTGACCTTTATGCTGAACAGCTTGAATGGGACGCAGGATCAGGCGAATACGTCTCTCACCGCTTCCACATTTATATTCACGCTCTCACGAAGAAATTCGACTTAGGAAAATTCGGCGTTATGGAGACGCAGGATAGTACGACTGACCATGAAATCTATTACATTAAGATTGACATTGACGGCTCGGAACAGATTGAGATTGACAAGATGAACTATATCTACAAAGTTCAAGGCTATGACTATCTTGCCCAAATGAGACGCTCTATAGGCATGATGTAGGGGGAGGAGGGCTTATTCATGAAAATCACTCTCTCTAAACCCATAACCTACAAGAATGAAGCTCTCACAGAATTAGACCTTGACCTAGACGCATTAACCGGCCAAGACCTCATAGACATAGAAAATTCTTTTTCCGCTATGGGGAAAACTGTGCAGCTATTCTCTCAGGGATATTTTGCAGCCATTGCAGCTAAAGCAGCTCATCTCCCCCAGGAAGTCATTAAGTCCTTGCCCGTAAAAGACTTCATGAAGATCACTAATAACGTCATTTTTTTCTTGAACGATACGGTCTCAGAGATATCACAGCTCACGAACTCAGGCGCATAGTCTTAAGCATGTCTATGGGGGATAGCAATACTAGTATTCCCTTTTGGCTCTCTCAGCCGCTTAAGGATTTGCATGATTGGCTACTTATCATGAATGACTATTATCAGAAACAATCTGAAGCCTTAAAACGTTCGACACATCATTAGCACTCAGTCTTAAAGTCTGCATTTTGGGGCTTCCTCGTTGATGGTTTTTCTCTGCAATTTCCCCCTTCTCTCTTAAGGGGGGTACTTTCTCGAAAAGAGGTGATCTTATGGCGGAAACTCTCGACTTCATGTTCAAACTTAATGCCGTATTCTCCGGAAGCGAACAAGTTCAGAAGGCTAATGAGGGTATCACTAAGCTGCAACAGGCTACACAGAATCTTCAAAGACAATCTGCTAACATTCAAGGCTTCCAGAAACAGGCTCAAAAACTCTCTGACTTAAGAAGCAAACTTGATACTGCTAGGGCAAAAGTCAAGAACATGCAGGCTACTATGAGGCAAGGGGGGAATGTTGACCCTAAGCTATTCACTCGCGCTCATCAAGAAGCTGCTAGACTTCAAGAACAAGTTATTCAGAACACAAAGAAATTAGGTGAGTTTAGGGCTGAACTTAAGGACGCAGGCATTAACACTTCAGACTTGGCCAGTGCACAAACTAAATTGCAATCCCAGACTGAAGCAATGACAAGGGCACAGGAAAAACTAAACTCTGCGCAGAAAAAATTCTCTGACCTCAAAGCTAATCTATCTTGGGGCAATATCAAAGCTGACCTTCTAAAAAGTGCCGCTATGGTTAAAACCTTTGAAGTCCCTATCAAAGTGAATATGGACTTTGAACAGGCTATGGCTCAGGTTAAGGCCGTCGCTAACCCCACACAGGAAATGTTCGATAAACTTGTGACGCAGGCTAAGGCTCTCGGAAGCTCTACACAATTTTCAGCTACACAGTCTGCTAATGCTCAGGAAGTCTTACTCAGGGCAGGGCTCACTCCTAATGAAGTCCTTACGTCTTTAGGCTCGGTCTTAGATGTCGCTGCGGCAGAAGGTATGTCGATTGAACAGGCTGCAGATTACCTCATTAACACTACTAAAGCGGCTAAGCTCGATACCTCAAAAATGGCTAATGTCGGCGATATCTTGGCATACACTTCATCTCACTCGAACACTAACATTGCTCAATTATCCGAAGCTATGGCTATTGCTGCGTCGGGTGCGGCTGATATTAATGTCTCCGTTGAACAGTTAGCTGCTATCTTGGGGGCTATGTCTAACACAGTGCGAGGCTCTCAAGCGGGTACGGCTTTAGACTCTGTCATTAAGCGTCTGGCTAAAAGGCCTAAGCAAGTGAAAGACGCTCTACAGACATTAGGGGTAGCTATTCAGACTAGGGAAGGCAACATGATATCTCCGGTGCTTATCATTAAGCAGGTAGAAGATGCTATCAAGCGTAAAGGTCTCGGAACGGCTAAGGCGGGAGCTTTGAGGGCACAACTTTACGGGAGCTTCGCTTCTCAAATGTCGTCTCTAGCTGAGAATATTGATAATGGCGTCTTTGCCTCACTCTTTGAAGGGGCTAAGAATGAACGTGATGGTGCTGCGTCTAAAATGGCCCTCACTAGGAATAACACCCTTAAAGGAGACGTTACTTCTCTCTCTAGTGCTTGGGAAGGCTTGATGATTAAGATAGGTGAAGCCCTCACCCCGATTAATAGATTTATCACTCAGACCCTCACTATTGGCATTCAGAAATTTACGAATTTCCTGGACCAGAATAAAGAACTATGTGACGTTGCAATTCAGGTAGGTTATGCCTTCGCTGGCTGGAAGATACTTAGCACCGTTTTAGGCTATGGAAAAACTATATTTCAATTGGCGGGAGCTTGGCTTAATGTCGCTAAAGCTACTAGTGCTGCTAATGACGCTATGAAGGCTGCAGGTCTCGCAGGTGAAGCTCTTTCAGGCACACCGGGCATTATCGGGAAGATTACGGCGGCTTTTGGGGTGCTTAAGGCGGCTATTCTGGCTCACCCATTATTAGCACTCGCTGCTCTAGTCGCTGTCGTAGTTACTGCAATCATTATGAATTGGGACAAGCTCAAAGCTTGGTGGAATGATTGGGTTATCCCTAATGTGTGGGAGCCGATAAGACCATACGTTGAAGGCACTGTGAAATTCGTTCTCCAGTTAT
>CALAUZ010000376.1 GCA_937892105.1 uncultured Fretibacterium sp. | reverse complement strand
TAGCTCTTGCCTTATGGAGCGTAAGTTTTTGATATTGCCGACAGCCTCATCATTCTTGTGGAGTTTGTTGTTGGTTATCTTCATCGTGAAGCTCCTCAATATGTTTACCGATTAATTGAGCGTCAGTGTAAGTACGTGTCCACTTGCCTCTAATTTCCCTGAAAAAATGGTGAATGCCGATTTTGCCCTCGTACCTGAAAATGCAAGTATTCTCCCAACTAGAGCCAGTAGCGTAATGAGAGCTAGCCTCGCCGGAATAAATTTTGTATGTGTTGCCTTCAGTGAAGAAGAACTCGACAGGTTTAGGGATTTTAGGAGCGTCCGAGTAATCAATAGTAGTAGCCTCGTAATCTTGTGAGGATTGTGTTTTCTTTGGGCTTTTTGGTGTTGGTGGCAGTCTTTTCCAGCCTAGAATTTCGGCGAGCTTGTTATAGGCTTCAACGGTAGGTTTTCTGCGTCCTTTCTCGTAATCGTGAATAGCAGACGAACTAACGCCAGAGCGCAGGGATAAATCTTTGATGGTCATGGAGCGTTCGTTTCTTTCAGTCCTCAAGCCGTATACGCGGGAGACAGCCTCTTGGTCATAGCCTATGGTGAGATTGTCGCGTTTTGGTTTAGTGGCCATAAGTAGCCTCCGTATATTGTGTTCATTAATCTTCCTCCTTTGAGCCGTCAATACGGGCGAAAATACACTCGATGTAATCGCGCAAGCCTTCAGCGTCAATTTTTAGGGAGCATTCTTCACAGTTACGGCAGATAATATCTTCAACAAACTCGGCGCATTCTTTGAGAGCCTCATACATCTCAGGTGCGGCGGCAATGAGCCTCCCATTAGCGTGTTTTTCTTTTTCAGGGACATCAGGGTCAAACGGAATATCAGCGATAGCCAAGCCGAAGGGGTCATCATCAGCCTGAGTAGCGGGCGAGAAAATCTCTCTAGCACTTTCTATATATATCCATTTGCCTTGAGTGAAGTCTGGCATTAAGCCTCACCTCCTTTCGAGCCGTTAAGCTCAATATTCACGCTCATGATTGAGAGCCTACTTTCTTTTCGTGTGGCTGATTTTCGAGCCATTCGCGCAAGGTTTTTCCTGTATCAGGTGAGATAGTGAAGAAGTTGCCGTCAAAAATTCCTGTTCTGTCCTTAGAAACAGACGCGGTATGCTCCGGCGTAAGGTCAAACACTGTGCCGAACTCGTAATCCATACCCTCGCGCTGAACTGGAGCAAGTCCTACTTTGCGTATTTCCGTGTAACCGCGCTCATTCTTGTTCTGTACGTAATCAGTTTTGCTCCGCATGGTGGCAATAATGTGGCAAGGAGATGCGAGCATAGTTTCAATGAATGCGTTGTGAATGGGAGTGATTTTGCTCCAAGCGACATAGCTATTACCGCCCTTTGAAGTTTCAGTGATTTTGTTCTGAAGGTCTAGCAACCCTCCTTGACCGTTCCAAGCGTGGCTCAAGCTGTCGATAATGATAATGTCGTATCCGGCCTGCTCAGCTTCGTGAATGCACTGCATATACCTGCGTGGGTCAAAGGGAGCGTTAAGGTTGCAAATGTCGTAGTCGCAAGTGTCAGCGTAAAGGTCTCCGCTTCCGTTCTCCGTGTCAATCATGGCGATTTTGCCGCCCAACCCTTGCGCAATGAGTAACGCGCCGTAAGTTTTTCCTGAACCTGCCGGGCCTGTAATGGCGAGCCTGAGTTTAGCCTTTTTCCTTTCAGCTTTTCTGAAGGTCATAATTTATTCGTCTCCTTTTTCGATAAGTTGTATGAGTGCTCTAATGTACTTGGGCTGACAGCATAGAGCCGTTAAACTTCCCTGACGTTGTAAAGAATGCTTGTGGAAGATTTAGTGAACTGGCTGACTAATTCGGGATAAGCTCTTTTGAAAGCGGTGCTGTCCCATCGAGAATAGGAGCGTTCCGACATGGTGAAGACAAAGCCGCCTCCCTGAATGCCGCAAAGCCCTTTAGCCTTGACGTTTTCGTCCAGTACTGATTTTGCGTGAGCTTCCATGTCTTTGGCTTCTTTTGCAAGGTCTCTAGCCTGTTTAAGCTCCTTCATAGCGTCAATAATGATTTGGTCATCAGTAGTTTGCTGTTCCGGCAGAGTGTGAGAACGTTCTTGTTTGACAGAGCATTTGTCGTGAAACTCGCAGTAACTGCAAGCCCAATCCTCAGCAGGGCAACCCGTGTCAATGGGTTTATCCTGTTCAAAGAGCCATTCGACATAGCTGACGATTTCTTTTGCTCTTAGTGGGTCATAGTCAAAGAAGTCAATATGCATGTCTGAGTTGTTTTTGTTCACGCCGACAATAGCGAGCCTTTCAATGTTACGTCCCATGAGTATCAGCCCTAGAGCGTAAATATGAAGCTGAACGACATACTGAGATTTTGATTTGAGAGTACCTTCCCGCCGCCAAAAGGTGAATGCCCTGTCATTCATGGTTTTAATGTCAGCGAGGCAGTTATGAATATCGCCTTTGGAGATAATGCAGTCAGGGTGTCCCGTGAGAGTACCGCCCTTAATGGGAATGTTGACGGCCAATGTAGCATTTTGCGAGCCGGGGTTGTAATCAACGTTCCATCCGTCCGATTTGAGCCATTCGACAGCGACAGGTTCAAGAGCTGTGCCAACGTCAAAAATTCTCTGGGTGCTAGTTTCAGTCTCAGCTTTACCGAAGCCGTTGACAGAGTACCATAAGTGCCTCATGCAAGGGAAGCCAGCCTTTGACGCGCTTAAAGATTTTTCCATGATAACCTCCTTTCGTGTGAGAAAAACTCTCCCGCCCGCTAATTTCCCGAAAGGTTAAGGCAGGTGTGTCCTTTTTTCTTGAAAAGTAAAGCCAGCGGGAGAAACTTAAATGTCTATAATTCGAGAAATTCGATGCCGTAGCATTTGTCTTTCATTGGAATGGAGATAAAGACTTTTTTTGCGGTCAGTCATCCTCCTTAAACTCTAATGGAGTAACGCCGCATTCGTCAGCGACTTTGTGAAGTATTCTGCATATCCTTGAAGTTTCCCAATCGAACGGGAAGACAGAGAAATCACACTCACATAGAGCATTGACGGCATGTTCAATCAAGTCGATAGTGATATGTCCTTCATCAAGATAACGGCATTCCCTGAAGGTTTTATCCGAGAAGTAGTAGCAGTAATCTATGATAGTGTGGCATTCCTCACTTGCGAACGCTTCAGCTTTTTTTGCGAGTTTCTCAATACGCGCCTTCAAAGCGGCTGTTTCAGTTTCATTGAGCTTAAACTTAGACGGGACAGCGACAAGAATTTGCTTCAAGTTATCTCACCTCCCTTTACGAGCCGAACATAGCGGTAAAGAACAAGAAGACGGTAAGGTTGAGAGCTGAGACAATGAGAGCGTCCCTGCCGATTTCTTCATAGCCGTGTCTAAAGTCTGTGGCAAGGAGTTTAGCGAACAACCAGCAGTTGAAAGCGAGCATAATTAAGGATATGAATGTCATGCTTTGAAGTCCTCCGTTTTGCGGATTGAGGGCAGAACTTCACCTGTAACCCACTTCCTGAACTCTTTAGCCTGTGGTTTCTCCGAACGCATAATCAGCGCATAAAGTCCGCTCTCACTAATAATGTTCATGTTTGGGTTTCCGCCTTTTGGTGAAGTACCCTCGCGAATTGCTAGGATATTCCTTTCATCCTCGTCTAAGTGGTCATTGAGCGTTCTTGTTACGTTCGTATATCCTAGAATGTCGCACACGTCTTTAGCCACCCACCAGGGCGCGGGCGGTTCACCAAGCATAACAACACGTACAGCCGAGCCGGTGTAGTTGAACAGCTGAATGTCATTCATTACCCGAACACCTCCAGAATGGTAATGCCTAATTCCTGAGCAACAGTGTGAAGTATGGAGCATTCTTTTGAGGTTCTCCAATCGTCCGAGAAGACAGCGCAGTCAGCGGAGCAAAGGTGTCTGATAGTCTCAGATATGAAAACCCTTATGTTTGCGGCCTCGTTGCCCTCATAGTCTATGGGCGAGCATACAGAACGGAATGACACGATTTCGCAGTATTCGCCTATTTCCTGTTCAGCCTCATAAGCGAGCCTTTCGAGCCTATTGAAGTAAGCGTTAAATTCCTCAGCATTCATGCCATACTTGAACGGTGCAGCGACAAAGAGCTTTTTCATGTATATCTCTCCTTTCATGAATTTTTGCGGGCGTGAAAGCCCTTATAGGTTCAAGCGAGTTGACGCGGGTGCATTTGGACGTTCTGTAGCCGAGAAAATGACGATTGGCCTGTTGAGAGATTTATACGTGAAGTGTTCGATAGCCTGACAGCACATGAGCGGAACAACCCACGCGAAAATGAGAGCGGTAATGACGATAAGTAATTCTTTGCGCAAGGTATTAAGCCTCCTTTCTGAAATTGAGCCTAATGACGGCGAATGAGCTTTGAACGAAGTTGCCCGCGAAGAAGTTTTTAGCAGTCAGAATGAGCCTGTATTGTTTTGCTCTAGCGGAACATTCTCTGAG
>CALAUZ010000375.1 GCA_937892105.1 uncultured Fretibacterium sp. | reverse complement strand
ATGCCGCCATCAGGGAACTACACCAGCTCAGTTATTCCCGTAATCTGTGCAGTAGCGTTCGCTGGGTGGTTCGAGAATGCCTACAAGAAGTACATTCCCGACACGATGAAGCTATTTGCTATCCCGTTAATCACCGTAACAGTAACATACTCCTTGACGATGCTAATCATAGGTCCGATAGCGTCAATAATCTCGAGTGGGCTATCGTTCGGGTTCAACTGGCTGTATTCAGTGAGTCCTGTAGTGATGTGCGCAGTTGTTGGAGCGTTCTGGCCTGTGCTGGTGATATTCGGACTGCACTGGTCTCTTGTGCCCATAGCTATGATAAACATGACTCAGGGCGGAGATATTATCTTGGCCGCAATGTTAGGGACGACTTTTGCGAACAGCGGTTCAATCGGAGGAATCTGGCTCAAGACTAAGGACAAGAAGATCAAGGGATTATCACCTGCAGCGTTTATCTCAGCAGTCGCAGGAGTAACAGAGCCTGCTATTTACGGTATCCTCCTCCCGAAGAAAGCACCATTCATTCGTGGCTGTATTATCTCAGGTATAGGAGGAGCAGTGCTGGGCTTCTTAGGAGTCAAGGTGTACCAGATGGCGGGATTAGGAGTGTTTGCTTACACGGGCTTCATAGACACTGTGAACAATAATTTTTCAGGCATGACTATAGCAATAGTGGTTTCCTTAGCGTGTGCAGTAGTTGGGTTTATCGCAGAGCTTCTGTTCTACCGTGAGTCAGCGGAGGCAGCTCCAGTCAAGAAAGCTGTTGCAGGACAGGCCAAGAACGTTACGCTTCATGCCCCTATCACAGGGAAGTATATTGCGCTTGAGGAGATCCCTGATCAAGTATTCTCACAGGGGTTCTTAGGGCAGGGCTGCGGAGTTGAGCCTGAAGATAACACCGTCTATTCACCAGTTGACGGCGAAATTGTTCAGGTCGCTGACACTAAACACGCAGTAGGCCTTGTAACTCCTGACGGCGCGGAGATATTGATTCACGTCGGCATGGACACCGTTGAAATGAAAGGCGAGGGGTTCACGTCGAAGGTCAAGATCGGCGACAAGGTCAAGGTCGGTGATGCGCTCCTTACGTTCGACACCGAGAAGATAAAGGCAGCAGGACACCCATTAACGACCGCTATTGTGATCACGAACTCCGACGAATTCACGGAGATAGCTTTTGCTACCGGTAAGAGCTACGGCAAGACTGAAGAGATCGGCAATCTTCACTGATGCACGAAAGGAGCATGAATGATGCAGGATTTTCGCGAAGATTTCTTATGGGGAGGAGCGACAGCCGCGAATCAGTACGAAGGAGCATGGGACATTGACGGCAAAGGTGACTCAGTGCCAGACCACTGCACGAATGGCTCTCATACCCAACCCAAGCGTGTAACGGAAGAGTTTGAGTCAGACACACTTTATCCTAGCAGAGAAGCGACAGACTTTTACCATCACTACGAGGAAGATATAGCACTTGCGGCAGAAATGGGCTTCAAGGTCTTCAGGATGTCCATCAACTGGACGCGTATATTCCCGACTGGCCTTGAGGAACAGCCTAACGAAGCTGGGCTGAAGTTCTACGATAGAGTGTTTGATGAACTGAAGAAACACGGCATAGAGCCTCTAGTAACGCTCTCACACTATGAGCTGCCTTATGCTCTGGTCAGGAAGTATAACGGCTGGTACGGCAGGGAAGTGATTGAGTGCTTTGTGCGTTATGCGTCAGTGCTGTTCGAGAGGTACAAGGACAAGGTGAAGTATTGGCTGACGTTCAACGAGATCAATTCAGGGACAATGCCTCTAGGAGCAGTTCTGTCGCTAGGAACGATTCAGGGCTTCACAGGTGCGGTTAATCAGGTTCCAGATGAGCC
>CALAUZ010000374.1 GCA_937892105.1 uncultured Fretibacterium sp. | reverse complement strand
GGGAATTTAGGCTTGATGATGTGAAAGGCTATGAAGTGGGACAGGAACTCAAAGCTGACCTTTTCGAGGCTGGAGAGAAGATTAACGTCAAAGGTATCTCCAAAGGCAAAGGCTTTGCGGGCGTAATCAAGCGTCATCACTTCGGAGGCCAGCAGTTCAGCCATGGCACATCTGTCGAACACAGACACGGTGGTTCCAGCGGCGCAATTTCCTATCCAGGCCGCGTATTTCCAGGCAAGAGAATGCCAGGACACATGGGAAGCGATAAAGTAACCGTGAAGAATTTGACCGTTATGGCGGTTGATGTCGAGAACAATTTACTTCTGGTAAAAGGTGCAGTTCCGGGCTCAAAGAACAGCCTGCTTGCCCTCTACAAGAAAGCATAAAGGGGGATAACAATAGCTATGCCGTTCGTGAAAGTATACGAGTTCAACGGAGACCGCGCCGGAGAAATGGAGCTGTCATCAGCAGTGTTTGACGTACCCGTGCATATGCCGGTCATTCATCAGGTTGTAGTGGCTCATCTGGCCAACTGCCGTCAGGGTACCCACAGCACTAAGACACGCGGAGATGTCTCTGGCGGCGGAAAGAAGCCTTGGAGGCAGAAGCATACCGGCCGCGCACGTCAGGGAAGCACAAGATCGCCAATCTGGGTACACGGCGGTGTCGCTCATGGCCCGCACCCTAGAGATTATCACCAGAAGGTCAACAAAAAGGTTATGAGGCTCGCGCTCAGAAGCGTATTGTCCGATAAGGTTCGTGAGGAGTTAATGGCTGTCGTGAAGGGCTTTGACGCAATCGAGAAGCCATCGACTAAGGCTGTGAAGGGGCTTTTTGACGCTCTCGGATTTGGGAAGACTTTGGTCATTTACCACAATAACGGCCTCAACGTAACACGCTCGGTGAGGAACCTTCCAGGCGCAAAATGCATAAATGTCGCAAGCATAAACGTCTATGACATTCTCAACGCGAAAAACCTGGTTGTTACGCCAGAAGCTGTCGCAAAGATTGAGGAGGTATATTCCAGATGAACCTGACCGCTCACGACATAATCATACGCCCTGTAATCACGGAGAAATCCAGCTCATTGATGGCCATGAACAAGTACACGTTTGAAGTCCACAAGAGTGCGAACAAGATCCAGATACGCAAAGCAGTCGAGGAAGTCTTCAACGTCAAAGTAGACGGAGTGCACACCATCAACGTTAAAGGCAAACTCCGCAGGCGCGGTGCCTCGAAGGGTTATACGCGCTCATGGAAGAAAGCTGTTGTAGCCCTGAAGCCAGACCAGCACATAGAGTTCTTCGAGGGTGCATCGATATAAACAGGAGAAAATAGGAACATGTCAATTAAACAGTTCAAGCCGTATACAGCCGCCCGCCGTCATATGAGCATTCAGGGCCGCGAGGATATTACGGCAGACAAACCGGAACGTTCGCTTGTAGTCCATCTCCGCAAGCATGGCGGCAGAAACAATACTGGCCGTATCACCATGAGGCACATCGGAGGAGGACACAGGAGGGCTTACCGCATAATAGATTTCAAGCGCGACAAGCTCGGTATTCCCGGCAAAATTGCGACAATCGAGTATGACCCTAACCGCAACGCCAGAATAGGGCTGGTGAATTACGCTGACGGCGAGAAACGCTATATCATCATGCCGAAAGACCTCAACGTTGGCGATGTCATATATTCAGGGCCGGAGAGCGATATCACTCCAGGAAACGCGCTCAAGCTCAAGGATATCCCAGTAGGTACGGTCATTCACAACATTGAGCTTCAGCCTGGCTGCGGCGCAAAACTCGTTCGTTCTGCAGGCACTTCCGCACAGCTCATGTCGAAGGAAGGAAAGTACGCCTACATCAGAATGCCCAGCAGTGAGCTGCGTCTGGTGCTTCTGGAATGCATGGCCACTGTCGGACAGGTCGGCAACGAAGACTACGACAATATCTCGTGGGGCAAGGCAGGCAAAACCCGCTGGAAGGGCCGCAGACCTTCAGTTCGCGGAATGGTCATGAACCCTGTGGATCACCCAATGGGCGGCGGTGAAGGCAAGAGCAAGAGCAACAAGCACCCTGTCTCGCCTTGGGGCACACCTGCAAAGGGTTACAGGACACGCAAAAAGAAGCCTTCGGACAAGCTGATTATCCGCAGGCGTTATGACAAGTAAAGGGGCTGATTAGACAATGCGCTCATCTAAGAAAGGGCCTTTTGTTGAACAGAGGCTCCTCGACAGAATTGAAGCTATGAACGTCTCAGGCAACAAGAAGGTCGTCAAAACATGGTCAAGGCGTTCAATGATAGTGCCTCAGATGATAGGACACACAATCGCTGTCCACAACGGGAAAATGCATCTCCCCGTGTACATCAGCGAAAACATGGTGGGGCATAAGCTGGGCGAGTTTGCTCCGACGAGAAGGTTCGGGCACCACGCTGGACAGGATAAGAAGAAGTAGGTGTAATCATGGCAGGCATAAAGACAGCAGTTGCAAAGACGAAGAACGCCAGGATTTCACCGTACAAAGTCCGCCAGGTGTTGGAGCTTATACGCGGGAAGTCGGCAGAACGCGCACAGATAATACTGAAGTTCAGCGACAAGAGAGCCGCAGGGATAATCCTGAAGGTTCTGAACAGCGCAATGGCGAACGCAGAGCATAATTACGGCATGGACTTGGACAGGCTCTACGTCCACGAGGCATTTGCGGATCAGGGGCCGGTGATGAAGAGGTTCCGTCCGGTCTCAATGGGACGCGCTCACCCCTACGTCCACAAGCTCACGCACATAACCGTGAAACTCGGCGAACGTCAGCAGGAGGCAAAGTAGAGAATGGGACAGAAAGTTCACCCAATAGGCTATCGTCTGGGAATATCAAGCGAATGCCAGTCCAGATGGTATGCCGACAAGAAGAATTACGCGAAGAAGCTGCATGAGGACATAAAGCTGCGCAAGTACATCATGAAGAAGTGGGAAGGCGCAGGCATCTCACGCATAGAAATTGAGCGTGTCGGGCCTGTGGTGCGTTTCACTATTCATACGGCAAGGCCAGGTGTCGTCATCGGCAAAGGCGGAAACGAAATCCAGACCATAAAGAATGAGCTGCAGGCACTCATCGGCGGAAAAGTCATGGTAAACGTCCATGATGTTAAGAACCCTGACGTTGAAGCACAGCTTGTTGCTGAGGGCATCGCAAGTTCACTCGAACGCAGAGTATCTTTCCGCAGGGCAATGAAGCAGGCAATCTTCCGTGCGACTAAGGCGGGAGTTAAGGGCATAAAGGCTCAGGTTGCGGGACGTTTGGGCGGCGCAGAAATCGCCCGTACAGAATGGTACAACGAGGGACAGCTGCCGCTCTCAACGATTAAGGCCGACATTGATTACGGTTTCGCTGAGGCAGTAACGATGTACGGCGTAATAGGCTGCAAAGTCTGGATTTACCGCGACAGGAAGAACGAGAAGGCACAGGCACCGGCTCGTCCGTCTCGCAGCAGGCCAGCGAACAAGGAGGCTAAGTAACACCATGTTAATGCCAAGCCGCGTGAAATACCGAAAATCCCACAGGTCTCCTTTAAGGGGGATCTCGAAGGGCGGCACAACGATAGCGTTCGGCGATTACGGGATACAGGCTCTCGAAAACGTATGGCTCTCAGCACGCCAGATCGAAGCAGCACGTGTAGCGATTTCCCGTAAAATGAAGAAGGGCGGAAAAATCTGGATACGCGTTTTCCCCGACAGGCCATACACGAAAAAGCCTCTCGAAACCCGTATGGGAAAGGGAAAAGGTGCGCCTGAATACTGGGTTGCCGCAGTGAAAAGAGGCCGCGTACTTTTCGAGTTCTCAGGAATTGCAGAAGATGTCGCGCAGGAAGCCTTCAGGACAGCAAGCCACAAACTGCCCCTAAAGGTTCGCTTTGTTCGCAGCGGAGGGAGTGATTAGCCTGATGGACGCGAGCGTAAAGCCGGAAAAGCTCAGAGAATTGACGGGCGAAGAAATAGCCGGAAAAATCAAGGAATATAAGACAGAATTATTCAATCTGCGTTTTCAGAATGCTGTCGGGCACCTGAAGAACACAAGCCGTATCC
>CALAUZ010000373.1 GCA_937892105.1 uncultured Fretibacterium sp. | reverse complement strand
CGCTATAACTGCAACAATAACTTTTCTGTACATGAAACATGTCTCCTTTGTGCATCGAAACTTAACTAAGTTATATTCACACTTTGAGTTTTGTGGCAGTCCACTTACAGAAATGCATTAATTCCCGAATGTCAGTTATGCTTTTATCCGATATAATAATTCTCACCCAATCAACATATTTTTCCATTTTAGGAGGTAAGTTTTAAGTGAAACGTTTTGCACTATTATTATTCACTGCATTACTTGCGCTCTCGTTCTGCGGCTCATGCTTCGCGGCTGATGAGGCATCACCTGCAGCATCTGGCTGGAAGTTCGACCGCAAAATCACCATCGTATGCCCTTGGGGTGAAGGCGGTGGAGCTGACTCAACTCTCCGCGCGTTAATCCCTCTCCTCAAGGAAGCAACTGGCCAGGAAGTCGAGGTCATGAACGTTACGGGAGGAAACGGCGTTAATGGCGCGTCTTACACCCGTGAACAGCCCGCTGACGGTTACACGTTCATGCTCGGAACCCAGAGCCTCTTCATCATGGACGTGCAGGGAGGAATGCCCTTCAAGTTCAAGGACGAATTTATCCCCGTTGCAAGGCTCGTCAACGCCATCAATGTAATCGCGGCTTCCAGAAAAGCTATGGAGGAGAGAGGTTATAGCAACTTCTCAGAGTTCCGCGACTTCGTTAAAGGACACCCCTTCAGCGTCAGTGTCGGAATGCTCACAAGCACAGGCGTTGACGGAATATCAATGCGTCAGGCTCTTGAGGGCCTCAACGTCCTTGAAGTCTCCTATCCTTCAGGTGCAGGAATGAACCTCGCACTCAAAGAAGGCCAGATCGACATCATGATTACTGGTACTGACGAAATCGCTGACCTTATAGCTGCCGGAGATATTACACCGCTCCTTGTGCTTTCAAGAAATCCTATGAGGCGTTACCCCAATGTTCAGGCAACTGGCGATATTGGCATAAACGCATTCTTGGGGCCTGAAAGAGGAATATTCGCGAAGAAGGGTACTCCGCAGGAAGCTATTGACGCTCTCTCAAAGGCAATCGAGGAAGCCACAAAGTCCGAAGCATGGCAGGCTTTCCTTGAACACGGCGGTTATGATGAGAGACCTGGTTTTGCAAACGCTGAAGAGTACCAGAAAATAGCCGATGACGAATATAAGACCTTCACCGACATGCTGAAGCCCGCAAAAGACAGTAAGGCCAAAAAGACCGCCGCTGCCCCGTCAACAAAACTCGCGGTGATAGGCTTCGTTATGGTGTTAATCCTCATCATCTGTCTCATTCGCAAAATCGTAATCCCTCCTGTAGCGTTCATACTTCTTCCGACAATCGCAGCATTAGTTGCAGGATTTGATCCGCTTGTCGTCAATAAGTTCGCAGCGTCAGGAATAAGCAAGATGGTCTCTACAGTATCGCTGTTCGTATTCTCGATTTCGTTCTTCTCACTTATGAGCGATCAGGGAGTATTTGACCCGATAGTGAACTTCCTCATCAAGAAAGCTGGTACAAACGTAACCCTAGTTCTTCTTGCAACTGCGGCAGTTGGCATAATTGGACATCTTGACGGTTCAGGAGCAACGACATTCATCATCACAATCACCGCAATGCTTCCGATGTTCAAGAAGCTGAAGATGGACAACAGGGCGTTAATGCTTCTAATCTGCGTTGCAATCGGCGTAATGAATGTATGTCCTTGGGGCGGCCCAACGATAAGGGCGGCAACAGTGCTTGAAACAGACCCCAATAATCTTTGGCACAGATTGCTTCCTGTTCAGGGGACAATGCTTATTATAACGTTTGTTGTTGCGTTCATACTGAGCGGACTTCAGAAGAGGCGTATTGCGAAACTTGGGCTTAGTGCAGACGACTCGGCAACAGAAACTGGTGCTGATTCAAAGGCTTCAACGCTTCCCGGCTGGCTGAGGTGGTTCAACTTCATTCTTGTTGTGGCTGTAATCTGTGCACTTATGTTCGGGAGCTTCAACCCTGCGTATGTGTTCATGCTTGCACTTGCCGTATCCCTGCCTCTGAACATCAAGGTTCTCAAGGAACAGAACGCGAAACTGAAGAATTACGGAGTTGCGGCAATGTCGATGGTAGTTACGTTGTTTGCAGCCGGGATATTCACTGGTGTTCTGTCCGGTACTGGAATGCTTAACGCTATGGCGAGCGCAGTCGTAACGGTAATTCCGCCGGATCTTGGACGCTACACACACTTCATCGTTGCGTGCTTTGCCGTACCGCTTATCATGTGCTTGGGGACAGACAGCTTCTATTTTGGGCTTCTGCCTGTAGTTGTGGGAATTGCCTCGCAGTTTGGCGTGAACCCGATGGACGTTGCGTGCGTAATGCTTGTTGCGGAGAATGTCGGCGTAATGATTTCCCCGCTCAGCCCGGCAATGTATCTCGGTCTCGGACTTCTTGAGATTGAGGTTGGCGAACACATTAAGTACTCGCTGCCGTGGATTTGGGGTATCAGCCTTCTGTCGATAGTGGCGTGCATAGTGCTGGGAGTTACTCCGCTGTAGTAGTTTGTTGAACATTAACCCCCTGTCTTGAATGGGCAGGGGAATTTTTTTGTCTTCAATGCGCAGAGGCGATACCAACGTTGTGCGATTGGTAGTACAATTGCGTTGTTATTCCTTTTACCCCACAGATTAATGAAAGGAGACTTTATTACGATGATACGCAAAATTTCAGCGGCAATAATTATCTCTATGCTGTTATGTTCATGTGCTTTCGCTGCAATCACAAACCAGACAGTTGAAACAGCATGGGCAAAGATAGCAAAGGCAGACGGTTTCAAAGCCGTAAAGATTAACTATGAGAAGGATAAAGCCCCTAACGCATGGGTGAACTTCAAATCCGAGAGCAATTACACAGTCCACGTAACAGCAGGTCTAATGACGATACTGAACAACGAGGACGAAATTGCAGGGGTTCTCGGCCATGAGATAGGACATGTACGTTTGGGGCACTACAAGAAGGGAGTTAGCCGTGCTGTCGGCTGGGCAATCGCTGGAAATCTACTGGGTCGTATTGGTGGAGTTGGCGGAAGTATAGCCCAAACTGCCGGGAGCGTCGGAATGAACCTTGCAGAAAGCGGGTTTTCACGGGGACAGGAAGTTGAGGCAGATGATTACGGCACAGAGCTGCTCAAAAAGGCAGGCTATGACCCTTACGGATTGTACCGGGCGATGAAGGCTTTTGCGGATAACAAGTATGTTACACAGCCAAACGGTTTCAACTCTCACCCGCCTACTGAAAGAAGGCTCAAGCACCTTCAGGATAAGGCTAAATCATTAAGCGGGAAATGATTAGGGGGCCTGAAAGACGTATCATGATGAAGAAACTTGCGCTTGTGCTGTTCCTGTTGATGGCTTTTGCGTCATCGTCGTACGCTGAATACTCACCTGGTTATTCGGGGAGCGGAAGTGGTTTGACATCAGGAGACCCGAAATGGATAGTTACAGCTGATGACCTGCGCACTCTGGGAAATCAAGTGAACGCCGACACCGAACCTTCCGGACGCTATTATGTGTTGTCGAGGGACTTGAACATGATTTACACTGATTACATATCCATAGGCAACGTAAATTGTGGAAGACCTTTTTCCGGACATTTTGATGGAAACAATAAGACCATTTATGTCCAAATTCATCCGCTTAGAGAGGACGATGAGGAGTTACTCTCGCAGGACAGGGCATTATTCGGATACATCAGGACCACAGGGGATTACGCCGTTAAGGATCTTCATGTTGGCGGCTACGCTAAAGGCTACAACGCTGCTGGAATAGTCTCAATTTTGAGCGCAGGGGAAATCGTGAACTGCACAGTGTCAGGAGACTTTGAGGCCTTCTCCATTGCAGGCAGCGAGGAAGAAGAAAACAAGATTAACGCAGGGGGCATCGTAGCGTACATAACTGGCGGTGTCGTCAGCAACTGTGTATTCTCTGGGAATGTCTCTGCTGACGGAGGGGATTTCCAGAGTACTGCTGGCGGCATAGCAGGCATTATGAGTGGGGGACAGATACTGCGTTCGACTGTGAAGCATTACGCCAAAATCTCAGCAAAAGGAAACACTGAGGACAATAACCCAGAAAACGCAGGTGGAATAGTAGGCTTTGCGACAGTTGAGGACGTATACACGAATGACAGCGAAGACACTGTAACTTACTGCACATTCGAGGGCGGTGAAATCACAAGCACCCATTACGCCGGAGGAATAACGGGTTACGCTCGTGGCGGGCAGTACACGCAGAATGTCAGCAGCACGCATTGCGGGAGGAATTGCGGGGAGGCTGGAGGCTGGAGGATACGTGTTCAGCAATGACGTTGAGGGCGGTATAGTCTCGTCTGATACTTCAAGCGCGGGTGGAGTTGCAGGGTATCTCATGCTGGGATATGTCAAGGATAACAGTGCAAAAGCATCGGTTAAAGGCACTTCTCCGTATAAAGGCGGTGTTGTTGGTCAAATAGACAATACATATGGCAGTTCCAGCAACATAACAGGAAACATCTATAAAGGTTCAGAT
Source organism: uncultured Fretibacterium sp. (assembly GCA_937892105.1). Next base: position 9,658 of record CALAUZ010000373.1, on the reverse strand, counting down.
TACGCAATAGGCAAGGACGAACACAATAATACAAATGTTACGGCGGGAAGCACCAAGTTCACTGACGCAACACTGTACTTCATAACGCCTTCAACCCTTCCTGACGCATATGAGACAGAATTATATTCAAGCACTATAGAGATGAACCTGTCTACAGATTTTGATTTAAGCCCTATCCCTTCATGGATGAACCCTCAAAGGAATGGTGCTGTAATCCTTCTGCGGGGAACTCCTCAAGCCTCGAATAAGGGTACAGCTTCTTTTACCCTCAGCCCAGTATATGGCCAGCAGACTATCAGCAAAACTTTTCAGATTACAGTAAATCCTCAGCTGACAATCACAGACGTAGATGATGTTACGGCAAATCCAGGCGATTACGTAGAGATTGTCCCCAGACTTAACACACATAATTTTGACGTTTCCTCCAATTCTGGAAGCAATGGATTTACATGGTCGGTGCTTAGCGGGGATCTGCCTTCAAGCCTGGCCATAAATACACAGTCAGGGAAGATCTCAGGTTATCTCAGAACTTCGGGAGTGTTCAGCCGCATACTTCAGGTAACTCCCGCAGATACAAGACTAAGTGTAGTCAGCAAGTCCATAACCATATATGTAGGGTATAATCTTGGATATGGTGTTTCTGTATCATCTGATACTGTCCTCCCTGACGCTATAACAGGACATATGTATTCTCACCAGCTTAGTGCAGACATATACGGCTTCACTTCCGTAACATGGTCAGCGGATAATTCACAGCTTCCCGTTGGCCTGAGCCTCAATAATTCGGGGCTTATTTCCGGCGTTCCTCTTGTTGCGGGCAGAAACTCCTTCCTCGTACACGCAGTCGCAAGCGGTGATATTTCCGCCGACAAAGTTCTCACCATAACGGTCAGGGACACTGCTCCACTTCCTTCCATAACCATAACAACATCGTCTCTTCCTTCGGGGAAGGTTGGGGAATTTTACAGCGCGTCTCTTCAGGCTTCAGTGTCAGGCGCAGTATGGTCTCAATCAGGCGGGCTTCTTCCTCCAGGCTTGAAGCTGGGGATTGACGGTACAATTTCGGGCACTCCTTCGGTGTATGGACAGTTCATATTCACCGTTAGTGCTTCTGCGCAAGATTACAGCGAGGGACGGCAACAGTACACAATAACGATAGAGCAGGCAAATTCAGGGTCTTCTTCAAGCAGTGATGTTGGAAGTTCAGGAGGAGGCGGCGGAGGCTGTGAAGCTGGCATGAGTGTCATGGCCTTGCTGCTTTGCGGAACGTTCCTCATCAACAAGAAGAAGCGGTAAAAGAATAATTATTGCTCTCCTGTAATACGGGAGGGCGTTTTTTTGCGCTAATATCAGGAATTGGGCTATAATGTGGAAAATTTAACTAATAATGATTGTTCAGAGGTGAAAAAATTTTGTCCCCCTTCAAATTCAGACCGTTAATTATGCTTCCTGCACTTTTGCTTTCCCTTGCACCTCCCGGAGTATCGTATGCCGTTGAGAGATTAAGCGTTCAGCCCGGAGGCGTAATTCTTCATGGCTCACGCTCATACACAGGAGCAGTTATGTCCGCATACCAGAAGGCTTACGCTATGAACTTCGAGATATGGAAACCCTATGACCTTCCAGCAGGGTGGTACGCAACTTTTGACGGCTTCCCTGTGGCACAGATTGCGGAAAACAGATGGGTGTATGGACAGCTTGGCACTGAGGGAGTAATACGCCCGACAAATATACTCGTAGGCTCAGTAGTTCCAGGAAATGTGCCGGGTCTCGCAAGAATAGCGGCAGTATGGACTTGGGGGAAATACATAAACTCTCCCGAATTTCTCAAGATACAGCGTTACAGGTGCAATCGCATGGGCTGGCTAAACAACGGGGTATTGAACACCATAATAGCCTGGAATACCAACAGGATAGGAATATGGGTATGGCTCGGCAACAGATGGAAAAGATTTGAGCCTAATTCCGGCGAATATACGTGGCAGATGTTGAAGCGGTTAAGCCCATGGATAGCTGACGAACTCAGAAAGAATAACGCGTGGTACATGGGCGGCGGTGAACCTGCTGAAGTTGCAGACCTTGCACGGCAATGGGGAATGATATGGGGCGGCAGGGTAATCCTTGAGAGCCTGAGAGCAAGAGGGTATGACGGCGGAGGAGACGGGAACAGCGGCAGTACCACATCATTGCGCGACAATTCCGGCAGCAGCGGCAGCAACACAGCTCCTCAGGAAAATAATACGAATACTCGCGGACAGTGGGACGTAGATTAAATGGCTAGAGACAATAGACTTTCCCGCATAGAACAGCTCCTCAACATGGCCATGAACACCTCCAGCACTTCCCGTGCCGTGTCGATAGCGCGTCAAATACTGGAGATTTCCCCCGATAATGCAGATGCTCTCATCATCATTGCCGACAGGACGGAAAACCAGCAGGAGAGAATTTCCCTCCTCAAACGTGCCATAAATGCTTTGGACAACGACAGGGATTACAGCTGCGAAGACCGTGAAATGCTGTTCCTTGCGCTGAACGAGAGACTTGCTTACACATACTTTGCGGATAACAAGTTTGACGAGGCTCTGTCTTACTGTGAAGCGTCCCTGAAGATTATTGCTGTTTTAGAGGACGATGATGTTCTTGACGATGAAGTGGACATGAAATCGCTGTATTACAGGATACTGATAGAGCGTAAGGAATGGCAGAAGATACTCGCTGAGACCATGAAGGACGGAAATCATTATCTCGCGTGGGCGTATTCGAGGCTTGTTGCGGCATGGATGACTGCGCCGGGAAGAAGCATGGCGGTGTGTGCAAACATGTTCTGGGACGCACTCATGCTGGACACTGATGTACCGTTCTACATGCTGGGATACCTTGAGGAACCTGACGACAATGCAGATCCGCAGGAACTGGACAGTTTCGATTTTGCCCTGATGTATTACGATGTACTGTCAGTGTCAGAGGATTTCAGCAACTGGTTCACGCGTGGAGCTATACTGTTTGGACTTCTCTCAAATCGTTTTGACGGCCGCGAAAGGGAGTACCTTCTTGATGTATTGGACACTCTCGGAGGCTATGAGGAGTATGAACGCATGAGCAGTATTATTGTTGAGGGTGATGACATGGCAGTTATAGAACTGCTTGCGGCACATAAATGCTTATCAGAATAAGGAGACAAAATTTGACATTAAGCACTAAGTACAGATTAACACCTGACAAACTCAGAAAGATAAAGCCTGCGGAAAGCTGGAAACTCACAACTACAGACGATATAGCACTCCCCAGATCCCGCGCAAGAAAGCCTGAACCGTTAATCGGACAGCAAAGAGCCGTTGACGCTATGGAGTTCGGCCTGAAAGTTGACGGGAGGGGCTATAACATATTTGTTGTCGGTCAGCCCGGAAGCGGAAGGACAAGCTACATTCTTGAACGTTTGGAAAGCATGGCCGGTTCACTTCCTGTGCCTGATGACTGGCTTTATCTCTACAATTTCGCAAAGCCCGGTGAGCCTCTTGCAGTTTCAGTTCCGGCAGGCAGGGGGAAGAAGCTGGCAGATGAACTTGATGAACTGCTCAGGGATCTAAAGACGGTAATAAGCCGAGCGTTTGAGCAGAGCCAGTATGAGGACGAGAAAGCCCGCCAAGTTAAGGAGTTTCAGGAGAAGGCAGGGGCAATAATGGACAAACTCAAAGCCAAAGCAGCCCGCGAACATTTCTCCCTGAAGAGGACACCGCAAGGGTTCATCAATGTCCCGCTCATAAAGGACAAGGACGAGGAAGGCAACGACATAACCCGCGAGTTAAAGCCGGAAGAATATGAAGCCTTAGACGATAAGAAGCAGAAGAAGTATCAGGCTGTAAGCGAGAGGATTTCGCAGAGGACACTCTCCGGAATGCGTGAGATACGGGACATGGAGAAGGCTCTGAAGGAAAAACTCGGAAAGTTGGACGCAGAAATATGCCGTGCTGCAATATCACCTTGCATGGACGAAATACGAGGGAAGTATAAGGACAATGAAGCCTTCATGAAGTGGATTGACGCAATGAGTGATGATGTCATCGAGAATTTTGGGGCATTCGTTACGGCAGCAAGGGAGGAGAACGCGGAAGTAGATTTTACGCGTTACCAGGCAAATCTCTTTGTCAGCAATGATCCGCAGAAGGGTGCGCCTGTAATCTGGGAGACCAACCCAACATACTATAACTTGTCCGGACGCGTTGAGTACGAGAGCCATCAGGGATACTTGTACACTGACTTCCGGCGTATACTTGCAGGGGCATTTCACAAGGCTAACGGGGGCTTCCTTGTTCTTGACGCTGAAAAAGTGCTGATGAACTTTATGGCTTGGGAGGCTGTAAAGCGCATTCTCAGGACAGGCGAGGCATCAATCGAGAACTTGGGGGAACAGTATGGAGCACTGCCCGTAGCATCACTGAGGCCATCACCGATAAAAATGAACTTGAAGATTATCATGACAGGAACGCCGTATATATATGAGCTTTTGCAGTATTATGACGCGGAGTTCGGAAAGATATTCAAGATTAAGGCCAGCTTCGATTACGACATGCCCAGAACCGCAGGCAATGAGCGCAGAATGTCAAGGTACATTGCTGAATACGTAAGGCGCAGAAACCTGAAGCCCTTTGACGCACCGGCATTATCCGAGATAATAGAGTGGTCAGGGAGAGAGGCTGAAGACCAGAACTTGCTCTCTGCCGACACTGGGAGACTGCGAGAACTTTTGACGGAAGCAAGTGCATGGGCAGAAGGAAATACCGTAACGCGGGATAATGTTATACAGGCGATAGAACACAGGAATTACAGGCTTGGACTTTACCGCGAAAAACTTGCGCGTGCGTTCAAGGACGGAGTTATACGCGTTGACACATCAGGCGGTGCGGTTGGACAGATTAACGGCCTGAGCGTTATAGATTTGGGGGATTACAGGTTTGGACACCCCTCAAGGATAACAGCAAACGTCTTCATGGGTCAGGAAGGTGTAGTGAACATTGAGCGCGAAGTTAAAATGACAGGCCCGATACACAACAAAGGGTTGATGATACTCTCCAGCTATCTGGGAAGGAAATACGCTCAGGATATGCCTTTAAGCCTCTCAGCACACATAACGTTTGAGCAGAATTACTCCGGAATTGAGGGAGACAGCGCATCATCTACGGAGCTGTACTGCATATTGTCAGCACTTTCCGGTCTTCCGTTGAAGCAGGGGGTTGCTGTAACGGGTTCAGTTGACCAGTTTGGGAACGTTCAGCCTATAGGCGGTGTGAACGAGAAGATTGAAGGCTTCTACGAGTATTGCAAGATAGCTGGTCTTACGGGAGAACAGGGAGTAATGATACCGCAATCCAATGCCAGACATCTCATGCTCAATCCTGAAGTAATAGAGGCTGTTCGGGAAGGTAAATTCTCGGTGTGGGCAGTGAATGATATTGACGAGGGGATAGAGCTTCTTACGGGTATATCGGCTGGAAAGATACATAAGGACGGCTCATACAGCGATAAGACTGTTCACGGAATGGTAAAGGCGCGTCTAAAGAAAATGCTGAGTGATGGAATGAGGCTTGAGAAGAAGTTTTCACGTTCCCCGCGCAAAGCAAGAAAGAAGAAGACTGCCCCCAAAGTTTCAGAAAATGGATAAAGCAGGGAAAATATTACATATCCTAGACCTTCTGGAATTACAGTACCACAATGAGGCTCGTCCTCCTGAACTCGGCCATGAAGAACCGCTGGACGGGCTTATACTCACGATACTTTCACAGAACACGAACGACATTAACCGCGACAGGGCATATTCACGTCTCAAGGAAGAGTTCCCGTCGTGGCAAGATGTTTTTGACGCAGGAGCAGCGAGGCTTGAGGACGCGATACGAACGGCAGGGCTTGCACACACAAAAGCTGGAAGGATTATAACAGTTCTGGAGAGGGTACACGCTGACTTTGGGGAATACTCGATACTAGGTCTGTCGAAACATGATCCCCAACATATGCGCGAATACTTGAGGGCACTTCCCGGAGTTGGGGCGAAAACAGTTGCCTGTACAATGCTGTTTGACTTTGGATTGCCTGCATTTCCTGTTGACACTCACGTAACGAGAATATCGCGAAGAACGGGGATTGCTGATGTTAAGGCCAGTCCGGAGGATATATCTGCAATGCTTGAAGGTATTGTTCCAGCGTCGAGGTGTCTTGGCGGCCATGTGAATATGATTGCTCACGGGAGGGCGATATGTCATTCACAGAAGCCGGAATGTTCATCGTGTACGCTTGCAGGGGTATGCAGTAAGAATTTGTAGGAGGTAATAGTTATGCTTAAAGTTTTGGTGATGTTGATGGTCATGCTTGCTTCTTCGGCTTGTGCGAATGATGGCATTTCCCCCGAATGGGTTTCACAGCTCAATGCGGCAGAGAATGCTTCACAGGTTGTTATTGTCTCAGGAACAAGCGGTTCAAACGCCAGGTTCTCATTTCACGAGAGGGACAATGCCGGCGAATGGCACGAAGTAATCTCCTGTCCTGCATACATCGGCAAGAAGGGTTGGGGAAAGACGCGCGAAGGAGACTGGAAAACCCCGCAAGGAGTTTATACATTCACGATGGCGTTCGGCATTGAGGAATATCCCGGCTGTCCTATGGGGTATGTGAAGGTTGACGGCTCTCATTACTGGGTAGGCGACAGCAATTCGGAGCAGTATAACCGTTTTGTGTCGGTGAATGACTATGATGATTTCGACAAGAAGGAAAGCGAACACATAATCGACTACAAACAAGCCTACAAGTATTGCCTGAACATCAGCTACAATGAGGAGGGTACGCCGGGCAAAGGCTCTGCGATATTCCTTCATTGCCAGACGAAGAACCATTACACTGCCGGCTGTGTGGCAATCCCTGAGAATGATATGCGGGAAGTATTGAGGCACGTCAAGGCAGGGTGTGTTGTTGTAATGGACACAGGAAAGAACGTCATGAAGTATTAGAGTATTAGGAGCAAACTTTACATTTTCATTTGCAGGTGCTAAACTCACTCAGTTACTAACTAATATACATTTCAGGGAGTGTAGAAACTTTCAATGGCAACACGTAGAGAACCTAGATTTAAGTTATGCCGCCATCTTGGCGTTAATGTCTGCGGGCACCCCAAAGCCCTGAAGCGCGCGGACACAAAGAAGAACGCTGCGGCATCAGTACGTACAGGGCAGAAGGTCTCGCAGTACGGCCTCCAGCTCTTAGAGAAGCAGAAAATTAAGGCCTATTACGGGATACTGGAGAGGCAGTTTGCGCGTTACTTCAGCATGGCCGCAAAGAGTGAGGAAATGACAGGTGTTGCGCTCCTGAAGGCTCTTGAGTGCAGGCTCGACAATCTCGTATACAGGACAGGTTTTGCCCGCTCAATACGTCAAGCACGCCAGCTAGTAACTCACGGACACATTCTTGTCAATGGCAGCAAAGTTGATATTCCGTCATACGGCGTAAAGGTCAATGACGTAATCAGCCTCAAGGAAAAGACCCGCACAAATCCCCTCGTGGAAGCAAACTTTAACGGTCTTGTGTCGTTCAACGTTCCGTATCTTGAGAAGGACAAGGCACAGTTCAGCGCAAAATTAGTGCGTGAACCAATGCGTGAGGAACTTCCCATAGACGTAACAGAAATCCTTGCGGTCGAGTTGTACTCCAAGTAACAATGTAGGCTCATAACCGCAACAACAACTTAGCTCTTATCGAGAGAGGCAGAGGGACCGGCCCAATGAAGCCCGGCAACCTGTCAAATCTAGCTATAAAAGCAGAGAACAGGTGCCAATACCGGCAGCAAGATAAAGTGCTTGCAAGCAAGTCAAAGCTGAATGATGAGAGAGAGGACAATAGAAACTTTTGGGTGTACTCTCTTGAATTGTTCAGGAGGGTACATTTTTATGCAGGAGGTTAAGATATTCATGTCAGACAACTTCATATTTTCATCAGAGTCAGTAACGGAAGGACACCCCGATAAAGTAGCGGATCAGATTTCAGACGGCGTTCTTGATGCCATTCTGAAAGATGATCCTATGGGAAGGGTAGCGTGCGAGGTTCTCATTTCGACAGGATTTGTCGTTGTTGCTGGAGAGATTACGACGAAGGCGCGCATTGACATTCAGAGGATAGCCCGCGATACGATTAACGGAATAGGCTATACGAGGGCAAAATACGGCTTTGACGGCGACACTTGCGCAGTTTTCCTTGCGATTGACGAACAGTCAGGGGACATAGCACAGGGAGTGAACAACGCTATAGAAGTCCGTGATGATACAAGCATAACTGAACAGGACATAGCGAAGACAGGTGCTGGGGATCAGGGTATGATGTTCGGATACGCAACGAACGAAACTAAGGAATATATGCCCATGCCCATAGCGTTATCACATGCCTTAGCCCGCCAGCTTACGAAGGTTCGCAAGGACGGACTGCTGCCATATCTCAGGCCGGACGGTAAAACTCAGGTATCATTACGTTACGAGAACAGGAAGGCAGTACATGCGGATACTATTGTTGTGTCGTCGCAGCACAGCCCAGACTCAAGCCTGAAGCAGATACGCGCGGACATAATCGAACACGTAATCACCCCCATAGTTCCTGAAAATCTCATCGACAAAGACACCCGCATATTCGTGAACCCGACAGGACGTTTTGTGAAGGGTGGGCCTATGGCGGACTCAGGTCTTACGGGCCGCAAGATTATCGTTGACACATACGGAGGCTGGGTACCACATGGCGGCGGTGCATTCAGCGGGAAAGACCCAACGAAGGTAGACAGGAGCGGTGCATACATGACACGTTACGCGGCGAAGAACATAGTTGCGGCTGGACTTGCTGACGAGTGCCAGATACAGGTTGCGTATGCCATCGGTGTTGCCGAGCCTGTGTCGCTGAACGTCAATACTTTCGGGACGGGGAAGATTGACGAGGGGAAGATAGCGAAACTTCTGCGGGAACATTTCGATTTCAGACCTGCGGCGATTATTCGGGATTTGGATTTGCGTAAGCCTCAGTACAAAGCTTTGGCGGCGTATGGACATATGGGACGTATCGACCTGCCCGAATTGCCGGGCTGGGAGAAGACTGACAGGGCAGAGGCTCTCAGGAAAGCTGCCGGACTATAATTGAAAGGTGATTGATGCCCTCCCTAGGTTAGATGGGAGGGTATTGTTTTGCGCTTTGATGCAGGTTAATAACAGTATGCGTAAGGCAAGGCCTCTACACTATGTGAGCAGTAATGCCGCACATAGAATTATATTAAGGTACAAGTAAGTGTGTATATATCCGACTTTATAAATGTAACGGGTTCATCTTTCACTATGTTATCAATTGCCGTCAACTCTGTTTCTACTGTTCCTGTACTTAAAGCAGAACTACCAACTCCTCCTCCTCCTGAATACGTATAGACAACCTTATCCCTATCCTAACTGTTCTTTTTTTACAAGCGTTACTTTGTTCCTGTATAATAGCAAAAAACCAGATTATTAGGCGGGCTTTTATACTTCAACGGTTTCTACCGTGTTATTTTTTAGCGGAGAATGGAGTCCGCGAACTCCTGAAGAACAGCCTGGTCGTCCTCTCTGCCGTTAGTGATATCGTTGATGAACTTAGACCAACGAGGGCATTTAGC
>CALAUZ010000372.1 GCA_937892105.1 uncultured Fretibacterium sp. | reverse complement strand
CAGTGAAAGGCGGAACAATTTTTCAGAGTGGTTTCGGTTTCGCTCGTATAGACGAATTTTTGAGTGGGAAACTGCCTAAAAACGCTGTCAAAATCAATACTCCGCCAGAAGCACAAGAAAAAACAAAGGAGGCCAAAACCGAAATGGATATCAATAATGTTGTGGAGCTGGAAAAAGCATACCCCGATTTTGCCGGAGAAATCAGGAACTCAGCCGATGAAGCCGGATACAAGCGCGGGGTTCAGGCAGAACGAGATAGGCTCAAGGCGTTGGACGGGTTGAACGCGCCCGGACGAGAGGCAATAATCGCAAAGGCAAAGTACGAAGAACCGAAAGACGCAAGAGATGTAGCAATTGAACTTTTACAGTCTGATAAAGCACAGGCGCAATTAAACGCCCTTCATTATGACGCAGAAGCAATAAACGGAGCGTTACCGCCACAGAGAGATATTCCCTCTGACAAAGCCGATGAAGAAGCGGCAATAAATGCGGTTGTAAACGAAATAAACAGAATGAGAGGTTATCGTTAATGGCAGACGAAAAAACACAGGTTGAAGTCCAGCGTATCAAGAACGAAGGAACAGTGCCGCCTCCAGATGATTTAATCGCAGGAAACAGGGGTGCGGTATACACAGATATTGTGAAAATATCATCAGCAGGAACGTTCAAACGTGGCACGCTTTTAATGGCCGGAGCTGATGGTTATGTAGCGTCAGCACAGGCAGGACTTGCGACAGCCGCAGGGATTTGTATTCTTTGCGATGACGTTACAATCGGCGAAAATGAATTTGCTGAAGTTCCCGCATACTTTGAGGGAGAATTCAATGATGCCCGTGTCATATTACCGTTTGAAGGAGAAAACGATGACCATGATGCACTCATTGAGGCAATCCGCGAATCGCTCAGAAGGTCAAAAATCTTTTTGAGGCATATACACGAGTAGGAAGTGAGAAAAAATGAGAAATTACTATGAGCCAAAATTTCTGGCTGGCGTGATCAGAAGGACACCAGGCCTAAAAACATTCTTCAAACAGAGATTTTTCAACAACACAATGACGTTTCCAACTGAGAAAGTCAGCTTTGAATTTCAGGATGGCAAGCGCAGGTTAGCACCCTATGTAAGCCCCCGACTGGGTTCTGAGACAATAGAGCGTGATGAATATTCATTGAAGACGTATACAGCTCCGTTAATAGCTCCGAACCGAGTGATAACCAATGACACACTTGCTCAGAAACTTTTGAATGAACCCACATGGAATTCAGGAATGACCCCAGAGGACAGAGCGGCCAAAATAGCGGCGCAGGACATAATGGATTTGCAGGACACGATAACACGCCGTGAAGAGTTCATGTGTGCAAGGGTCAAGCAGGACGGTAAACTTGTAATTAAGGGTAAAGGTGTTAATGAAGTTGTAGATTACGGCTTTGAGAATGTTGTTATGGTTGACGCAACAGACCGCTGGACACCGACATTTGACATAATGGGGCAGCTTAGTGCAATCGCCCGTGAAATGAGCAAGGACGGTATCAATCCTGACATGCTGATTTTAGGATCAGCTGCTGCGGATATGGTGCTGAAAAATGAGCGGTATTTGAAACTCCTTGACAACCGAAGGGTGGAAATCGGAGAAATAAAACCTTCCGAGCTTGAAAACGGAATAACGTATCTCGGACGAATTATTGTGCCAGGAGCAACATTCGAGCTTTACAGCTACACGGAATGGTATCCCGATACAGCGGACTTGGACGCGGACGGACAGCCGAAGCTAAAACCGCTAATTGACCCAGAGACAGTGATAATCCAGTCGAGCCGAGAGAAAAACTCAATGCTTTACGGCGCAATAACCCATATAGATAAGGGTGGAGACTTTGTTACACATATGGACGAATATGTACCGCGCACGTGGTTCACGGAAAACCCCTCGCAGAAGTTTGTTGAGATTTCATCGCGTCCCCTACCAATGCCTCATGACCTGAAGTCATGGTGCGTGTTGAAGGGCGTAATAACGGGTGCGGTGTGATGATTGTACTTAGACGTGCTAGATTTATTTCCTCTGGGAATATATACATATCTGGAGATGTACTGCCCGACAGCGAATTTTCTCGCACTCTTGTGGCAAAAGGTTACGCGGAAATTGTCAGTGATAATCCGCCGTCAAAGTCCCCTTCAAAGAAAACAAAGGCCGAACCAGCACAGGAAAATGATAAAAGCGATTCATGATATATATGCGCAGGACAGGACGTTCCTTGACTGTGTAGCGTCCGACCTTGAAGACAATGCAGTGTGGTTCAGCAATTCCGAGAAACGGGGGATTATTCCGGCCTCGAACTGATCAACAGCGTGTTCCCGAAATTCAGGCTTGTGCCGGGATTAATAGGCTGTCCGAAATGGTCATGCAACCCCGAAGTTGCAGCAGTAATGCGGGCAAAGGCTGGGAATATTAACGGTCTGTTCACCGCTATGTCAGTAGTCGACATTCCGACAGACAGCGAGGAAGCAGACAAATACACGGAAGCTCCCGAATGGAAGTCATCACATAACTATGTTAGTAATCATGAGATCGTGTGCTGGCCGAAGGTGAAGCTGGGGGATTACACGTTCCATCTTTCGACACAGTTAATCGGCCTAATGAACAGTGTTGACGCGGGCAATGACGATACGCCCTACGAGTCGCCGTCCAACAAGCTGTTGCAGATGGATTCGTGCGTTATTTCATCAGGGAAGGAAGTCGATTTAGGACAGGAGCAGGCCAACTACCTGAATGGTCAGGGCATAGTAACGGCTCTGAACTGGACTGGAGGCTGGCGTGCTTGGGGCAACAGGACAGCGATTTATCCTGCAAGCACGGACGTTAAGGACTGTTTTATCCCGACTCGGCGAATGTTCGACTGGGTAGGCAACACGTTTATCCTGACATTTTGGCAGAAGACGGACAAGCCCATAACGCCTCGCCTTATACGGTCTATAGTCAACAGCTTCAACATGTGGCTGAATGGATTACAGGCGCGGGATTTCTTGTTAGGAGGGCGGATAGAGTTCCAGAGTGTAGAAGACCCGGTAACAGATTTACTCAATGGCATATTGCGATTCCACATATATTTTGCGCCGCCACCGCCAGCAGAACAGATTGTGTCAACGCTGGAATTTGCTCCTGACTTCCTGAATATTTTGTTTGACGCTGTAGCTTAGGAGGCGGGACGATGAGCAATATAATTCCTGAGAAGAGCATTAACTTCAAGGTCTACTTGAACGATGAGGACTTGCTGGGAATAGCTGAGGGCACGATACCAGCACTTGAGGCGATGACAAGCGAGGTCAAGGGGGCAGGAGTTGCTGGTGTTGTCGAGAGTATAGTACTCGGACACTTCAACTCAACGACACTAAGCCTGACATGGCGCACGGTAACAAACGACTTTATGAAACTCTACGCTCACAGGACGAACAACCTTGACCTTTACGCCTCGTTACAGCGTTACGATGCAGGGCTTGGAGAGTACAAGACGGAGCAGCTCCATGTGTACCTGAAGGCGACAACGAAGACCAGCACGCCCGGAAATCTTGTAGTCGGCGACAATATGGACACGCAGACGGAATTCGAAATAACATACATGAAGATTGAGCTTGACCACAAAGAACGCGTTGAGATGGACAAATACAACTATATCTACAAGGTAGACGGAGTAGATTATCTTGCAGGAGTCCGCGCAGATTTGGGCGGGCAATAAACAGGAGGTTGAATGATGAAGATACAGCTGAAGAAGCCCGTTAAGCACAAGGGGCAGGAGCTATACACACTAGATATCCCGCTTGAGGATTTGACTGGCAATGACCTTATCGAAGTTGAAGAACAAATCCTGAAGACAGGCAACCCGATGCAGACAACGGATTTTTCCCGCGTTTACCTGATTACCGTAGCTGCAAGAGCGTTACACATGCCTGCCGAAATTCTGAGGGGTATGTGCGCACATGATTTTGCCCGCGTGATAACGGAAGTGCGCAATTTTTTGGTAGTCTCGGACTCAGACGAGGATATGACCGAAGCCGCGCCAATCCCGGAGACTCCCCTCGAAATGTCCTAAGGCGAATAGCGGTAAGGTTAGCCCGCGCAGACACAGGAACACCTGCTACCGAATGGCTGAAGCTCCCTGTAGCTAGTATGCCTGAGTGGGTAAGTATTGTGCGTGATGAGGCGGAGAAATTAGAGCGCGAAATAGAGAAACGCAAGAAAGGCAGGTGATTTCACAGTGGCAAAAGCGGTAGAAATAACGTTTGCGATCGGAGCGGCATTAGCAAGCAGTTTTTCAGGAACGTTCGGGAAGGCTGGAAAAGCCTTGAGCGATTTCCAGAAACAGGCCGAACAGTCGCAGAAGCAGTCGGGGCAGATAGAGTCATATCAGAAGATGCAGGGTGCAATCGTCAAGAACTCTGCGGAAATGTACTCCATGACCGAGCAGGCCGAAGCCCTTAACGCACAGGCAGCTGCCTCAAAAGTACGCACGCAGGATTTATCCGCGCAGTATCGTACAGCGCAGCAAGAAGCCAGCAGACTAAACGCAGAGAATGTCCGCAACACAGACGCATACAAAGCCGCCAAGCTGAACATGGAATCACTTGCCAGTCAGATAAGAGCCTCATCACAGCCGACAGCGGAATTGCAGAAGCAGTACAAGGCCGCGCAGGAGGAAGTCCATCGACTTGAAGGGGCGATGAAGCAGAGTTCTTCAGCTCTGAAAGCCGCCCAGCAAAATGCGCAAGGTCTCAACAGGTAGATGAAGGAGTCTCAGAGAGAGACAAAATCCCTGTCAGTCAGGTCGCAGGAATTGACGACCAACGCTGGCAAGCTACAGCAGACAATAGACCGAGACAAAGAGTCGTTGTCCCGAATGACCGCCGAACTGAAAGCCGCTGGGATAGATACACGAAATCTTGCGAACGAACAAGCCCGTCTGACGCAACAGTCTCAGCGAATGGCCGAAGCCCAAGAAAGATATAAACGCTCGAAGGCTGCCCTTGACCAGACGAAGCAAACTCTCTCATGGAACAACATGAAGGGAGAACTGATGACAGCGGCAAGACTGGGTTACAGTCTGTATAAGCCTGTTTCGCAGGCGGCAGATTTCGAGTCAGCAATGGCACGTGTTAATGCGGTTGCGTTTTCGGGAGCTGGACGGGACAAAGAAGCGGACGAAAAATCCTTTAAGGCGTTACAGGAACAAGCTCGTCAGTTGGGACGTGATACACAGTTCACGCTTCTGATGTTGCGGCCAGCACGTTGCGGGGCTTCAAACTGTCAGCAGATCAGGCAAACCGAGTTGCTGACGTATTAGCCCAGACCAGCGCGGCGAGTAACACAAACATAGTCGGACTCGGTGAGGGCATGAAGTATGTAGCACCTGTTGCGGCAAATCTCGGTGTATCACTTGAGGAGACATCAGCAATGCTCGGAGTAATGGCAAACGCTGGCATTAAGGGCACTGAGGGCGGTACTGCATTGCGTGGAGCATTTCTGAGATTAGCCCAAGAGCCGAAAGCTGTTGAGAAGGCACTAAACGGTCTGGGAGTTGCGAGCCGTGATGCGAAAGGAAATATGCGCCAGTTGCCAGACTTAATGCTTGAATTGTCCGACAAGATGAAGGATATGGGTGAGGCCGACAAAACGAAATACCTTGCCGATATTTTCGGGGTTCGTGCAGTCTCTGGAATGATGGCCGTGATGAACGGTGCGCTTGACGGTTCTCTTGAACAGTTGCTTAGATACAACTATGAGGCTACTGGTGAGCTTAAGGCAATATCTGAGGCAGTCGGAGTAAGTACCGAGAAAATGTGGGAGGGTATGAAGGGTTCAGAGCCTTTTATGCAGAGGCTAGGAATATCCTTCCGTGATTTATCGATATATACAGCCATGCTCGCAAAAAGCGGTATCAAAGGAGCAGCCGCAAATGACGTGCTTACGGCAACATTTTCAAGGCTTGCAAAGGATTCCAAAAGTGTCCAGAAGGCTCTGAAGGGCTACAACATATCTTTGTTCAAAGATGATGGAGCAATGCGAGATTTTCCTGATCTTTTAAACGACATCAACAACGCCATAAAAGATATGGACGAGGCCAAACAGATAGAGGCAATAACAAAAATATTCGGAGCTGAGGCGATGCCAGGCGCACAGGCGTTATTGGCACAGCTTGGAGCTGGTACATTCACGGAGCTTGACAAGAAAGCTGACGGGGCTAAGGGTGTTGCGTATGAGATGATGCAGAAACAGCTTGCGACATTAAAAGGGCAAATGAATATTGCAAAATCGGCTATTTCTGATGTAATGATTGAAATCGGCAACGCTATTCTCCCAATTGTTACGGCAGTTGTGTCGGGCTTTGCGACTATAACAGCAGGGTTTGCGGAGTTCATGAAAGGTTCTGACATTACAAAGTGGGTTGTGAGGATTGTAGGCGGTTTAGCGGCGTTAAAAGTTGGAATTGTTGCGGTCAAATACGCATGGTTGATGTTAAAACTGCCGTTCCTGTCAGCAAAAGTCGCAATGGACTTACTGAAGCTGAAACTTGTCGCGCAGGGAAAAACGTCATTATTCGCGGCGGCAAAAACGAAGGTTCTTGCGGGGGCGACTAAAGCGTGGCAACTTGTAATGAAGGCCGGAAGCAAGTTGTTGAATGTCGGAAAGCTCGCGCTGTATTATGGCAAACAGCTACTGATAGCTGGCGCGACAAAAGCCTGGACTGCGGCACAATGGTTGTGGAACGCGGCTATGACAGCAAACCCAATCGGGC